>JAFGFB010000292.1 GCA_016931315.1 Anaerolineae bacterium
GGTGATTTTTCGCAGCGGGGCTTTGCCCCGCTGCGAAAAATCACTCAAAGAAAGGCATTTGCATGATAATCGGCTTGCTTTTTCCCCAAGTTGAAACGCACCCAGCACCGGTTGCATTTGAGTATTGAGGATGAGGCAGAATTACCGCAAAGATCCCATCGAGATTGTGCAAACGGGTGAAGATTTCCCCGCTTACTTTTACTTTGACCCAGGGGACAATGCTCGTATAATCGTAATTTGTAGCTTGAATTTATTAACTAGAGCCTGGCGTCTCAGCAGGGCCATGGTTCAAAGGAATGGTTTATTTTGAGGAGGTATTATGACTGAAGCACTTAGCATTACGCCGGTAGAGACGGCAGCAGATATCAAAACCTTTGTTCACTTCCAATGGGAAGTCTACAAAGACGACCCACTTTGGGTGCCGCCCCTGCTATCGGAACGTTTCGAGTTAATGGATCCGCAACGTCATCCGTTTTACGAACACGCCACCGTGAAATCGTTCCTTGCCCGGCGGGGAGATAAAGTCGTTGGTCGCATCTCGGCGCTTATCAATCACCGGCACAACGAGGTCTGGAACGAGAAAATCGGCTTCTTCGGCTTATATGAGGTACTCGAGGACCCTGAAGCCTCGCAAGCCCTGTTGAAAACCGCAGAGGACTTCGTCAAATCGCAGGGAATGACGACCTTACGCGGTCCGGCAAACTTCTCCACCAATGAGGAAGTCGGATTACTGGTAGATGGCTGGAACGGCCCACCGGTGGTGATGTTGACCTACAACCCCCGATATTACGTTGGCTACATCGAGGCAGCCGGTTACACCAAAGCCATGGACCTCTACGCCTACATCTTTGATCTCACGAAAATGCAGGAGGATGGCACAGGCATCAACCCCAAATTACTGCGCGTGGCAGAAAAAGTGCGTGAACGGCTCAATATAACGATTCGCCCCATGGAGATGCGCAACTTCGAGGAGGAAAAACACAGAGTCAAGCAGGTCTACAATGCCGCATGGTCCAAAAACTGGGGTTTTGTACCGCTAACGGAGAATGAGCTCGAACATCTCGGGAAAGCGCTAAAAATCCTTCTGGACCCCAAAACAGTGTTCTTTGCGGAAAGGGATGGTGAGCCTATCGCCTTTATGATGCCCTTCATTGACCTGTGCCAACCCCTGCTCAAAGCCTATCCCCGTCCCGGTGAACCCGAATGGTGGACGATGGTTAAGCTGGCTTACTGGTGGAAAGTGCGCCGCAATATCACCACCATTCGTGCGGCAGTTGGCGGTATCATTGAAGCGTACCGTGGGCAAGGGGTGGATGCAATTCTGTTCCTGGAAACGCTCAAGGCTAGCATTCGCCAGGGCTACAAGCAATGCGAGATTTCTTGGGTACTCGAATCAAATATCCCGATGCGACAGACTGCCGCCAACTTCAACGGTGAGGTCTACCGCACCTATCGCATGTATGATAAGGTACTTTAAGTAGCGGGCATCCATCGTGAGGGATGTGCGCTGCTACAAAATGCCACGTAAACGGCAGAAACCAGCTTCGCAACAATAAAATGACGCGGGGAGACACTCCCCGCGTCAGCATTTTTCTGGTTAGCTATCAATATTTGCGCACGATAGAGCGATAGGCGGCGGGCTGACGCGCCAGCATGATCTGGGACTCTTCACGACGACGACGAATCTCATCCAAATCCAATCGAGCCACCACATAACCCTCGACGGGTCCTTCTTCACCCTCACCCTCGTCAGGCGAAGCAATAGTCCCCAAGAGCTCGCCGGAAGGGTTCAGTACAGCCGATTCACCGGCAAAGGTGTATGAAGGCTCCTGACCAATCCGATTGGAAGCAGCCAAAAAGACCTCATTTTCATAGGCGCGAGAAACCAACAGATTGCGCCATATGGCTACGTTTCGAGCCTCCCAAGCCGCAGGCATGAGCAATACCTCAGCACCGTCGAGTACCAGGTTGCGGGCAACCTCCGGGAAAACTAAATCCCAGCCCAGCATGATGCCAAGCACACCAAATTCAGTCTCTATAGGCGCCAATTTATAACCCGGGCGGAAAACCAGGCGCTCTTCAGCCGGCAGGTGCAGCTTACGATACTCGCCTGCCACAGTACCATCTGGGCCAATGAGCACAGCGCTATTATAGAGTATCGTCTCCACTTTTTCCTTAACCGCCATTCCCACCAAAACATAAACGCCGAACTCGCTGGCATGCTGCCCCAGAATATTAGAGGCAGCGCCAGGCACACGCTGCGCCATTTGGGCAAAACGCTGCCCGCCTTCGTAACCTGTAACCGAAAGCTCAGGGAAAACAATGATATCAACCGGCTGTGTCGTGGCAATGGTGCGAATCCAATCCGCCATTTTGGCGATATTGGCTTCCATCTTGCCAAGTTCCGGCACCATCTGAACCACAGCAACATTCAACTCACGCATAGTAACACCTCGGTCAAGAAATTGGGAAAATGAAACGACTCCAGGGTCAAGAGTTTAACCCCGCTTGTGGCGTGCCATAAAATGCAAGACGCCATAGATATCAGCAGGTAATGGCGAATCCAGTTTCATAATCTCAGCCGTAACAGGATGCTGAAATGTTAGTTCCGAAAGATGAAGATAGAGCCGGGTTGCCCACTCTGGCTGACGTGGTGAACCATAGACCTTGTCACCCACAACTGGATAACCATACCACGCAAAATGTACACGAATCTGGTGCAGGCGCGCCGACTCGGGCTCCACCTCAAGTAATGAATAATGGCGCCCTTCACTACGATAGTGATGCACTGGGCGATAATGCGTACAGGCAGAACGCCCCTCACGCGCCACCCCCAGTTGTTCACGCTCGTGCTTGAGATTGCCAATGGGCGCCTCAATCTCTCCGGCGCCGGTCAAACGCCCTTCGACCAATACCATATATTGGCCCCGCACGCGCTGCCGTGTAATCTCACGCTTGAGAATTCGATACGAGTCCTCCGTGCGCGCCGCAAGCACGAGGCCGGAGCACTCAGGGTCAAGGTGCTGCAGAATTCCAGCGCGTTCCACCCCACCAACATGTGCCATATCAGGATAAGTCTGACTCATCAAGGGCGCTAGCACTAGTTCGAGTTTGCGACGGCCCACATGCGTTGCCATGCCGGCGGGTTTATCCACGACCACAATAGACTCATCCACATAGACGACTTCGAGACTATCTGGAGCAAGAACCTGTGAGGCTGTTTCATCAAGAAGAAGCGCATCAACCTCAACCCGGTCACCCACCTGCACATACTGCCCGGTCTTCAACGCCAGCTCACCATTGATACGCACATGACCTTGCTGCACCATACTCCGGAGTGCAGCCCGTCCCAACTCGGGCCACATCTGAACCAGCAAGAGATCCAGGCGTAGTTCTTCCTCAGCTATTAAGACTTTCGGTTCGCTCAACACGTACAGCCTGCCTCTCCTGGATCCAAACAACGATTAGCAGCAAGGAAACACCGATAACAATGCTGGAATCAGCAATATTGAATACCGCAAAATTTCCAAATGGCCAAAAGTTGAGATCAATGAAATCTACCACATGCCCATAGACCAAGCGGTCAATAAGATTGCCTGTAGCACCACCCACCATAAATCCCAAAGCAATATGGGTCAGCCAGTCTTCAGGCTCCACAGTACGGTGGAAGAAAATAATCGCGACAATGACAACAGCAGAGAGGATTTTGAAGATATCTCCCAACTGTGGGAACATGCCAAAAGCCACCCCGGTGTTGGGGAGGCGAGTAAATGAGGCAACAGGAGCCAGCCAGGGCCAAACATCAGTAGGAACGTACTCTGATAGATTTGCCACAACCCAGACTTTTGAAAGGCGGTCGGCAAGGATAATAGCGCCCGCCAACACCCATAGAGCCAGGCGGCTCGGATGCAAGCGCATCAACCTCATCGTTTGCCTTCGAGACGGGTCTGGCAAGTCACGCAATAACGAGCGGAAGGCAGAGCCTCCAGCCGGGGGATATCAATCAACGCACCGCAGGATTCACAAATCCCATAAGTGGCGTCCTCGAATTTCTCCAGAGCGTGTAGCACATCCTCATGGGAACGCCGCAATTGCTGTAACAAGGATACGTTGCGCGCTTGTTCAAAGACCTCGCTCGCGGCATCGGCGATGTGATTGCTGTAGCCCACGCCATCCTCGCGCACTTCGCTTTGGATGCTTTCTAACTGACTTTGCAGTTCACTCTCCTGCTTCACGAGCAGCTGCTGTAATTCGGCATATGTCAACGGCATAGTGTATTTGCTCCTCAACCAATTCACTGATTCAATCAACCCGTGATACCCCGATTCTACCGTGCTTCCACAAAAAGACAAGAGCCATATCTCAACATACCGTTACCGACATACAGTGCGTTGGCGAGCTATCTCTGCTCCCTGTTAGTTTGCGTTTCATCCCAATTTATAACATATCAATGAAACCATCAGAAAATGCTGCTCGTAGACCACAACACCGGCAGCATCGAGCCAGGATCTGACCAGTTCACGCTCATCCCACAATGGGGCCTCAGAATACACCAACCACACCTGCCGGTAACCTTGCGTGACCAACTCAAGCTGCTCTGCAACGTTCTCGGGCGTCACGGTGAAGCGCCCCTCGGCATCGCGAAAATTCGTATATGGCGCCTCAACGACTGATTCCAGCGGGGCGGGCAGATAATATGCCATCATAATGCGGTTGTAAGGAATTTGGAAAATCAATAACTCATCTGGCAGCCTTCGCAACCGGAGCTGTGCTGCGGCCTCACGGAATTGCGGTTTGTAGGGATTGAAGGCTTGAGCATAGATATTCGCCACAGCCAGCAATAACAATACAACCAGGAAAGTCCGTGAAAGCCAACGCCGCGATATCGCTGCGAGACCGGTTCCTATGAGCAAGTAATAGGCAGGCGCCAACCAGATCAAATACCGATCGGTGAATAAAGGCCCCCGCAATGAAAGCCACCAGATGATCACGAGCGGCACACAAAGCCATGCCACCAACATCCCCACGGCACGCCATCGGCCATGCCAGAGTTGGGCAAAAGCCCCCCAAGCCGCCAGACCTGCGCCAGTCCAAAGCCCCACAATGCGGCCGATTCCCGGCACACCCGTGCTCCATCCCACTAACAATGTCCCTGCCATCTGCAAGAAAGTCAGCGACGGGAAGCCAGTCACGCCACGGTCCCTAAGAGCCATCGGTAACTGCCAGGCAAGCAAAGGCAAATAGGGCAGCGTCAGGAAAGCCAACGCTGCCACGGCCCCAATCCAGGCTCGGGAGTGCCGGACGGGGCGAAACAGCCACCACACAACCAGAACCGGAATACTCAAAGCAGCTAGAATATGGCTGTAAACGGCTAAGGATGTTCCTAACACAACCACAGCCCACCAATGCCATTTGGGAGTCACGCAGGCGCGATCCAGGGCATATAACACCAGCAAGACCAACAGCGGCACCCACGTATACATCTTGACCTCAGCCGCATACCAGATCAAATAGGGAGAGAACGTCGCTAGTAATGCGGCCCATCGCGCGACACGTGGTGAAAAGTGACGCTTGCCCAAAACATAAATCAAGGGCACCTCTAGCACACCCCACACAAGCGAAAAAAACCGCAACGCAAAAGCCGTTCTGCCGGCAGCTGCTACCCAGACGCGCAGCAATAGAAAATACAACGGGCCATTCCAACCAGGCCGAAGGAAATTACCGGTCAACTCGTTCCAGGGAGCAATAGCGAAATTCAGCGCGTCTATTTCGTCACGCCAAAGACTCTGCCTATCCAGGAAAACCACCCGCAAGGTGAAAGCCAGGCCCACCAAGACTAATAACTTTATCCGCACATTGGGGGACAAGGATATTCGATAGCTTCTATTGGGACAATCTGACACTATATTTGCGCGCATCATCCGATACACTATAATACGGAATAGCCTTATCACAACCCCGGAATGATAGTTTTGCGACATGAGGAGGAACAATGAAAGTATTGGCATACGACGCCCAAAAATGCACCGGCGCACGCGAATGTGAGGTAACATGCGCCCAAACCTGGTTCAAAGTACAAGATGTTGCCAAATCCAGCATTCGCATCAGCGTCAAGGACGATGGTTTTGCCGCGCAATTCTGCATTCAATGTGGCAAGTGCATAGAGGTCTGCCCCACCGAGGCCCTCTACTACAACAAACAGGGTATTGTGCTGCTCAAAAAAGACCTATGCGTAGGCTGCATGTCATGTGTGGGCTTTTGCCCTTATGGAGTGATGTATTTTGCACCTGAAGAGGCCCTGGCTTTCAAGTGCGTCGCCTGTGGACAATGCGTCAAGGCATGCCCGCAAGAGGCCTTGAAAATCGTGGAGCTGGATGAGGCTTCCACGGATGTATGGAATCTCCGATTCTAGATCTCAAGTGAAGAGTCGTAATTCGAGCCTTACTGATCAGCTGATTTCAACAGGAGAACACTATGACCAACAAGATCATCCGGCACGTACTGGCGGAATTCCCTTATCAAACACCCCGAATTGAACGAGGGTATGCCAATCAAACCTTATATGTAAATGTGGGGACAGGTGAAATCAAAGCAAAACCCGTGTCCGATGAAATGAAACTCAAGTTCACGGGTGGCAAAGGCTTTGATCTGTGGTTGTTATGGCATGCTGTTCATGATGACACCAAGTGGGACAGCCCTGAGAATGAAATCGTTATCTCCACCGGACCCTGCGGGGGTATAACACAATATCCCGGATCTGGAAAATCGCTAGTGACCACGGTTTCCCCAACCACTGAGATCATCACCGACAGCAATGCGGGCGGTCACTTTGGACCGCTACTCAAGTTCAGCGGTTGGGATGCTATTGAAGTGCAAGGCATCGCCGAGAAAGATGTCATGGTAATTGTGGATGCCATCGAGGGAAAGGTCACGATTGAGGAAATGCCCGATGCGCCCAATGATACGCATCTGTTGGGGAGATGGCTTTATGATGTGTTGGCGGAGAAGCCCCAGGAGAAATACTATATTGCGATGGTCTCCGCCGGGACAGGGGCCGAACATTCATTATTGGGCTGCCTCAACTTCAGCCTCTATGACCGGAAACGACAGGATGTGCGCTATAAGCAGGCTGCGCGCGGCGGTCCAGGTACAGTTTTACGGCAAAAGCACATCAAGGCGCTGGTAGTGCGCGCCCAACCTTTCAAGGGCGACGCTAACCACCCGGCAGACATGGAGCGAATTGCACGTGTGGGTGCCGATATACAACGAGAGATTGCGACCTGGGACTCCGTCCAAAACCGGATGCGGAACCGCGGCACGTCTTATCTGGTAGAGATTATGAGCGATTATGATCTGCTTCCGGTCAATAATTTCAAATTCGGGTCACATCCCCAAGCCCGCGATATCAATGGGGCATATTGGGAAACCCGTGTGACCCAAGGCCTACCCGATGGTTGCTGGTATGGCTGCACCGTCGCCTGTGCTCATGCCGTGGACGGTTTTGAACTCCAAACGGGACCCTACAAAGGTCATAAGGTCATCGTGGATGGCCCCGAATACGAAACAATCGGCGCGATAGGAAGCACCTGCGGTATCTTTGACCCTGACGCCATTCTTGAGTTGAACTTCTACTGTGACACCTACGGCATTGATACGATTTCCTATGGCAACACGATCAGCTTCCTTATGGAATGCTATGAAGTGGGGATTCTAGATCAGGAGAAAACCGGCGGTCTCGAACTGACTTTTGGCAATGCCGCTGCCTCATTGGAGATTCTGCACCAACTGGCACGCGGCGAGGGATTGGGCAAAATTGCAGCATTAGGCGTGCGCAAAGCTAAAACCTACGTCATCGAGCATTATGGCGCCGATCCTCAGTTTGTGCAAGATATTGGCATGGAAAATAAGGGCATGGAGTACTCCATGTACATGGGCAAGGAATCTCTGGCACAACAAGGTGGCTATGCGCTCACTAACAAGGGACCACAGCATGATGAAGCCTGGCTCATCTTCATGGATCAGGTAAACAACCAGATACCCACCTTTGAAGACAAGGCTGAAGCACTGCATTATTTCCCGATGTGGCGTACCTGGTTCGGTCTCTGTGGTTTCTGCAAATTGCCCTGGAATGATGTCGTAGATCCCAAGAACTCTAAAAGCGCTGAGCCGGCAAAAATCCCGCATCATGTCCAGAATTATGTGGACATTTTCTCCGCAGTGACCGGTCGCGAAGTTGATATCAATGAGATCATCGCCATGTCTGAGCGAGTCTACAACTTCCAACGCGTGTTCAATATTCGACTGGGCAAAGGCCTGCGTGAGCACGACTATCCCCCATATCGAGGCGTTGGTCCTGTTACCGAAGAGGAATACGAATCACGCAGAGAGCGTTACGACCAACAACTGCGAGAGTGGTTGGGACTCGATCCAGACGCCATGACGCTGCAAGAGAAGATGGCAGCGCATCGTCACTACCGTACAGAGCGCTATGAACGCCTCATGGACGCTGTTTATGAGCGGCGTGGCTGGACGCGCAATGGGGTGCCCACAGTAGAAAAACTCAAGGCACTGGGAATTGATTTCCCAGAAGTCTTGGCAGTAGTAGAGAAAAAGTTACGAGCTGAAGATTGAAATCCTGTTCAAATATCCTCTAACCCGTAACTGAGGATCTACAAACCCACATGATAACTCTGAACAAACGTGAAGAACTTGAATGGCATGAGGGACTGACGGTACAGGATATTCTGAAGCAGAAGACCTTCACCTACCCACACATCATCGTCTCAATCAATGGAGCAGTGATTGATCACGATGCTTATGCGGAAACCCTCATCCCGGATGAAGCTGATGTGCGAGTCATCCATTTGATTGCGGGCGGATAAACGGATAAGTCAGCGGCACGAAAAACGTAACGGGTAATGGTAACCATTACCCGTTACTTCCATCTAAACCAGGATTCTGCCCTCAAGCTCCAAAAATCGCAACCCCTGTAAAGGCTCAAGCATTCGGTAGCACAAAGCCGAATTCATTGCCGCCTTCGAGCAATGCACGCAGCGTGACCCGTCCCCCGAGTCGCTCCAGTATTTGCGCCACGATGGAAAGTCCCAAGCCTTCGCCACTCACTGCCTTCTGGGTTAAGCGCTTGAAAGGGCGGAAAAGCTGGGATTGTTCTTCCTCAGTCAATCCAATCCCATTATCTCGCACCCAAAAATGCACCCAACCTGAAGCTTTCACAGTCGCACCCAGATGCAACCTTGGCGGAGTGCCTCCATACTTGATGGCATTACTGATGTAATTTACCCACACTTCCTCAATCCAGGGAGCATATCCCAGAGCAGTCGGCAGATTCGCGGTTACAGATACGACGGCGCCATAATCGCGCGTCATTATGGCAAGTCGCTCAAGAGCAGAACGCACGATACTATCCATCGCAAGCGGGCGCGTCTCTACCTGCTGATTTGAAACACCGGCAAGAAGTAGCAGTTCCTGAATCATATTGCGCATCACCTGCTCACCACGGAGTATCGTGTCAAGATAGGGATAGAATTCTGAGCCAGGGGCAACTGGTCCCTCAACGGCTAATACCTCAGCAGAGGCACGCACCAGGGTCAGGGGACTTTTCAACCCATGAGCAACAGTTTGGGCAAAAGTGCTCAAATCCCGGATGAGCTGCTCGCGTTCCTCCATAGCCTCACGCCGTTCAGTGATATCAGTCATCACCACAAAAGCCATGCGGCAATCATCATCCTCGCAATGAATTGCATAGCGCGCAAACACCCAACGACGCACTCCATCCTTGCGCACAATCTCAAATTCCAAATCGCCCGAAGGAATCTCACGATCAGAATCTGCGCGCAACGCATCAAACAAAACACGCAAACCGGGCCACTCCACGGGAAACATTCCCCCAGGCATTCCTGTCAGTTCAGCCCGCGAATACCCCAGCATCTCACATAGCTGATCGTTTACATAAGCCACCTGATCATCAGCTATGATCATTAATCCATCCCACATCTCTTCCAGGAACGTGCGCAAGGATTGTTGGGGGAAAACAGCAGCCCAGATCGGAACCTGGGAGCGATGCCGCATGATGCGCCGATGCGCATGCCAATACACGTCAGGAGTTTGAGTCATTGTTACCTGCAGTCCATCGCCAGAGGTATGAAAACGTAACCATATCTAACTAAATTCTAACACGAAAAATCGTATTGTCAATTATCAATTTGCTGCTATAGTAACAAAAGTCGGTATCCTAAACCTGGAGTAAAACACACACATCATGGATATTTTACTAGAATCTGGCTTAGAATGGGCTATACTCGCCGGCATGATCCTGGGTCTGGCAGGTCTGATTGTCCCAGTATTTCCCGGAATCACCATCATTTGGGGGCTGGCGCTGCTTTACGGGATTATTACCAGCTTCGAAAACGCCGGGGGATGGTGGTTCACGCTGATTACCCTCCTGACCATCGTTGGCTGGCTTTCAGATAACCTGCTGATGGGCGCGAAGGCCCGGCAGAGTGGAGCACGCTGGAGCTCCATCGCCATGGCGCTTGCAGCCGGATTCATTTTCAGTCTGATCCTCACGCCAATAGGAGGCATTGTCGCTTGCCTGGTGGCTTTGTTTGCAGCAGAATATTCTTACCGGCGTAATACCAACGAAACACTGCTGGTAGTACGCGATATGCTTATCGGTTGGGGCTGGGCATTCATCGTCCGTTTCGGACTGGGCACGCTGATGATCATTGCCTGGAGTATTTGGGCCTGGTAGGAATCTACAGTGGATACTGTGAACGAAGCCAGTAGTAGAGAGCTTCAGGGCATTCCAGCTCCGGTAATGGCAAAGCGGCAGGATAGATAATAAAGGGCTGATCCTGTCCGCCACCCAAGCCCCCATGCGTTGCCTGCTGCTCTTCGAAGGTGACAACCTCACCAGTATCGAAAAGCCGCCCCAACAACACTAAATCCCCAGCAGTGGGCAGTTGCACAAGATGCCTGAGCTCACGCAAGACATAATCGCGAGCGCCAAAGGCCTCAAGTGGGTCAAGACCCTGCAAATCAACCCTATCAGCCCTTGCTGTGAGCACCCCACCCCGGCGTCCCAAAACAATCACCTGGTCAGCATCACGCCCCACGACCAATTCAATGCCGGCATGCCCCACCAATTGCTGCATAAAGTCCGAATAGAGCAGCGCGACCTCAGGTAAGTCCATTGACTGCGATGTGACGCGGAAATAGACGTGCGCCAGAGGCCCCGAAACTTGCACAACCACCTCACGCTCGAGACACCAATCATATGCCGGTTCTTCCCGCGACAGATAGTTCAACAATGGACGACGCGTCCTGCGCGCCAATCTTCGCGCCCAGGGTGGCAAGCGTGATTGCGAATCACGTAAAGCTGCAATGAGGTAACGAGCACGTAGCGCCCGGGTCGCAGCAGCGGACTCCTCACCGGCATGAAAATCCACATCCAGATGCACCGCCTGCGACACGAATTCACCCAGGGTCTGCCCAAAACGAGCACGGAATGGAATCGCTGAGGCCATTCCGTGGTCTGAAAGGATGAAAACATCATAATGCGCTTTTGCACCTTCATGGCTCAGCCGTTCGATCTCCGCCAATCTGGAATCAATCCAACGCAGCATCCACAATGCCTCGGGATGCAACACACCATATATATGCGCCATTTCATCATATCCGTTGAAATTCGCATACAACCTTGGGACACCCCGATAGAGATCAAGCAATACGCAGAAGGTCATGAACTCGGTCAAAGTAGCATCCATAAACGCCTCGAGAAAAGGTCGTCCCAAGGGAACGAACGGCATCTGGAAATGACGCAATCCAGCCCACAAACGCCGCCCGAAGCGAGCTAATGCATAACGCAATAAACGTAACACCCGCAAGGGACGAAGCAAGAAGCTCAAAAATAACCCAGTGCCCTCCAGATACCCCTGAAATTGCCGCACCAAAATTCGAGAGACAGTAAAAACCGCGTGTTCAGCATCGCCACTAAGCAGACTGGTATAAACCCCACCCCCAGTCAGCAACCCCGGATGAGCGAGCTGCAAACTTTCCTCCAAAATACGCATATGATCCGGACGATGTGAGGTCATAGCAACATTCACCGCTTTGTCATACCAACGGAAGCCCGGCGCACTACGACGACCATAGAATAAGCCAGCCTGGATGGCAGTGGTCGTCGAAGGCAGACCACAACGCCATTGAACCAACCGGTACTTGCCCTGCTGGAGCAAACACATCAGGTGTGGCATCTCTCCCTGCTGAAGAACCTGCTGCAAAACAGGATAAGCCAGGGCATCAATCTGGAGGATAATAAAGGCATGACCTGAGGCTGGCGGAGCTTGTAAGCGCGCGGCAGTCCGCCGAAAACGTAACCGGTTAAGAGCAGCGGCCCCAAAACCGCGAATATTTCGGAACATGTTTGAAGAACTCATCGTAGTTGACAATCAGTCTGTTGGCGTTAAGATTACAGCTCATGGAAAACTATCGGGAATACACGGGCAATCTTCATATCCATAGCCTCTACTCTGACGGCTCCGGACGGCATGCAGACATCGCCGAAGCGGCTGCCAACGCCGGACTGGACTTCGTCATTGTGACGGACCATAATTTGCGTGTGGAGGGATTAGAGGGCTACTATGGACGGGTACTATTGCTTATAGGCCAGGAAGCGCACAATAGCCGGCGTCGCCCTCAAGCCAACCACCTGCTCATTTACGGCGCTAATCAAGAACTGGCGCCGTACACCTTTGGCAGCGCTCAGACGCTGATTCAGAAAGCTAATGAATGCGGTGGGATCTGCTATATTGCGCACCCTATCGAACGCAGTAGCCCGTTGGGAGAAGATTTCCACGCCATTCCCTGGATAGACTGGCCTATAGAGGGTGTCACCGGCCTGGAAATCTGGAACTACATGTCAGAATTCAAAGGCTTGCTCTGGTCGCGGCTTGCGGCTCTGATCTACGCCTTTCTCCCCGATTGGGGCATTCGAGGTCCCTATCGCGCAACCTTGCGCTTGTGGGACGAGCTGCTGAGTAAGGGAACTCATCTGGCTGCATTGGGGGGCGCCGATGCACATGCCAGCCGTTACACTATGGCAGGCATTACACGAACAATCTTCCCCTATGATTACCTCTTTCGCTGCGTCAATACCCATGTGCTTACCGATGGTCCCCTAACGGGTGATGAATCTCGAGACCGGCGCCTCATTTACGACGCCTTACGTACCGGGCGCACCTGGGTTGGGTATGACCTGCCTCACCCCACCCACGGTTTTCAATTCTTCGCTCGCAGCGGCGCAGCGCGGCGTACCATGGGTGAAGAACTCAAACGACTTGGCGCCGTCACACTGGAAGTAAACACACCCGCAAAAGGTGAAATACGCCTGTTGCGAGACGGACAGCTCATCGGAAAAACAACTGACACCACACTCAGCTATACTTCAGCTGAAGCAGGCATCTATCGTGTCGAAGTCTACAGAAAATTCCGAGGCATGCGTGTAGGGTGGATTTTCTCCAGTCCAATCTACATTAGATAGTGTAGTTTCGCTGCCGCCAGGCAAAATGAAATCGGGCTCATGAGCGGAACTACAGACCCACGAACCCGATTGCTTGCAGATTAGTTCCGCAGAATATCAGGCAAACTCAGCGCCAGGCCCTTTGCTGTAGAAATCAGCATTCAGGTCAATATCATCGAGGTACTCTTCGGGAACATCCTCCTCAGGGAAGATCGCACCCGTTGGGCACTCACTGGCGCAAGCGCCGCAATCAATACAAGTCTCGGGATTGATGTAGTAAGTAGGCCATTCCTGATTGTCATCCACGAAGTGAATCGAATCGGTTGGGCACACGTCTGCACAAGCACCTATCCGCTCACACATACGAGTAATTACATAGGGCATAGTATTTCCTCCTGTGATTTCATATTAGAAACAGTATTCCTGCCAGAGAAATTGCTTTCCTGCAGTGTTTTCATTGTACAATGAAGACACAACACTGTCAAGAAAGATTACAACGGCAACCGGGGCTGGCTTAATGCCCCTCCGCGCCTCCCGATGCCAAACGAGACAAGGCAGCGGCAACATCCCCCAGGAGACGCTCCTGATCGAATAACCCCTTTTGCAGCAGCGCCTGTACCCGAGCAGTCAAATCCGCGCGCTCATCAGCAGTCAATTCCTTTGCGGTAACCACCACTACTGGAATATCACGGGTTTCAGCACGCGCTTTCATACTCTCCAGCACGGCAAAGCCATCAACCTCAGGCATCATGAGATCGAGCACCACCAGATGGGGAGTGGAAAGGGTTAACTCGGCAATCGCTTCAACGCCATTAGTGGCAACCGATACCGTATAACCCGCATTCGCCAAGATACGCTGAAGCAGATTGCGATCATCCGCATTATCATCCACAACCAACACATGCGTTTGCGAAGGGTCATGCGTGATACGTTCCAACGCCAACAACAGGTCCTGCTCCAGAATGGGCTTGACCAGGTAATCCGCCACGCCCATGCTGAGGCCCTTGTTGCGCTCCGCCATAATGGAGCAGACAACAACGGGGATATCGCGGGTGAGTGGATCAGATTTCAAGTCACGAATGACCTCCCACCCACTACGATCTGGCATCAAAATATCCAGGGTGATGGCATAGGGTTTGAGACGCTTGGCCTCTTCCACCACCCGGTCACCACGAGTGAGCCCTACGACACGGTAGCCTTGTTTTCCCAAGTAACGCCGGAAGAGGGTAATGACGCCCGCATCATCATCCACGGTCAACACCAGGCGGCCCTTAGATTCCTCCACATCCGTACGAGAGGTGGTGCGCGATAGCTTCGCGCCAGGCGAAGACTCCTCAGCAGGCGGTTCGGGCGGGGGCCCGGCAATGGGCAAGCGCACAAAGAAGGTGGAACCGGCTCCCAGTTCACTTTCAAACCAGATGGTTCCGCCGTGCGCCTCAACGAATTTCTTGCTGACCGGCAAGCCCAAGCCAGTACCGCCATAGCGCCGCGAGGACGAGGAATCCACTTGTTCGAAAGCGGCGAAGACTGAACCATAACGCTCTTTAGGAATGCCCACACCTGAGTCTTGTACCGAAATCGTCACCGCCTCATCGTCCGCCGATGCCGCCAGGGCAATAAAGCCCTGTTCGGTGAACTTTGAGGCATTTCCCATCAAGTTGAGTAACACCTGACGGATGCGCCGTGAGTCCGCAATAATCGTTGGCAGAGTTTCGGGAACATGTTGCTGCAACTCGATGGGTTTGTCCTTAACCAGCGCAATCGAGGTGGACATGATGCCCCGGATGATTTCCATGAGGTCGGTGGGCTCAAAAGCGTATTCCATCTTGCCGGCTTCAATCTTAGAGTGGTCAAGGATTTCGTTAATCAACTCCAACAAGTGGCGCCCGCTCTGATAGATAGCATCCAGGTCGGTCTTTTGCAAGTCAGTAATGGGACCATCAATTCCCTTGAGAATCACACGCGAGAAACCGATGATGGAGTTCAAAGGCGTGCGCAACTCATGCGACATATTCGCCAGGAACTCGCTTTTCAACCGGTCAACTTCTTTGAGCTTTTCGGCAGTTTCTTGCGCATCCTGATACAATTGCGCATTTTCCAACGCCACGCCGATGTTGACCGCAGCGTTATGGAAGAAAGCGGTTTCGTTCTCGTCAATCGCCGGATGATTGTGTTGCTGTCCCAGAATCAGAACTCCTAAAACCTCATCGCGAATCGTGACGGGCAACACCAAAGCCTCTTCAAGATCCAACTCGGCACGGTATACCTCGAAAGGGCTCCATAGCCCCGCAGTAGTAGAGAACTTCCAGCGATAATCCAACCGCGATACCACAGCCTCCGTCAACTCAGGCACATCCTCGGGCACAAAGCGCTCTTCAGTTTCCTCCAGGAACACCGCAGAGCCATCAAAACGATAGACGGCGAGCGGCCTAATCCTTTCTCGATCAACCTTCCAGTAAAGCGTCGGCATACCCAGTCGCTGAGCGATCAGTTGAACGCTATCATGCACCAGGTTGTCAGGATCAAGGCTGGCAGATGCGGTGCTCATCACTTCGTTGAGCAAGGCGCGCCGCTCCGCTTCCTGGCGGGTTGTTTCGAGCAGGAACTGGTTTTCCAGCGCAACCGAGGTATTTTGAGACAAGGTTGTATAAAACCGCAATTCCTCAGTTGTGAACTCGTGAGGCTGATGGGTGTAGATCAGGATGGCGCCATAGGGCATCCCGCGGACACGCAGTTGGAAAGCCGCCAGCCCCCGAACCGTCAGGTGACGGAACATCCGCCTGACTTCCCCGCTAAACCCTGCTTCCTGTTCAATATCCGTGCAAACATAGGAGCCTTCAGATTCCAATGCAGCGTAAATCAATTGCCAGTAGGAAAGCGGATAGGCGCTGCCAGCCTGAACAACCTGACCCTCACGGACCCATCCATCTACAATGCGCAAGTGTGCCGGATCATTCAGCGGTTCAAATAATCCAGCAATGATGCGATCAGGTTCGGGACGGCGGCTGATACCCTCAATCGCTGCCCGCAAGATCTCCGCATCGCTGTGCGCCTCGCTGATTTGCTGTCCCACTTCGTACAATGTGGTCGTCTCGGTCAGGACCGAAGTTGTCTGCTCAAACAACAAGCGGTTTTCCAAAGCCATGCCAATCTGCTCTCGCACAGCCTGGATCAAAGCCAGGTCATCTTCGGACCACTCTTGCCCCAAGACGCTGTGGCTGGATACAGCCCCGGTTTCAGCGGCATTGCTGCCGTTCGACGAGGTAGCGGCATCTACGCCCAGAACACCTAGCGGTTCGCCCAAAGGTGAGGTAATAGGCGCCAGGACAAATGCACCATGCTCATCTTGCTGCAATACCACCTCACCCCGGGCAAGCTCGCCGATGGCCGCAGTCTCACGCTCCTGCCAGACCTGCCCCACATTCTCAGATATGGCGTCATGGCTGACGGCGTCATTCATGACGGTGGCATCCTGCCGTTCGTCATTCATGACGGCGGTAGCAGTTTCCAACAACGGGACCAAACGGTTGGACTCATAGGCATAGCCGACAACAGTATGACCACGAGCGAATTTAGACCAGGCTGCACCGGTAAGGTCGCGCTGAATCCGTTGCAGTTCTTCGAAACGCGCCTGAGCCTCAGCAAAGAGCCAGGCATTGGCAATGGCGTTGGCGATTTGGTCAGCCACCGTTTGTAGCACCAAAATATCGCTATCGGAGAAAGCTTGCGGCTGTCGCGATTGAATGGTAAGCGCTCCAATCACATCGCCACGTGAAATCAACGGCAAGGCAATCTCGGAGCGCGTTTCCGGCAACAGTGGATTCTCGAAACGCACTGCCTCAAGCCCCACGTCGAATGCGATGCGAGCCTCACGGTCTTGCATAGCCGCGCCCACCATCGAATTTCCGCCGATCTGCAAGCGGTGTTCAGCCTGCAACATTTGTTCGCCGGCTGTTCCAGTTCCAGCACGCAACACCGCCCACTTGCCGGTATCATCTATCAGGAAGACTCCCACGTAATAGACCCCGAATTGCTCACGGATAAGTTCTACCGTCCGGGGCAGCAATTCCTCCAGTTGAAGCATCGAAGATGTGGCGCGGGAGATATCGGCTGCAGTCTGCAATTGCTGCGTACGATGCTCCAAAGTCGCCAACAGTTGTTTACGCGAGGTCATATCGTTAAACACGCCCACGACACCGGTAATCGTGCCCTGAGCGTCGAAGACCGTAGATTTGCTCAAGAGAACGGTATGCGCGGAGCCATCTGCGTAGGGTATTTGCGCCTCGAAGGATTGCACGCCCGGCTCATGGATAAGACGCATATCGGAGTCATGTTGGGCTTGCGCCACCGCTGGGTCAATGGGTGACACGTCACCGGGTGACGCGTCACCCGGTGACGCACCTACCTCAGGCAGCAATTGACGCGCCAATGATTGGCGCGCCAATTCGGGCATAGTCTGCCCCAAAATTTGCTCGACCGGCAAACCGAGCACTTGTTCAGCGAAAGCTTGGTTTACAATCCGGTGCGCCCCAGTGCGGTCTTTGTAAAACACGGGGTTGGGAATGGAGTTGATGACGGATTGAAGCAGGATCTGGTTGGATTCGGCGTCCAGCGCGGCATGTCGCGCCCGAGAAAACAGGCGGGCATTGACAATGGCCGTGGCGAACTGGTCAGCCATGGTCTGCAAGAGAAGAATATCATCCGCGCTAAAAGCCCGGGGGTGCTCCGACTGAATGGTCATGGCCCCGATGGCCTCGTCGCGTGAGACCAGGGGCAGCGCCATTTCTGACCTGGTGGCGGGCAAAAGCGGATTTTCAAAGCGTACAGCCTCCGCGCCAACATCGAGGGCAATCCGCGCCTGACGCGAGGCGACACAGGCGCCAATCATGGATTGCCCCCCCACCCGCAAGCGGTGCCCAGAAGCCAACATGTGTTGACCAGCCTCGCCCGTACCGGCGCGCAGAACAGCCCATTCTCCAGTGTCATCAACCAGGAAGACGCCCACATAGTAGAGTTCGAAACGTTCGCGAATGAGGGCAACGCTTTGCAGAAGGAGCTCATCCAACTCCAGAATGGAATGGGTGGCGCGTGAAATCTCGGCGCCGGCGCCCAGCAAAAGCGTTCGGCGCTGGGCAGCCTGGAATAATTGCGCGTTGGCGATGGCGGCAGCAGCCTGATTCACCATAGCGACTAACAAATCCAAATCACTCGCGGTAAAATCAGGCTCCTCGGGCAAATTGATGGCGGTCAGCGTTCCGATAACCGCGCCACGGTACATCACCGGCGCCACTATCATGGCGCCACAGTGATGCTCTAAACGATGGCGCTGGGATTCAGCGGATTCGCGGGAATCAGGCTTGCCCTTGGGAGATAGAGCAGGCTGTACCTCACGCGCGACCCAACCGCTCAAACCCTCCCAGAGGGTCTCAAAGGATATAGCAGGGTCCAAATATGCCTGCCCCGGACCGCCGCGCGCAAAGTGGGTGATTTGCCGCGCCTCAGCATCGAAGGTGACGAGCGAGACACGGTTAGCCGGCAAGGTCTCCGCCACGCGCGCAGTAATCTCACGCAGCGCCTCATCCAGGTCCTGGGTGAGCATGACGGAACGCCCGACTTGATAGAGAGCTTGCGTGCGCCTGAGGGATTGCTCAACATCCGCGAAAAGTTGCGCGTTGGCGACAGCGGCCGCGGCCTGGGTGGCCATAGCCACCATGAGGTCTACATCGTCAGGGGAAAAATCGGGCGCATCCAGACTATTGAAGGCCGTCATGGTTCCGATGAGTTGGCCACGGTACTGAAGCGGCGCCACAATAATCGCCCCAGTCCGGTTGCGCCGGCGGCGTTCTTGAGCCGCGGAACCTTCCCGTGGGTCCACAAAGCCCTTGGGGGAGTACGCGGGTTGCAGGTTTTGGATGACCCAACCGCTCAAACCCTGCTGCAATTCTGCAAAGGAAGGCGGGCTGTACCCAGCCTGGCGGCTCTCGCGACGCAAACGTCCACCCCACACCGCGTGAGTGATTTCTTCAGTGGTAAAGTTGAAGGTATAGACAATGACCTGATCGGCATTGAGCGCCTCAGCCACACCATTCACTACGGTCTGAAGCGTTTCTTCAAGGCTGAGGATAGAGGTCACCGAGCGATTAGCGCGATACAAAGCTTCGGTGCGCGCCAGGGTCTGACGGGTCTGGCTAAAGAGCTGGGCATTTTGAATAAATACAATGACTTGACTCGCCAACAGCTGCCCGAGGTATTGGTCATAAGCCGAAAATGTGCGTTCTTCACGGTCATCCGTTGCTGCCAGGACACCTATGACTTGATCCTGCCACAACAAGGGAATCGCCATAGCGGCTCTAAAAGGGGCGTCTGTAAATTCCGTAGGGCGTCCCTCCCATTGAGAATAATCGTTGCGCACTTTGAGCTGTTTGGCAGCATAAGCCTGCCCTACCAAGCCTTCACCTGGAGCGGCACGCGCACCCACTTTAGCGGCATAGCCGCTCTGAAGCGACATGACGAGTTCCAGGCATTGCTCGGCTTCACGCCAGAGCCAGATTCCGCCTCCTGTGGTATCCAACAAGCGCAGAATGCGACTGCCCACACTTTCAAGCATCGGTTGCAGGTCACGTTGCTGCCGCGCCAGCTCGAGGGAAATCTCATACATGGAACTCATCGCCTGATACCGTTGCTGCAGCAGCTCGTAATCTTTTTCAAGGCCCTGGTAGACCGTGTTGGCTTCCAGTGCATCGCTAACCCGCGTCGCTAACAAATCCATGAGCAATAGACCAAGAGGAGAGAATCCACTCTCCTCACGAGAATATTCACTCTCCTCACCCAAATGCACGGCACAAATCAGAGCTGCCAATTGCCCTTCAGCCATTACAGGCGCCAGCAATGCAACCCGGGAGTCTGCTGGCAAGTGCAAGTCTGCCACACAGTCAGCCAGCCGCGTCCCATGCAAGACCAGAGGGTGCTCGGAAATACCACAACGTGACAACACCTGCACCGTCAATGGCGCCAGGTCGTGCAGCGCCATACCCACCGCAGCGCATGGCTGCAAGTGGGAAGCCATAACGCCAGCGGCGCTGGGTACAGCGGCGCTGGGTACAGCGTTGGAACCCGGGTCAATTGTAAAGAACAGCGCCACTGGGCAAGAAAGCAGCTTCGTTGCCAGTGCCACAACTTGCTCACCCAATTGCAAGCGCCCTAATACGTGAAACGAAGATCGAGAGAGCGCAGCAATGCCCTCACCTAAAGCGCCTGGGTGATGCATCACCCATTCAAGTTCCCGTGCCTCAGCATTCATACCCTGTTTCTCCCGCTCTCCAAATAAGTCAGGCCCTATTCCTCTGTGTCTGCCGCAGATTCATGATCTGCTTCCGCATAGGATTGCGGCGACAATTCGCCCGTAGGTTTCTTGCGTCGGGCAGCGCCAACGCCGCCCAAACGCACTACCGCTCTCGATGTTCCCAAAGCCCGTCCCAGCTCGCGAGCGGCAGTCTGCAGAACGCTCTGAACATCTGGGGCGGCCTGAATCTGGTCACCAATCTCACGAATCAGTTGTTCACGGCGAGCGCGTGAAGCTGTCGCTTCCAACTGATAGATGTTCTGGATAGCAACAGCAGCCTGGCCAGTCAAAGTGGTCAACCGGCGTTGCTCTTCTTCCGTAAGGTGGGTGACCGTGCCATAAGCAGCCATGAAGGTTCCAATAGCCTGTCCACCCACCAGCAAGGGCGTGAAAACCACGGTCCTACCTTGCAATGAGTTGTGGAAAAGGTCGTAGGCAGGTGCGATTTCATCCACCTCGCGTTCTACATCCGTAATCACCTGGGTGCGGTCGCGTTGCAAGTAAGGTTCGAGTAGGGCGAGTGTGTTCCCACGCGCCAGCAGCGATAAGTCAATGGGTGACGTTGCCAGGGCGTTGGGTACAACATTGGAGCCTGGCGCTCCCGTAACCCAGCGGGCTGCCAACATAGCGTTGGTAGGACGTTGACGCTCGGTCCAAGGGCGGTCGTAGAGGAGGATGGCATTGACATGCGCGCTGCCACCCAAGGCAGTGTATTGACGCATTACGTCGAGAATCTGGACATAGGTTTGCGCTGCATTGAGGGACCCGCCAGCCTCGTACAGGACCTCGGTCTCAGCCAGGGCGGTTTGCACTTCGCGGAAGAGTCGTTCGCGCGCGAGGGTGCTCGAGAGTGCCGCGGCGACGGTCTGCACGGAGATGAGCTCCTCCGGCTTCCAATCCCGCTCCCGCAGGTTGTCACCAAAAGCCAAAAAGTTGGGGGCGCTGGCATCGCTCGGTACGGCAATCAATAACAGTGAACGGAAGTCGAGGGCTTCAAGCGCTTGTTGCTCCGCAGCACTGGCGCGACTCGCATCCACGCGCACGAGGCCGTGGCTTCGTAGTGCGGGCAACCACTCGGGGAAGCTATCCAGGCGCCATTTGGAGGCAGCGGGGCTCTCGTTGGCGGCGGTGGGGGTCCAGTGGGCGCCGACCTCCCAATACATGCCGGCGCCCTCGGAACGTAAATCGCAATACTGCGCGGCGCCAGTCTCCAGGACCTCGCCCAAGAGCTGCAGCACCGTGGGCATGGACTCAGTCCCGCGCTCAGCCAGCTGCGCGGTGGCTTGTGCGACGGCGTCACGGTAACGGGATTGAATCTCAACCACACCGAGCGTCTGCTGAAGTTGAGCGAACTGCAGCGCATTCTGGGCTGAAGTAGCCAGCTGCGATCCCAGGAACTCCAGAAGGCGGACGTTCTCTTCAGTAAAATACCCTGCCGTGGTGCTGTTGGCAAACAACACGCCCACGATCTCCGCGCCCAAACGCAACGGCACGGCGACTTGGGCGACCAGGCCCAAATCCACCAACGGGGAGGCAATGCGCGAATCGGCGGCAAGCTGGTTGATGAGCACCGGGCGCCCAGTGGCACGGACCTCGGCGGTTACGCCATCGGGACGCGGCGGGGTCAAAGTTTCGGGTGCGGCAAAGCGAGGGTCTGCGGCTGAAAAGCCAGAGAAGGCGGCATGCATGTCGGCTAAGGCGTTGTTCCGCTCCCAGAAAAAGACCCGAGTGCGTTGCACGCCCAGCAGCCGCATCGCCCATTCAGCGCCGGTATTGAGCACCGCCTCGACTTCGCGCATGCCAATCATACTGAGGCCAGCCTCGTACAATTGTTGGAGGTCGCGCGCACGCCGAGCGCTTTCCTGATAGAGGCGGGCATTTTCTAGTGCCACGGTTGCCTGTGCGGCGAAAAGTTCAGCTAAGCGGCTCGCCACCGCATCAAACGGCAAAGCGCCCCGTTGCCGGGCGACGAGCAATACGCCAATGACGCCGCGCGCAGCCATCAAGGGGACCGCCAGGGCAGGACCCAGGACCGGGGCGGCAGGGTTGCCGGGGGTATGGATGCCGGTTGTATAGGCTTCAGTCTGCACGACGCGCCGCTCCAAGAGTGCCGTACCCGGTAAGCCCTCGCCCGGGTTGAAGGAGATTCCCTGATAGGACGCCAGGTCGCCCCAAACGCTCAGACAGTGAAGTGCGGCTTGAGGTTCACTATAACGCAAGAAGGCGGCCCCATCAGCAACCAACAGTGCTTGAGCCTGGTCTACCACCAGTTGTTCTGTCGCCTCAGGGTCTAGGACTTGCCCAAAGCGCAACGACACTTCATAGAGCAGTTGCAGCTCGGCCGAGCGACGCTGAGTTTCCTCAAGCAAGTGCAGGTTTTCCAGCACCACAGCCACCTGCCCCGCCAGGTTGCGCGCCAGGGTACGGGTATCGGGGTCTAGCAATACGTCTTGCTGCTGGCGAATCAACGCCAGGAATCCGGCTTGAGCCGTTGCCGTGCGGATAGGGACGTAAAGAACACGTTCCAGGTCATAATTCTCGGTCAGGGTCTGAACTTCGCCCATGGGCAAAATCTTCCCCAGTTCCGGTTCAGTCAAGCCGTGGAAGAAAATCTGTAAATCCGCGGGCAGGGTGTAGATAATGCCGGGATCGAGGAGTTTCTCGCCCCCGGGGAGCACAAAGGCTTGTAAACGCACTTCTTGGGATGCGGCAATTGCCGAAGTAGTCCCAGGGGCGCCGGTCGGGGCACCGCGGAAAGTAAATACCCCAACCGCCATGGCAAGCCCGCGCGCCAGGATTCCGGCAATTTCCTCCAAAGCCTGGTCCGGGTCAAGGGTCATGGCGGCAGTCTGCAAGACGGCGTTGAGCAGGGCTTGTTGGCGCGCGGTGCGCTGGGTCTCCTCAAAAAGGCGCGCGGTCTCCAACGCGGTGGCGACTTGATCGGTGACGCTACGAATCAGGGTCAGTTCCTCTTCTGTCCATACGCGATTGGGGTCGGAGAGGGTGAGCATACCGATGGTTTGATCGCGGTATTGCATTGGCTCCATGATGGTGGTGGAGGCGGCGGCATGCGTGCCGGGGACGGCATGCGTGCCGGGGACGGCATGCGTGCCGAAAGATGCGGGTACCGGCAAAGGTAAAACCGGTTCAACCAGAACGCCATCATACTCATACGCCTGTACTTGCCGGCGGCTCAACACGCGCGCCCAGCCATCGCGGCGATAATCCTGCTGAATGAATTGGAGTTCCGCCAGGGTTCCCTGAGTTTGTTCAAGCAGCTGGGCATTGCGCAAAGCGACCGAGACCTGGTCGGCAAGCAACTGGAGGATTTCAATATCAGGCGCAGTGAAAGCGCGCACCTCGGTGCTCTGCACGTCCAAGACGCCTACAACGCGGTTCCCCACGTCAACGAGGGGCAAGGCTATCTCTGACCTGGTTTCTGGCAAATCGGGGTTATCGAACCAGACAGCATCGTCGCCAACATCGAGGGCAATACGGGGTTGCGCGGTGGCCGCCACGGAGCCGACAAGCCCTTGTTGCCCTACGCGCAAACGATGGCCGCGCGCGAGCATCCGCTGCCCACCCTCCGATGAAGCCGCACGCAAGACGGCCCATTGCGCGGATTGATCAATCCAGAAGATGCCAGCGTGGTAGTAGCCAAACTGACGCGAGATGGCCTTGACGGTGGTTTCCAACAAGGTGGGCAGGTCTTGAATGGTTACTGCCTCACGCGCAACCAGGGAGACTGCCTCAAGTTGCTGGTTACGGCGAGCGAGGGCGGCGGTGCGGGATTCGACCTGCTGCTCCAGGGTGGTCACCAAATGGCGCAAGCGTCCACCCATATCGTTGAAGGCGCGTGCCAGGAAGCCAATCTCATCCGTGCGACGGCTCTCGATCTCAAAGGCCAAATCGCCAGCGCCCATGATTGCCGCCCCTTCGGTCAGTTCTTCCAGAGGCTTGAGCACTGCGCGCCGCATAAAGACCTGCAATAGAACGAGCAAGATCAACGCCAAAACCAGGGTACCGGCGACCGCCAACCAGGGCAGCCATGGCGGATCAACGATTTGGCTAAAAGCGCCGACTACGCCATAGAGTTGCTGTCCAGAAATATCCCGGCGCGTCATGCGGCGAATGACGAGCTGCACATCGCCGTATTGTGGCACGGTGAGCTCTTGCACTTGGGTATCGGGGACATCGAACGCTACCAGCGTCTGCCCGACCATGCCCGGCGTGGAGTGCAGGATGATGGTCCCATCGCCCTGCACAAGGGCGGCAAATGCCAACTCAGGCTGACCGGAGATGCTATCCCGCAGGAAACGATCCAAACCCGGGACATCGCGCACGGAGGCGACGAAGGGGGCAACCACGTCAATGTGCTGGCGCAGCTGTTGCGTAATCATGTGCCCTTTACCAAGGCGCGCCTCACGATATTGGTCACGAAACTCACCCCCTGCCAGAAACAACAGCGGCGTTAGCAGTAGCAATGGCAAGATGACGATGATCAGCACCATCTGCCAACGCAGGCTCAATCCTTTTCCACGCATAGGCCATTCTCCTTCATCAAAGTCCCGGATGGGCGGGCGGACACGCAGGCGGACACGCAGGCGGACACGCAGGCGGACACGCAGGTCCGCCACTACTCCGGGAAGGTGCCGCCAGAACTGGCGGTCACCAACAAATCAAATGACGGCAAGACTCCCCAATGGCGCGCAGCTGCCAGGTTAAGCGCCAAAATATTGCGCTCCGGGCGCGCGGGCAGAAGCACTGCGGGGTCGGTCCCTCTGGCAATTTTCAGCAACAGGTTCGCGACCGCCTTACCCTGTTCGCCACCGGAAAGGACTAGCCCGGCAACAGCTCCGGCAGTTACGATGTCCTGCCACATGCCAAATACCGGCGCCGTTGAGTTTAGCAACGTCCAGCGCAACACTTCTTCTGGGGGAATCAGATTACCGGATGCATCACGCACGTGATCAGCCTTGCCCAGGATTACAAAATCCACAGTGTCAGATTCAGCCACAAATGCCTGCCACTCATCCCAGTCATCTGTTTGGCGCCAAATGGGCAGCGCAGGATAAGGGGGGTCTTTGAGCAAGGTATCGAAAATCACTTCGGTGGACATAGCGTCGGTCGAAGAAACGTCACCGAGTACCATAAATTTGGTTGAATTGGGGACCATGTTCACGGCAAGACGCGCCGTTTGAATAGGATATGGCAATTCCAAAACGCCGGCGACATTGGCACGGCTTAAACCACTGGCTAACACATTGCCGCTGAAACTGCAGAACACGATACGCTGGTTGGGGTCAGGATAGGTCTGAACAATCTGCCGCGTGGCCTGATTTCCCACAGTAATTACGACCGTAGGTGAAAACGCCTGGCTCAGGGCAATCGCTTCGGATATCGCCGTTCGGTCTGGAGCCACTAAGGTCCCGATATCCGCAGGCAGCTGATACTCCTCTAAAAAGAGGGTCTCGCCAATCCGATATCCCCCACTGCCCACCAGAGTTTCAAGGATGCCGGTGCGCACCTGCAAAGCCCACACTGATGAGACATCACCGCCATAAATCATGAAGAGCCGCAATGTCTCCAAGCCGGTTTCGGGTGCAGCAGGGTCGCTGAGGACAGCGCTGGGGGCTACCTGGGTGCCGGGCGGCATGACGGGAGTGGGCAGACAGCCTCCCAA
Organism: Anaerolineae bacterium; assembly: GCA_016931315.1. Taxonomy (GTDB): domain Bacteria; phylum Chloroflexota; class Anaerolineae; order B4-G1; family SLSP01; genus JAAZNO01. The sequence goes on from JAFGFB010000292.1 coordinate 26,566, forward strand.
CACCGCCAACAGCAACACAATGAGGAGCGCAGCCGTCCAGCATTTGCGCCATTTATGGCGGCGGCAGATTACCGTCCGGTATCCCAGTCGTGGGTTCACTGTTAACCTCCAGTCTTTGCGCCATTTATGGCGGCGGCGTCTTGCCGTGCGCCATTCTGCTGTGCGGCTTCCTGCCGTGCAGTTTCCTGCCGTGGGGGCAAGAGTTGAATGCGCGCCCGTTCAACCTGCAACGCTCGCCCCAGTTCCTCAACCGCACTGCGCAACACGGCGTCTATCTGCACCGAACCGCGCACGCGCCCCACGATCTCACCGCGCGCCCGCTCACGCTGGGCACTTAAGCGTGTGTCCTCCAACAAGCGGGCGTTCTCCAAAGCCAGCCCTAATTGGTCCACCACCGTCTCCGCGAGACGGCGTTGGTCTGCGGTCCAGGGGCGTGGGGATTCGAAAGTCAAGGTCCCGAGCAAGCGCTGCTGCACGCGCAAAGGCGCCATCAACCAGTGCGAACCGGCATATTCAAGCGTCTCCACACGGCTTGGGGGATGGTCTTCGACCAACTGGCTCAAATCCTCTGGCAAACCGGGTCGGACCACTAGACGATCGTAAGCATAGTCGAGGCGTTGGTTGCGGCGCGCGAGCGCCATGCGCCAGCCACGCACGACGTCCTCTTCCTCGTATTTTTCCAGGCGAATCAAGGATTCCTGCATTCTGCCGAGCAAGAGGACATTCTCAATAGCTGCCTCAAGGTTGTTAGCCATCAAACTTAATGCCTCGCGCGCCCCTTGATCAAATGCTTCTACCTGCGCGCTAAGAATATCCAGCACACCCATGATGCGTCCGCCCGCCTCCAAGGGCAACGCAAGCTCTGAACGAATCTCGACCCACGGCGTGATATTGCCAGACGCCGCATCTGCTTGTCCTTGCCAACGCGCAAATTCTGCCGGCGTCGAAGCCAGGCGCGGACGTGCAGTCGCCACGACGCTCTGCAACAAGCCCGGATCTCCCAAGCGCAGGTTTTGCCACCGTTCGAAACGGTTCGGCGCTGGGACCAACGGCGCAACAGCGCCACCTTCGGTGCCGGGTACGGCGGCAGATGTAGCACGCAACCGCAAGTGCTCATGCACATCATCCACCAGATAAATTCCGACATGCGTGACCCCAAAATTGGTACAAATAAGGTCAGCCGCAGCCTGTAACAACTCTTCAAGGTCGGTTATGCCAGTGGTGCCTTGTCCAACGCCAACAATGGCGCGGAACTGGGTGGCACGTTCTTGCAAAGCCAGGGTACGGTCTTCAACCCGTTGCTCCAATTCCTGTTGCGAACGTTCCAGATCCTGAGTGACCACCACCAGGTTGCCCAGGGTAGAATTCAGACTACTCATGTTCAAATAGGTAAGCAATCCCGCCGTGGTAATCAACATGGCGATAACGAGGGCAAAAATCTGGAAAATTTTCGCCTCAGTCGTCAGTGCAATCGGCGCTGAATACAAGCCGAGTTGTGCAGCTCCCAGAAGCAGCACGTAATAGCCGACTACCAAAGCCGTTATCAGTAGCGAATAACGTGGGGCAATCAACGTCCCGGCAACTGTGGTCGTCCAAAGGAACAATAGCCATGCCACCGAAGTCGGGCCATCAAAGATGAAGCAGGCTATTGCAATGCCGACGAAGTTAGCCCACACATACAAAGGCACAACCCGGCGTAAATAACCTCGCTTGGCTGAGACAATAGCCAGCAGCGAGGCCGGCACAAATGCCAGGGGGAAAGCGGCGGCGATGAGCGCCGTAGACAGGTCCAGATAGCCCAGCAGGTAGCTTATTACAAACACGGCTGAAACATAAATCACCAACCCTGTGCTGATGAGCATCAGGATATTGAAGACACGTCCCTGGCGCACAATGTCAGGATCCGAAGATTCAACACGGACCAGGCGTTCCCACCAGTTCAAGGGCGCGGCGCCAGGATCGCCGGTTGTGCGCGGCACGACTGCCGTTTGATCTTTCATTACGCCTTTGCCTCCCTTTCTTCCACCAGCGCCAGGCGCACACCAGCGCGCTCGGCATCCAATGCCTGCGCCAGGTCCGCCAATGCCTGCTGCAGAACCGCTTCGATTTCAACTTGCTGCCGGAAACGCGAGGTCAGTTCGCCGGCGGTCTGTTCCAGCGTCGCGCTGCGGCGAGTAGCCTCCAGCAGGCGGGCGTTCTCCAGAGCCAGACCCAGTTGGCCCGTCACGGCTTCCACAAGCGCCCGTTCATCTTCACGCCAGGGCTTATCCGATTCAAACATCAACCTGCCGAGGGAGCGATCCCGAACATGCAGCGGCACGAGCAGAACGTGAGAGCCATCCGAGCGCTCGTGCGATTCGATCTGGGCCGGGGCGCCAGGTAGTGCGGCGGCAGGGCCGTCGTGAGGAACGGCAAAGAGCGCCTCGCTTTCGGCGGCATCAATTCCGCGCACCTGGATACGATCATATAACAGCCCAATACGTCCTTGACGTCGCTCAAACAGCTGACGCCATTGGTCCAAGAATCCCTGTTCTTCATACCGCGAAAGCCGTCCCAACAGACCCCGCAATTGTTCCAGATTGCGAGCGTTGAGGATTGCCACCCCGAGCACATTTGCCACCGCGGTCAATACCTCAACCATTTGCTCGGAAAAGGTATCGCTCGCCTCACTTTCCAATGCCAGAACACCGATCGTCTGATCCTGCACCACAATTGGAAAAGCAGCTGCGGAAACGGTGGCGCCCAATTCAGGGAAGCGTTTATAGTAAGGGTCTGCGGTCACGTCGGTTGCCACATAGGGCTGCCCGGTCGAGGCGGCGTGCCCAACAATGCCCTCCTCGCCCACACGCAATTGCACAGCCACGGCCGACTCGCGGACTGATATTTCCTGGACGAGGCGCTCACCCGTCTCATCAATGAGAAAGACCATCACCTGATAACTGCCAAAAGCCTCAGACAACAGATGGACAGCCCGCCGTAGCAAGTCCGGCATATCGGCAGCTAAGACAATGATACGGTTCAAATCTTGCAAGACCCGCACCTGGTTGGAGAAACGCTCAGCCTCTTGCGTGCGCTGATGTATCTGCGCCTCAAGGGAGCCTTGGGAGTCCTGCAATGCAACTGCGACATCCTCCAACTCAGCCCGCGTGGAAGATAAATGCCCAAACACATAGACCAGTAAGGTGGCACACATCGCCAGCAAGAAGAGCATGAACAAAGGGATATAGCGCGCCTGTACTTCAGCGGAAGTGACCACCAGGGGCACATAAATGCCCGATTGTTCTAGCAGGAATGTGCTGACCCACAACGCTACCATGCCCATGAAATAGCCAAATGTTGTGAGCGGGGACAGAAAAGCCGCGGAAACGACGATGGGCCAGACAAAGAACACCCACAGGCTTGAACGTGAGCCGCCCGCAGCAATAGCGATGACGGCAAAAACTGCAAAGACAAAGCCAACATACGCAGCGGCAACGGCGCGATAGGCATCGCGGGGATAGGCATCGTGGCGCCGAGCACGGCGTTGGTTGAAAAAGATACTCAAGCCATGCCAAAGCAAACTAATCACTCCCACCACAACAAGCATAGAGGGGGGAATATTGAAGAACCCGCGTGCGTATACCGCCACAAAGAAAGCCGGCACAAACACGGAAAAGGCAATGCCGATCAAGAGCGCGATATTGAGCAGCGTCGCCATGCGGACTTCATAGCCGTCGCTGTCCCAGACACGCAGCAGGCGAGCCAGGGCATTCTGGGGATCAGTCTTATGGGTACGCCGCAACTGGTATTGCCGTTTCGATGGGTCCACCGCCGATGTAACTCGCAGCGCCATTTTACTCCTCCACTTCCAATTCGACTGCGGCGCGCCGCACACCCAACGCCAAACTCAACTCGCGTAGCGCCCGTTCAAGCAGGGATTCCACCTCAACCTCAGCGCGGACTCGACCACTAATCGTGCTCGCCAGCTGTTCGCGCGTGGCACGAGCACGCGTATCCTCCAGCAAGCGCGCGGTTTCCAGAGCCTGTCCTAAACGCGAGCCGGCTTCTTCGAGTAATGTAAGGGCATCGGGCGCCAGCTCGCCGCCACGCGAGCGCACGTTGAGCACGCCGATGACCTGCTCACGGACTCGAATAGGGACAGCCACAGTGGTGACGCCCTCAGCAGGGCTATTTTCGGCATCGGGTGGCGGACCACCGGGTGACGGCTGTAGGGTCACGGAACGACCTTCCCGCAACGCCTGTTGGGATTCAGCGCTGAGTACAGCGGTGCCGAGTACAGCGGTGACGGCGTTGGGGGCGCTGGCGTTGGGCACAACATTTACGGGTTCAGTTGCCACTTCGGGTTCAAAACCGCGATATCTATAGCCACGCGCGCGCTGGGTCTTCGCCAGGAATTCACGCCACGACTCCAGGGTGTATGTGCCCATCACGGCTTCCAACTGGTGCACGTTGCGATCCGCTTCTTGCAAGAGACGGGAGATTTCCAACGCGTTCGCCAACTGGTCTGCCACCGTCTGCAACATCGCCACGTCATCTGCGCTGAAGGCATCCGCCGAGGCCGATTGAATGCACAGCGCCCCCAGGGTCTGCGACCCGCGCAGCAAGGGCAAAGCGACCTCGGTTACACCTCCAGCTTCATCCTGCGGGACGAGAAGCGATATGCTCACAGATTCAGTCAGCTGTGGCTCGCGGCGCATCACACACAGCGCCGCCGAACTTTCCCCCGGCAGCGCAAGGCGCACATCACCTGCCAGGTGCTCCGCCGCGCGCGCGCCGCCGGCAGCGCGCAACACCAACCAAAGAGGGGCAACCTCTTGTGGGCGGACACTCAGATCCGCCCCAACAGAGGGCTCGGTCTGCAAGAAGATTGCCACACCGGGATAACCCAAACGCTCTTGTATTTCCGTTACGGTCTGCGGTAGGAGCTCCGCGGCATCCAAAAGCGCTGACAGGGTGCGCGAAATGAGCGCTGCCTGCTGGAGTTTTGCCGCGCGCTGTTGCGCCGTATCCTGGATGGATTTTAGTTCAGTCACATCGCTGGATATGCCGACCAGGCCAATGATCTGCCCCTTGGCGTCACGCATAGGGATTTTCGTCGCCGAGAACCAGCGTGACTGACCCTCACGATTGACGATATGTTCCAGACGGCCGATGATGGATTGTCCATCGCGAATCACGCGCAGGTCATCTTCCCAAGCGCTTTCGGCACTAGGTCCCACAAAGAAATCCAGGTCGGTCTTGCCCACGGCTTTCTCTGGGTCGGGTACGCCCAACATCGCAGCCTGAGCGGGATTGACGCGAGTGAAACGCAATTCCATGTCCTTGAAATAGACGGTGTCCGGGATGTTGTTGATGAGGGCGCTCTGCTCGACATCCTTACGCGAGATGGCTTCCAGGCGCACCCGGTTTTCCAGCGCGACAGCAGCCTGTCCCGCCAGGTTCATCAGAATCCGCGCTTCAACCCCCGAGAAAACATGCGGTTGCCGGTAGGCGGCAACCAGCAGACCGATCCACTCGCCGCCGGCGACTAAGGGAACCAGCGCCAGGGCAGAAGCCTTGAAACGCTCGCTGAAGAAACGGCGGGCGCTGGCTTCCAGCCGATCGTCACGCTTTAAGTCCGGAATTAACGCCGGAACGTCCGGACGCACTAATTGAGCTGCACTAAACAGCGCCAGGAGGTAATGGGCGTCGAAGGCTTCCGGGTTGAGTACAACCTCCGCAATGTCGTTGGTCCATCGCGCCAGAGGGGCGAGCGCCGCCGGTGGAGCATCAGGTGTCCAGGGATGATCAAAGCGTTCAACGCTGGCAAAAATATCCGTCTCACCCAAGACCGTGTATTGCCGTAGGGCTTCGAGGATTGCGGCGTAGTCAGGGCTAGCATTAAGCTCTGAAGCGGCACGATAGAGCAGGTTGACTTCCCTGGCGTCGCGCTGACTCTCGGCAAAGAGGCGCGCATTTTCCAGGGCCGTTGCCAGCTGGTCGGCGATCGTCGTCATCAAGATCACGTCGTTCTCGGAAAAAGCGCCACGCGCAGAGGATTGCACCGTCAACGCGCCGATTGCCTGGTCGCCACGAAGCAGGGGCACTGCCATTTCGGAGTGCGTTTCGGGCAACAGGGGGTTATCGAAGCGTACGGCTTCAACGCCGACATCGAGCGCAATGCGCGCCTGCGCATCCCGAATACAGGCGCCAATCATGGAGGCGCCGCCGATCTCCAACCGGTGCCCGGCAGCTAACATGCGCTGCCCGGCTTCACCCGTACCGGCACGCAGCAGCGCCAGGCGACGGTCCGCGTCGGCAAGGAAAACGCCAACGTAGTAATAGTCGAAGCGGTCGCGAATGAGTATCACAGAACGCTCAAGGAGTTCCTGCAAATCGAGGATAGAAGAAGTCGCACGCGCGACTTCTGCCGCGGTTTGTAGTTGTACTGCACGCTGCTCGACCTCCGCCAGAAGACGATTGGATTCGAGCGCATTGGCTACCTGCAAGGCGATAGTGGAGAGCAAGTCCTGATCAGAAGGGGTAAATAGATTCTCGGTGTCGTAGCTTTCGATTGCCATAACGCCGACAACCTTGCCTGCGGTCATCAACGGGACGCCCAACCAGGAGAGTGCCTCATCACCGACCAACCCTAAACCCTGCGACTCCATAAAAGCCCGGTTCTCCTCAAGGTTCGCCAGATGCAATGGACGACGATTGCGAATGATGTACCCGGTTAGCCCTTGCCCCAGCTTGTGAACGCGTGGGGCTTGTAACTCTCCGTGTGCCACCTGGAAAGCCAGAGTCCACTCGTCACGACCTTCCTGGTAGGTGGCGATGTAGAAATCTTGGGTGTCAAACACACGGCTGATCTGCTCATAAGCGCTCTTCAAAATTGTGTCGAGGTCGTGCGCGTCGGCAAAAGCCTGTTGCAGGTCACTGAGCACTGAGAGTTCTCGAAGGCGTCTTTGAGACTGCTCAGTAAGATAGAAGCTCTCAATGGCCGTTGCAAGCTGGTCAGCTAACATCTGCAACACAGTGACATCCTCATCCGAAAAAGCGGCGATTTTTTCTGATTGAACCGTCATCGCCCCCAACACCGCGGCATCTTGTCGTTGATGTTGGCGCCCAAGGAGGGGGAACGTCAATTTGCCAGTATCAGTTGGGCGGACACGTAGGTCCGCCCCAACACGCAGATCCGCCCCTACAACGGGGTATCTTTCCGACAGCTGCGCCACCTCGCCAGCTCCGGCACGTAGGACAGCCCACTGCCCGGTGGGGGCCAACAGATACACACCGACGTAGTAAAGAGCCAAACGTTCCTGCACCATCGTCGCTACCTGCGATAACAACGAATCCAGGTCGGGTTCAGTCGGCATGAATGCCGCGGCAATGATGCGCGCGCCTTCTGCAGCGACCGCCAGGAGTTCAGCCTTGTGATGCACGCCAGCCAATAAGCAGGCATTTTGGATAGCCGCCGCAGCCTGGCCGGCTAACATCTCGATCAGCACGATGTCTTCAGCCGTGAAATCAGGTTGCGCCATCGTGTTATGTACGCTCAAAAGGCCCAATACTTGCTCGCCATGCAATAGCGGCACCACAACACACGAACCAATGTTCTTTTCCACACGGCGCCGGCGCACTGCGGGGGATTCGCGTGGGTCGCCAATAACCATAGCTTTCGCGGAAAAGGCAGTCTGGCGTTCATGCATAGCCCAGCCCGGTAAACCTTCTTTCAACGCAGCAAAATCAAGGGGATCACCGGGTGACGCATCACCATCTGCCCCAGCCCTGGCAATATGAGTTATTTGGGCCGCTTCAATATCCAACACATAGAGCACCACACTGTGGGCTTGTAACGCCTCAGCAGCGCCGGTCACAATCGCCTCAAACACACCGGGTGACGCGTCACCTTGTAAATCTTGCTGATCAATGACAGAGCGTGTCACACGATAGAGCGTGCTAACGTATACTGGGTTAGTTAGTTCTTCACTCATAGCTCTCACCTTGAGGGGCCTCAGTTGGGCGGACACGCAGGTCCGCCCCCACCGAACCAACGGCGGAATCTGCGGGCGCGGATGGTTCCAGGAAGACCATTACTTCATCAAGGTCGAGTAGGCGTCCAAGGTCCACAACCGCTTGTTGTAACAACGCATCCACATCAAATGAACGCCCAAAGCGTACGGATAGATCGCCCAATACTTGCTGGCGCTGCGCCTGGCGTTGGGTTTCCTCAACCAGACGCAGGGTTTCCAGCGTCTGTCCCAACTGATCCATGACCGACTCAAGCAACGCCAACTCTTCAGCCGTCCAGGGATTGCCATCGGAGCGACGAGCACTGATGGCTCCGACGACCTCATCACGCACTGCAATGGGAAGGGCCAATTCTCCGGATGCCACCACGGTGCTGCGTTGTCCCAAACGGTGCAACTTCGCCGCCTCCGCCATCAGCGGAGACCAGGGCGTTGGCGTTGAGTCCGTGGGGTCCAACGCAAGTTGAATCGTGGACACTTCTCCACCGCTGGCGCGAAAACCACGACGCCCCTGCCCGCCCTCCAAAAACATCGTCCAGGCTTCCTGAAGGTAGCGTTGCTGCACCACCCGCAATTCAGTCAAAGTCGTCACCAAGGTCTCAACCGTCCGGTTCAACCGGGCGCCCAGAGCAAGCAGCGCCGGACTGACCACACGATTCGCCATCGCTTCCATATCAAGGCGGGCGTCAAAATCGCCCTCCTCCACACGTCCCAGAAAGGCGGTGTACTCCTGCACACTCTGTTGCAGCTGCTCGACGGTGCTTAACACTTGCTGCCGGGCATCGCTTTCAGCCCGGGCGGCCAACTCTGCACTCTGCAATGCTTCAGCCAATTCCTCGCCGCGTTGGTGTGCTGCCAACAAACCTGCTTCCGTCAACCCCACGAAAACCGCCAGCAGTGCTACCGTGACGCCCAAACAAATGAGCAACATTCCCATGGTCAACAACCGCCCCACAACAGGGGTCAGAGGGTAAGGAACCAACAAACCAGAACTCTGCAGCGCAACCCACACACCGGCAAGACCTAACACTCCCAGAGCCGAACCCAAAGCGGCGCCACGACCACTGATCAATGCGGCAATGATGATCAAAGGCCCAAAAGCCAGGCTCATGGGTCCGGTAGGCCCACCCAAGAAATAGGAGAGGGTAAGAATAATCAAACCAGTGGTGACCAGATAAATGCGCGAAGCCCACTCCACGGCCCCCCGGGCACGCGCCCACCGGACCAGAATCACCAACGCTACGTAAACCCCCAGGAGCGGCAATACCGTCAACAGCGGGAAATCCAAAGCCAGTTGCGATGCCAGGAAGGAAAACAAGATCAACACAACCACCGCGACGAAGGTGAAACGCGTAACCATCAAAAGCGACTGTGACTTACGGGCAGCAGTCTGCTCCAGAATGGTATGGGCGCTTGCGGCGCTGGGACCAGGCCTGGTGGAACCAGGGCTTACGGCGTTGTGATCAACGGGATCAACATTGGTGCTCATCAAACCTCCTCCCCCACCGACGGCGGCGCCGGAAACGGCGCTTGGACCAACGGGCCCAACTGCGCCACCAACTCAGCCGCACCGAGTACACGGCTCATATCGCTTAGCGCACGCTGCAGTGCCTGCTCAACAGATGCAGAGGCACGAATGTTATCTACGATTTGGCCCACCAGGCGCTCGCGTTCACTGCGGCGGAGGGTATCCTCAAAGAGCCGCGCGTTATCCAACGCCAACGCTGCCTGCTCGGTGAGCGTTTGCACCAGTTCCAACTCCTCTTGAGTCCAGGGACGCTCAGGAGAACGTTCCAGTTCCAGCGTGGCCAAGACCTGATCGCGCAGGGTGATATTGGCCGCAACAGCGTTGGGTAGAACGGTGTTGGGGGCGCTAACGGCGCTTACGGGTATAGGCGAGACGGTTTGCCCCTCAAAGCGGTAAGCCGACAAGCCGCGGCGTTTGCGTTCCGCCCACGCTGTTCGCGTTTCCTGGCCAAAGGCACGCTCCATGCGAGACAGCGCCGCCTCACTTTCCTCCAGGAGGCGAACATTGTCCAGCGCCAGCGCCAGTTGCTCAGCCATGGTCTGCAATACGGTGACGTCCTCTTCAGAAAAAGCCTCAGGCTCAGTGGATTGCACATCCAAAACACCGATAACCTGCCCCCGCGCACGCAGAGGCAACCCCAGCTCCGATCTTGTATTGGGCAAATCGGGGTTGTTGAACCACACTGCATCCGCTCCAACATCAAGGGCAATTCGCGGTCGCCCAGTGACCAAAACCGAACCCACAATGCCCACGCCCGCATCCAGACGGTGCCCGCGCGCCAACATGCGCTGCCCGCCCTCGGAAGAGGCTGCGCGCAGTTGAGCGTAAGTTCCCGCAGCATTTGCCAGAAAAATGCCCGCATGATAGTAGCCAAAGCGATCGGAGATGAGGTTGACCATGGAATCCAGCAAGGCATCCTCGTCGTGAATCGAAGCGACATCCCGCGCCACTTCTGCCGCCAGCTGCAACTGCTGCGTGCGTTTGCTGAGATCACGTGTGCGGGCATCAACCCGCTCCTCCAAAGAGGCGCGGGTCTCCAGCAATTCCGCATTGCTGACCCGCAACGCAGCCTCGATGCGACGACGGCGGGCAGCGCTGATGGACTGCGCGACAACCGTACCCACAAGGACAAGACCTACCGCTGACAGGGGCCAGATCACAGCCCCATATTGCTCGATGAAGGCAAGCGGACGGTTAATGATCTCACTATTCACGGGCAGCGTGGCCGTATCAATGTTGAATTTCTGCAACTGGTCATAGTCAAACATATAACGGTTGGGGCTTTCCCATTGAATGGGAATATCGCCGGCGGCGCTGCCTTCCAGAATCCGCTGCGCTTTGAAGGCTGCGGCTTCGCCCTGAGAGAAGGCGTTGGTCAATTTGCCGCCGACCATGCCACGCCCGAGGTAGAAATCCCACAAGCCGTAAATGGGCGCCTTGGTGTTGGCGTAGATCAGGTCAATAGCCTGCTCATAGGTGTAGAAACGTTGGGAGCGGTCGCGATTGAAGAGAATCAAGAGGACCAGGTTATCTTCAGTAAGGTTGCGCAAGGCGACCTCAAGGGCGCGCACATCGGTGTTCTCGTAGTAGACGAAGTTGACGCGATCCTCATAATCCTGAGCTACCTCGCGGAAGAGGCGGGAGTAGACCAAACCGGTGGTGGTGCCATCATTGACGACGAGAATCTCGCGAGTTTGGGGCCGCTGGGCGAGCGCGACATCCAGAGTGGCGCGAACATCCACGCTCTCTACCACGCCGGTGAACTGCGTGCGCTTACCCTCCAACATAACATCTTCAAAGAGATTGACACCGCAAAAGACCACGGGCACATCGGGGAAAAGCCGGTCGTGATATTCGAGCATGAAATTGAAGGCGTCATTATCGGCAACAATGATGACATCGAATTTCACACCGTGATATTTCTGCTTATAGAGCTCGTAGAGGCGTTCATAATACGCAGCATCCGGCACAAGGCGCTTGGTATCCATATACTCCAGGTAGAGTTCAACTGCTGCGGCGCCACTGGGTGGCGCGGCCCCTTCGGAGGCAGCTGGATTGAGGACGGAGGTAATGCCACGGACAATATTATCACTCCAACTCAAACCCTGGTTGTAAGCATTGAGCACCAGGATATTCTTGGGCAGCTCATCCGTGGCTGTCTGGGCGGAGGCGCCGGAGGGCTGTGTGGACCACACAGAAGCCAACAGCAGCAAGCACAAAGCCAACGCTGGCCCTAGACGCAGCTTGCGCCTGTGCAAGAGCAAGTATTTTTTATCTACCATGGACGCTCTCCTAAGAGTTGACTCAACTCACGCATCTCTTAATGCCTGGGTCCACGCTGAAGCGTGGCGCTCCCCGCCGGTCCCACCGCCGGTCCCACCGCCGGTCCCACCGCCTCATCCGCAGCCAATGGCGTCATGCGAATGGTCGCTGCTGCGCCAAGCGCTTGCCCCAGCTCTCGAATCGTTGCCTGCAAGACGGTTTCCACATCCCGAGAAGCACGCAAGCGACCTGAAACTTCGGAAACCAGTCGCTCACGCATAGCACGACGTTGGGATTCTTCGTATAGGCGAGCGCTTTCCACAGCCACATTCAACTGGTCCACCAGAGATTGTAACAAGGTGATTTCTTCTGGTAGCCACGCCGACCCATCTTTCTTGCGCCCATCAATGACGCCAACGGCTTGCTCACGTACAAGAATGGGAATAGCGAGGGTGACTCCGGACTCGCCCGCCACGATTTTGCCAGACTCCAAAGCGGTCTGCATCTCGGGACGCCACTCGTCGCCAACACGGCGCGTCGCGCGCCGATCGCTGACATAGCCCAGATTGGATGACGCCAGAAGTAACTGCTGCCAAGCCGCATAGGTCATTTCGCCATAGGCACGTCGCTCTGCCGCCAAACCCTCCTGCACTTGCGCAAACAAGCGCGCGTTAGTAATCACCGCGGCTACCTGATCGGCTACGGTCTGCATGGTCCGAATATCATCTTGCTCAAACGCGGCCATGCGCTGGCTTTGAATCGTCATCGCGCCGATAACCTCGCCACGCACACGTAAAGGAAGCGCCATTTCGGAACGTGTCTCAGGGAGGTGGGGATTATCAAAGTGCACTGGCGCGTCACCCGGTCTCACCGCCACATCCAGCTGGATATCAGCTTTTCCAGTGGCAACACAGCGCCCAATCATGGATTGCCCGCCAACTCGCAGCTCCCAACCCTGCGCCAACATCGCGCGGCCAGCATCGCCGGTTCCCGCACGCAACACCGCAAACTCGCGCGACTCATCGAGCAAGAACAAGCCCGCGTAGTACAAGTCGAAGCGCTGCTGCACCAGTTCCACCACAGTTGGAAGGAGGACGTCCAAATCAACGATTTCAGTAGTGGCGCGTGAAACCTCAGCTGCCGCTTCCAGCAAAGTAGCCCGTTGGCGCAACGCTTCGGTACGCTCTTGAACACGCTCTTCCAACAAAGCGCTAGTATTCTGCAACTCAGTCAAACTTTGAGCGAGCTGCGCCTCTACCCGGCGGCGGCGGAAAATGTTGAATACCAGAATAGCAATTGCCACTGCTAACACCAGGAAACTGGCGCCGACAATCCACACAATCTGAGCATACTGCTCGAAAAACGAGAAAGGTTTGTTGAGCACAAAGCTGTCGTCTGGCAAAGCGGATTCAGCAATACCCCAGCGTTGCAACTGCTCATAATCGAACATATAACGCGCTGCGGGTTCCTGCACCACCGGAATATTCTGCGGAGACTCGCCGTTCAAAACCCGCACGGCAAGTTGCGCCGCCCGCTCACCTTCAGTTGCACCACTGGTTAGTTCGCCTCCAACAATGCCATAGCCCAGGCTAAAGTCCCAGAGGCCATACACCGGCACCGTACTACTTTTGGAGACCAGGGGCGTGAAAACATCATACTCAAAGAAACCACCAGCATTATCGCGGAAGAAAATTGTCAACAATACCAGGCTATCGGATGATAGTTGGCTCAGCTGCAAACGCAGATTATCCATGGAGATATCCTCAAGATAGGTAAATGCGATCTCCGGATAATCCCCTTCTAGAACAGCCAGGCGCTCGTGTACACGTTGCCCGGTTACAGTTGTATCATTGACCACTACAATTCGACGAGTCTGTGGATGCAATTCCAACGCCAGGTCAATTGTGCCCTGTGCGTCAGCCAGCTCGCTCACACCGGTGAAATTTGGATAACCTTCCAGGCGTGTCACATCGAAGTAATTCGCCCCAGAAAAGACTACGGGAACATCCGGAAACAAATCTTGGGCATATTCGAACAGGAAATTCAGTGCAGCATCGTCAGATGATATCACCAAATCGGGTGGTCTTGAACCATATTTGACCTTGTATAGCTGGTAGAGTTCTTCCATATACTCAGGGCTATCCAACCGTTTGGTGTCCATGTATTCAACCAACAGATCAACATTCTGCCCGGGTTCCTTGAACACGGTTTCGAGGCCCTGGGTGATATCATCCGAGAACTTGTAGCCGCGATGATAGGAGTTCAGGTATAGTACTCGCCGACGTGGCGCATCTTCGGCTTGCGACAATCCTGCCACCGGAATCAGCACCAAACTAAATACCATGCCGATAATTGCAAGTTTAACCAGTGCCCTCATTCAATTCCTCCATCGGTGGTTGGACCGCCGGTCATGCCGCCGGTCATGCCGCCGCATCTTGCGCCGCATCCTCGCCACCCGACTGCAACTGCGCGCCCGGAACCAGGCGCACGATCAAATCCTCCAAGTCGAGAGCTTGACGCATTTGCTCTGCCGCCGTGCGCAGCATGGTCTCCAAATCCAGCGTCTCGCGAATACGCCCACTGACCTCACCCACAAGACGCTCGCGCGCGGCGCGGAGCTGCGTATCGCGATACAACCGTCCACTCTCAAGCGCCACGCTCAACTGCTCTGCCAAAACCTGCAACAGCGCCAGTTCTGATTCCGTCCATGCCACGCCGGAAGGTTTGCGACCATCCAGCACCCCAATCACCTGATCCCGCACTTTGAGAGGCACAGCAACCGCGCCCTGTTCCGCCTCCAAATGTACTGGCGCCCCAGTTTGCGCAGCAGCTTGCATGCGGGGTTCCCAAACATCAAAAGGATTGGTCCCCTTTGCATCACTTACATAGGATAGTTCCAGATTCTGACGCAAGAACAATTGCCAGGCTTCGCGCGATCTTTCAGCATAAAGACGGCGCTCAGCCTCCACACTTTCAGCCACCTGGCGCAGCAAATCGGCATTGGTGATCGCCACGGCTACTTGATCGGCGATGGCTTGCAAAACGGTCACATCTTCCGCGGCGAAAGCCAGCGATTCCTGACTCTGCACATCCAAAACGCCAATCACTTTGTTACGCGCGCGTAGTGGTAGCGCAATCTCCGAACGCGTCTTCGGCAAGTCGGGATTGTTGAAAAAAACTGCATCCTGTCCGACATCCTGAGCAAGACGCACCTCGCCGCGAGCTGCCACCGTGCCCACGATGCCCTCTGCACCCACACGCAACCGGTGACCGCGTACCATCATGCGCTTGCCACCCTCGCTAGAGACGGCTTGTAACACAGCCCAGGTCTCCGTAGGATCTAGCAAAAACAATCCGGTATGATAAAAACCAAACTGCTCACTAATGACTGTCACAACTCGCGCCAGCAAGGATTGGGTGTCCTGCTGCACGGTGGACATTGCCCCGCCGACAGCGCCGCCGGCCGCGGATGCAATCGCTGTGGTGGCGCCGAGATAGCTGGTACGGCGAGACAACTCGGCTGTGCGGGTCGCTATCGCAACTTCAAGCTCCTGACGACGCGCTTCTAATTCCTGGTTAGCATGACGTGTGCGCTCCAGAGATTCTTGCAGTCCACGCAATGCCTGAAGCAGAGGACCCCCGACAAGCACCAACCCCATCGTCAACACCACCCACGTAGAGATATTCGTAATCGGGAATACCGCCGGTGTGGATACTCCCTGCCCTCTAAGTATCGCCAGAAGCAGATAAAAGATGCTGCTTGCCGCCAACATGATTAGCGCAGGTCCACGTCCCAAAAGCAATCCCGCCAACACCACCAGGCTGACAGTGACCGCTACAAAAGGATTTCCATCCACACTCACCACACCGGCTCCGGATGCCACGACCCACAATGCCACCAGCAGCAATGAACTGCCCTCGCGTACACGCCCACGCTGCAAAAGCAGTTTGGCGGCCAACGTCACCAGGAACAAGAAGCCCAATAGGATACCGGCGGCAAGTTTTGCCGTAAAGAAGAGCAATGCCGCAACGACGCCAAAAATAACCGTGATGAAACTCCCCAACAGCAATGGGTTCAATAAGCCGGCAATACGGTTTTTCTCTTCATCCCCCGCAAAAATCGGCGCTCTCAAAAACGCTCTCAGCCGATCTATGAGCTTTCCTTCTTCCTTCATTCCGTCGCCTCCTGGTCCTCTGGAACACCCAGGCGCACAACCAAACGCTCCAATCCCAGGCGGGTGCGCAGCTCGTCAGCCGCTATGCGTACCATCCGTTCGATATCCAGTGTCTCGCGAATCCGTGATGTGACCTCGCCAACCAGGCGCTCCTGCTGCGCACGGTTCTGCGACTCCTGATACAAACGTGCGCTCTCCAAAGCCACACTCATCTGCTCAACCACCGAGGATATCAACGTCAGTTCCTCATCACTCCAACCCTCAGACTCCGGCGCTTGGGGGCGCTTGGGTTTCTGCAATCGAACCAGACCGATCACTTGCTCGCGAATCCGGAGCGGCAACACCACCGTAGTATGGTCCTCCTGATAGGATTCGGCTGCAAGCAAGCGGGTCGCAGCCGGACCTTGGGGCAATACCGGCGGCGCAATCAAAGGGCGAACACCCTCACTATCGCACCGGTAACCGCGCTCGGCGCGCGCACGGAGCGTTGCCAACCATGCCTGCTGCGTCAGATCGCCATAAGCGCGGTGCTCCGCTTCCAACGCCTGTTGTGCGCTGG
Source organism: Anaerolineae bacterium (assembly GCA_016931315.1). Lineage (GTDB taxonomy): Bacteria > Chloroflexota > Anaerolineae > B4-G1 > SLSP01 > JAAZNO01. The sequence goes on from JAFGFB010000292.1 coordinate 43,102, forward strand.
AAAAGAGCCGCGCGTTATCCAAAGCCACCGCCACCTGATCCGCCATGGTCTGCAACACCGCCATAGCGCTCTCATCAAAAGCCGCAGGCTGATCACTCTGGACGGATAACGCCCCCAACACCCGTCCACGCGAGCGCAAGGGCAGCGCTGCCTCTGAACGCGTATTCGGCAATTCAGAGGACGCCAACCGCACAGCATCCTCCCCGACCTCCGAAGCAATACGCGGCTGTGCGTGCGCCACACTCCAGCCAATCATGCCCTCACCGACCCGAATACGGTGCTGTCGAGACAGCATTTTCCGCCCCGCTTCACCTGTGCCAGCGCGCAAAACTGCCCACTCGCGCTCCTCATCTGCCAGGAACAGCCCTACATAATACAAGCCAAAGCTGTCCCGAATCAGCTCCACCACCTGGTCGAGCAACGCCTCCACATCCAAAATCTGCGTTACCGCACGCCCGACCTCTGCCGAACCCGCCAGATAAGCCGAGCGCCGGGTCAAATCCTGGGTGCGTTCAGCAACCTGCGATTCCAACGAGGCAACCAAAGCCCGCAAGCGCGCCGTCATTTGATTAAAGGCTCGTGCCAGTAAGCCCGCCTCGTCGCCACGGTCCACAGGCACTTCCAGGTTCAAGTTGCCACCCGCGATCTCCTGAGCGGCCAGCGCCAAACGGTTAATGGGAACGGCAATCGAACGCGACAACAGAATGCTGAGGGCGATCATGGGCACCAGAATCAACGCGCTTACAATCCCCAGCGTGCGTAGCATATCCGCACGACCGCTTTGTAAGGCTTCCTGATATGCCAGAATTTCGTTCTCGTAAGCGGTCACAACGATGACCCAATCCCAGGGTTCGTAGTAGGTAAGGCGACTAATGCGCGCTTGAGACTCAGTTTCATCCGGGTTTTGCCAGCGATAGCGCAGGGTAGCCAGTCCTCTCGGCTCCAAATCCAGCGCCGCATCCACGATTTCGCGCGCCACGTAACGCTCGTCAACATTCGCCGTATTCCAAACACTGACGCCATCCAGTTGTGCGTCTTCGGAAATCAGGTAAACCCCCTGCTGATCTCCCTGAGCGCCCAGCACAAAGGTGTAGCCCGACTGCCCCACCTGGGTGTCCAAAATCGCCTGACGCAGAGATTCCACACCTTCACGCTTGATACCCACATAAAGCATCCCAATCACGTCGCCAACCATGTCGTAGATGGGTTCATAGGCGGTGAGGTACCAATCCGTAACCACGTAGGCGCTGCCCTGAAAAGTCTCGCCGCGCAATACGGTAGCCACCACAGGATTGGGAGTCCCATCGGGATTAATCGCTGGAATATAGGTTCCAATGGCGCGCCGCCCGTCTGCCGTCAAAACATTGGTAGCCACGCGCAACATATCCCCTTGCTCATTCATGCGCTGGAAAATGGTGGCTGTGCCCCCTACCAGCTCCACGATTTCGTCCACTACGGGTGTGACCTCATCCGGGTTGGTATTCTCGCCCAACCACTGCCCGTCCACCAACATCTGAGGCAAACGCACGGGCACCGCTTGGAGTGTGAGCTGATTTGCGGCAGTCCAGGAAACCGTCCGCTCGGTGGAGAGCTCGGCCACACCGCTCTGCTCGAGAACATACCGTGCGGTCTTCAAATTATAATTCACCTGCTGCTGCACAGTCTCATCCTGTGCGCGAACCATGTTATAGATGCCTAGCGCAATATCGCCCAAATCGTTTAGCGCCAATACCTCAGCTTCTTGTGCGGCACGCTGGCTGAACAAATTACTCTGCCAGGAGGAGATGGCCCACAAAACCAATGCGGTTATGAGCACCCCGTTCACGGTCAGGAACCCGATTTTGACAAGGATATTCAAGTTACGCCATCTGAACATGGATCATCTCCTTCGGCAATCTTGTCGGCAAGATTGCCGCATTGCGCTCTGTGTAACTATTGGCGTCCATCAGAAGCCCCATCAAACAAGTCGGGTCCCATGTAAATTTCAGCCGCATCCAACACCAACAACCGGCGCAATTCCTGAACCGCAGTGCGCAACACCCCATCTACATCCAGCGTGCTGCGGATTCGTGAGGTCACATCCGCCAACAACCGTTCAGTAGCAGCGCGCCGCTGCGTGTCTTCATAGAGTCGCGCGCTCTCGAGCGTCACACCCAAGCGATCCACCAACACATTCACCATCGCCAACTCTTGAGCCGTCCAGGCGCCGCCTTTGGCGGCGGCGGCGCTGGGTACAGCGCCTGGCCCTTCGCCCTCGCTTTCTGGCTTGCTGAGACGTAGCACACCAATGACTGCATCGCGCGATTTAATCGGAACGGCCAAATCGTGGTCGTCCACCTGGACCATCTCACCTGTGTTCACAGCACGCAGCAACTCCGGTTGCCAATCCGCTTCCAGTGCCATAACTCCGCCATCGCTTGCCCCAGCGAAGCCCTTTCCCCGGGAGAGCTTCTCCCAAGCCGCACGGGTCATCTCGCCAGAAGCGCTACGCAGGGCTTCCAATGTAGATTGGCTCTCGGCATACAGGCGAGCGTTATCAATCGCCACAGCCAGCTGGTCCGCCATCACCTGCAACACGGCCACAGCCGCTTCATCAAACGCATTGACTTCATCATCCTGAACCGTGAGCGCCCCGATAACGCGACCACGAGAGCGCAAGGGGACAGCCGCCTCAGACCGTGTCTCGGGCAATTCCGCCGTAACCCTGCGGACCTCATCAGAAGCAGCTTGTGCCGCAATACGCGCTTGCACATTCGCAATAGACCAGCCAATCATGCCCTCACCAACACGAATTCGGTGCCCGCGTGCCGACATGATTCGCCCCGCCTCACCAGTACCCGCGCGCAACACAGCCCATTCACCACTCTCATCCACAAGGAACAGGCCCACATAATACAGCCGGAACCGGTCACGGATGATTTCCACCGACTGCTCGATCAACCGATCAGCATTCAGAATTGCAGTAGCCGCACGGCTGACATCCGCCGCCGCCAGCAAGTAGGCTGACCGGCGCTCTAGGTCACGCGTACGTTGCTCCACACGCTCTTCCAGTTCTCCATAAGAAGTTGCCAGATCTCCCGCCATGCGATTAAAGGTCTGAGCTAACAGACTCAATTCATCCGAACCGGCCACTGGAATGACTGTCTGCAAGTTACCCCGAGCAAAAGCCTCTGCGCCTACACGCAACTCCATCACAGGCCGCGAAATGCTTCGCTCTACCAGCAACGCCAACAACACCGAGATGACCAGCGCGCCAGCCATAACGCCAATGATCAAAAACAGCCGTCGTTGCGACTGCTCAGTCAGTGCAGCATTAGCCGCAGCCACCCGCTGCTGGCTCTGAACAACAACGCGCTCAATTTGCACGCCAATATCATTGCCCAGACGCTGCGATTGCAATTCTAGCGCTGCCACACGCGTCGCATCCCCCGAGGCGCGAATAATCTGAATATCGTCAATCAAGGTTGCGTATTGATTCAGATTCTCGATCAGCTGACGTACCCGCTGTTGTTGCGCCGGGTCATCGAGCAGCACTTGCGCCTGCGTCAGATAATCCAAGGCGCGCACCACATCATCGGCAGCTTCATAAGGGCTAGGCACTGTATCGCGCAAATAACGCAGCAAATTCGCGCGCGAGGCTGCTACACGCACCGCTGCACTTAACAACAAACGCTCAGCCTGCGCATCAACATCCACCACTTGTTGCAACTGCGCATTCAAGCTATTGTGGTCGAAGATAAAAACCGGCAGCGATGCCGCAGTCAGCAGGATCAATAACAGAAACCCGCCAAAGATCCGTTGGCGTACCGACAAGCGGCGCAAAAAATCGGTCATGGTCGTACCCCCAGTTGGGCGGACACCAGGTCCGCCGGGCGGACACCAGGTCTGCCCCTACTAGTCAGATGTTGCCGACTCCCAAATCGTGTTGGTATAGACTTCTTCGGGTTGGACAGGGCTTGCCAGCACGCCATAGCGCTGCAGCGTATCCACTACACGCAAGACATCAGCCCGATCCGTATATCCAATGGGACGAATATCGGAGCTCTTCACCAACAACGCAATCTCACGCATCATTGACAGTTGGTGCTCAAGAGTCTGCGTCCCGGTGACATCATATTTGAGCACGATATCGGCGGCTTCCTCAGGATTTGCCACCGCATATTCCCAACCCCGCAACGAAGCCCGCAGCATGCGCTCGCAGAGATCGGGATTCTGTTCCACCAAAGCCTTAGTCGTGAACAGCGTATCGCCGGGGAAATCCAGACCGTAATCCGCATAGTCAATGATGCTCAGCTCGTTGGCCGCCACACCGCTTTCCAGGACCACATGGTACTCGTTGTAAATCATCGCCGAAGCGACATCGAGATCCCCCGCGAGGAAAGCCTCCATACTAAAGCCCTGTGAAACCAGCTGATATTGATTATCAGCAATGGATTGTTGGGTCATAAGGGCGCGAAATTGCGCATCCCAACTCCCCAACCACACGCCCACACGCTTGCCCAGAAAATCGGTAGGGTCGTCAATTCCGGAGCTCTGAAATGCCAGCAACAATAAGCCATTCTGCTGTTGTATCTGCGCAATGCTGATAAGAGGTTGTCCCTCCTGCACGGCGGATGCCAAATCGGCAAGCATGTAGGTGCCGAAGTCCGCATTACCTCCGGCAACGGCGGTTGCGGGGGAAATGTCGGGACCCCCGGCGCGGATCGTGACATCCAGCCCCTCTTCGGCATACCAGCCCTTTTCCAAAGCTACATAGTAACCAGCGAACTGCGCTTGTGGGAACCACTGCAGTTGCAGGATGACCGACTGTGTCTCATCGGGCGTTTCTACAGGCTTGGCTGGAGTACACGCCGCCAACATTCCCACCGTTAACGCCAACAGCAAAACTCCGAAAGATATCTTGTGTCTCATTTCCACTCCTCCACCCACACTATAGGTAATTGTCATTCCAACGTTAACTACTTCACAGAGCTTTCAAACTCGCCACTACCGTCCGGCAAACCGGCTTCAAGACCACTATTCGTTATTCCGACAGTTTTTCTGGCGCCGGCAGTTCATCTGCCGCAAGCGCTCCCATGCGTGATGCGCCCATGCGCACCTCGACGCGCCTCAACCCCAATACCTGCTGCAATTCTCGCACTGCCGTCTGCAATACCGCGTCGACATCCATCCGTTCGCGCATTCGAGATGTCGCTTCACTGATTAAACGTTCTTGAGCTGCCTGCTGTTGCGTGGCTTGGTATAGCCGCGCGCTCTCTAAGGCTTGCGTCAGCTGTTCGGCAACCTGCTCGAGCAGTTCCATAGTTTCCGGTGGCACATGCTCGTCCTCAAAGCGCACATTGAGTGCCCCAATCGTTTGCTCGCGTAAACGCAATGGCAAGGCGACGGCGGCGCGTGAAGCAACTGCCCCTGTGTTTAATGACGAAATTGCCGACGGCAGATTTGCCGCATCCTCTGGAGCAACATAGCGCGTCACAACAGGCTGCTGTTGCTCTAATGCGGCTTGTTCCTCTGACGATAGGTCCGGCGCCGATTCGAGGCCCAAACGATACCGGTATCCCAATTGTTTCCCCACGGTTTCCAGATAAGCACGCCATGATTCCTGAGTATAGGTCCCCTGAGCCGCTTCCAACGCATGCACCGTCTTTTCCGTCTCACCCAAAAGCCGTACGGTCTCGATAGCATTGCCCAGCTGATCCGCCACCGTTTGAAGGACGGCAATATCCTCCTCTGAGAAAGCCATCCGCTCAACCGACTGAATCGTCATGGCGCCAATCGCTCGACCGCGACTGCGAAGTGGCACTGCCAGCTCCGAGCGGGTCTCCGGAAGCAAGGGGTTATCGAATCGGACCGCTTCTGCACCCACATCCAGCGCAATGCGCGCCGCGTTCTCAGCCACACACTGCCCAATCATGGAGGCGCCGCCCACTTCCAGCCTGTGACTGCGCCCGAGCATCACCTCACCCGCCTCACCCGTACCAGCCCGCAACACCGCCCAACGCCCAGTAGAATCCACCAGGAACAAGCCTACATAATAATAGCCAAAGCGATCGCGCAGTAGATTCACCGATTGATCTTCCAGCACCTCCAGACTAAGAATCGAGGAGGTAATCTGAGCAATCTCCGTCGCGGTGCGTAACTGCGCCGCACGATGACGCGTCTCTGTTACCAGACGCTGCGTCTCTAAGGCGCGCGCGGTTTGCTCTAGCACACCCTCAATCAGCGTAATCTGCTCAGCCGTCCATGGTTGCTCGCCCTCACGCTCAAGCCCCAAAACGCCGATGACCTCACCATATAGCATCAACGGCATGGCCAGGCCAGAGCCTGATGCTAGCGTGTGTTGCGCTGGCTTTGCTGATTCAACTGCCGAAGTCATCGCTGGCAACCAGTAAATTGCGGCAGTCTTGCCGCCCGTTGAGTCTGCGAATTCAGCGAGAGCACCATCCACATAGGTATAACCAGAGATTCCCGCGGCGTGGCTTTCCCACGCCTCACGGACGTAGCGTCGCTGCAAGACCAACAGATCACGCAATGCCGTTTCCGCACTTTGACGAGATTCCTCAAGCGCCGACTGCACCTCAGCTTGCTGTTGCAACAATAGCATTCTAAAAATGCTACCGCTGAACTGCTCTCCCAGACGATCATAAATGGCGCCCTCACGCGGCCCAAACTCGAAGAGCATGAATCCTAAACGTGAATCACGCATCACCAACGACGACAGGATTGCAGTATAACGCTGCGCTTCCAGAGCCATACCCTCGGGGAACAACTGCCGTGAGGGAAACAAGACTTCTGGTTCCCACACCCGCGGTCCCTGCTCAGGCTCATAAGAGAAAATCAGACGCGCGCGATCCTGCGTTCCAGTCCCGTCAGCATAGAGCGCCAGATAGCTATTGCCAATACCGAGGACCGGAAAGGTATTCGCCACAGGCGCTTTCAAATCTTCAAAAGCCAGAGCCGCAGCAAGAGCACGATCGAACTCCTGAATATTGGTTTCTTGGCGTCTGAGTAACAATTCACGATAACCCTCAAGACGCTGTGATGCGGCGCCCGCCAATACCCGCGCCTGCTGTAATAGAGTCTCAGCATGGAGCAATGGTGCGCGTTCAACCAAATTCGGCAAAACAGCACGGCGCAGATCAGAAATGACCTTAGTCCAGGCATCCAACTCAGCGGTGTGCGTAGAAACCGCCGATTGCAGTCCCGGTTGAATACGCCGCAGTTCTGATTCGAGAGCTGGCAAAAAATGTCTAGATTCTCCTGCGTTGACATCCGCCCAGAAGGCGCCCCACAGCGATTCCGGCACGGTTTCAGGCGCAGGGAGCGTTCCCCAGGCAGACGGCGCAGCAGAAGGCGCACTCAAAGGTACCGCGGCTTGCGTCACGCTTTCGAGTTGGCAACCACAGGAACGCCGTAATACCAACCGGGTTGGAATGTGCACCACAGCTGGAGTTTCTTCGCCGCGGATAAGCGCGAGCAGCGTTTCGGTTGCCATCCGCGCAGCTTCGGCGAAGGATTGCCGAACAGTGGTCAGCGGTGTTTCCAGATGCTGTGCAGCGTCCACATCATCAAAACCCACCAGGGCAATGTCCTCAGGCACACGCAAGCCGTGCGCCCGAAGAACATCAAAAGCGCCAAAAGCCATGTCATCATTGGCGGTCACAACAGCATCTATAGGCACATGGCGGGCTAAAAGCTCTTCCATCGCCGCCTCTCCGGTCACCCGGCGATAGTCACCGGCAGCGATTAACGCTGGATCCAACGGCAAACTCTGTCGCTCCAGAACCTCCGTATAAGCGCGGAAACGATCCTCAGCCTCAACCTGACCCGCCGGTCCTTGAATGAAAGCAATGTGTCGGCAACCATGCACTGTGACCAGGTGCTCAACAGCTTCACGCATACCACTAAAGCTATCCGGCAGAACTTGTACCACGCCAGGCACAGGTAACGCGCCGCCCACCAATGGCAACGGTGCAAAACGCGCGCAGAACTCCTGCAGCTTCTCCGGACTGATAGCGTGTCCTAATGTTCCGCTGATAATCAAACCATCAAATTTCTCGGGGGTGAGCAAATCAAAAACCACATTTTGGGGGGCTTCCCAACGCAATTCCCCCCCCACAAAACAGATCAGATTGGCATCCAGAGCGGCGGCAGCATCAGCCACCCCTAACATGAAGCCATTCTCATAGCCATCACGTAACCACGTCACCAACAGCCCAATAGTAGGCCGGTGTTTCTGCTCTCGGATACCGTATTTGCTCTGTGCCTTCATACACCCACCCTCATTCCACGTGCGCAACCGTAGCGCTGGCAGTATTGATAAGCCCACCGGCGGCATCCTGTGATGTCGCAGCGTCCTGTGACGCCGCGCTCGGTGAGGCTGATAACAATTGTGCTTGCGTTCCTAAGCGCATGACCGCAGTTTTAGCGCTCAACAATTTTGCCAATTCCTCTGTTACAATGCGCAAAACAGCTTGGGTATCGGCAGCCCCGATAATCCGTTCAGTCAGCGTGCGCACCTGCTGCTCCTGAAACGCTTGCTTCTGAAGGCGTCCAAATAGCTGCGCGTTGTATACCGCATTCGCCACCGGAATCGCGAATGCCTGAATCAACGCCTGATCGTGCTCATCGAAGGCATAAGCCTCCGTATAACTCTCAATCGCCAGAACTCCCACCACACGATTCAACGCCAGCAAGGGTGTCCCCATCCAGGAATTGGCCTGCTGTCCCACATGCTCAAAACCATGCTCGCGGCAAAAAGCGATTTCCTCGTTAGGGTTACGGAACAACAAGGAGCGCCGTTCCTGAATGATATATCCGGTGAGACCCTCATCCAGCGGATATTCCTGACTGGGCAGGCGTTCACCATTCTGAATATCAAAGTCCGAAGTCCAGATGCCCCGCTCTTCATCCACCAACGCAATGTAGAAACTGGAAGCATCGAAAAGTCGCCCCAGCTGTGTATGCGCAGTCTGAAATATGTCTTCAAAATCACGAGTCGCTGCGAGGGCTTGCCCAACCTCGTTGAGCACCGTCATCTCCTGAATGCGGCGGGCTTGCTGCGTTGACAGACGGGCATTCTCTAGCGCCGCCGCAGCCTGGTTGGCAACGGTCACCAACAAGTCACGTTCCCGCTCGCCAAACAAGTTCTGCGTGGTGTAACTCTGTACAGTCATCACCCCGATGACGCGGTCGCCAATCATCAAAGGTGCCCCCAGCCATGATTTGGCTCCCGACACACCCAGAATGCGCACCCCCAACTCAACTATGTGATCCATGACGCCATCCGCCAATAGTAATGGCGCTCGTGTCTGAATAACGTATTCAGTCAGACCGCCGCTCAATTTGCGATAGGTGCGTTCACCTCGTTCAACACGTTGACCCTCGGTAATATCCAAACAGAAGAACAGTTCTTGTTTGAGCTCGTCATAAAGGGCAATGTAGAGATTCGTTGTGTCCATCAAACGCGACACGGCTCGATAGACGCCCTCAACGACCCCATCAATTCCCAGACCAGCAGCAGTCAATGCTGCCATATCCTGGATGACAGATAACGCAGCAAATGCCGCGGCATTTGCCGCTGTGTCAGCCATCGTTTCAGCCGTCTGTGAACGCAACCCTTCGTTCGTCATAAATGCACCTCCTCAGCAGCAACCGCTGCCTCAGCCGCAGCCGCTGCCGGGGACTCAGGTAGGGTGACATGAACTGTGGCTTCCGCAACCCCAGGCAAACGTCCCAATTGTGTCACCGCGGTTTGCAACACGGTCGTCACATCCAGAGACTGCCGCAGTTGTGACGCAATTTCACCAATCAAGCGTTCATTGGCTGCCCGACTCTGGGTCTCCTGATAGAGTTGTGCGCTTTCCAGTGCCTGCCCCAGTTCCGCAACCACGGCTTCCAACAACAAACGCTCATCATCCAGCCACACCGCTTCGGCGCCAGATTTACGAAAATCAAGCACGCCGACAATCCGCTCCCGAACGCGAAGGGGAATCACCAACGTGCTACGCCACACATCACCCACAGTCAAAGGCTCGCGCTCACGGTAAATAACACTGCGTCCCGCTTGTAGCGCTTCGGTCATTCCCGAAGACCAGGAATCCTCAACCGCGCTGAAAGTGCGGTAAGCATAGCGATAGCCGCCCCCGCGACCTGAGAGGACTCTTTGCCAACCGAGCTCGCTCTTTTCGCCATAGGCTCTGCGAGTAGCGTCCAATGCTTCTTGGGTAGCGGCGATCAGTTCAGCATTATCCAATGCAACCGCGAGTTGATCCACCATCGTCTGCAATACGGCTATGGCCGAGGCATCAAAAACATCTTCTCGTGTATGCTGTACAGTCAAAGCGCCCAACACACGCCCACGCGACCGCAACGGCAACGCCGCCTCGGAGCGCGTCTCAGGCAACTCCGCAGTTGCCTGCCGCACCGCGTCCTCCCCCGCATGCAAGGCAATGCGCGCCTCAGAATTTTCGATACACCAACTAATCATGGAGCGCGATCCGATGCGGAGACGGTGTCCGCGCGCCATCATTGCCCGCCCGGCTTCTCCGGTGCCGGCCCGCAACACTGCCCACTCGCCCGCCGCATCTAGCAGGAACAGACCTACATAGTAAAGGCCAAAGTGGTCGCGAATCAGATTGACGGTCTGCGAGAGCAAAGATTCCGTATCCAGAATGGATGTTGCCGCCTGGCTCACCGTGGAAGCCGCCTCCAGATATGCAGCGCGCTGTTCCAGATCACGGGTGCGATCGGCAACCTGCGTCTCCAAACCGGCAATCAGTGAACGCAAGCGAGCCGTCATTTGATTAAAAGCATCCGCCAAAAATCCCAACTCATCTTCGGAAAGTACCGGGGCTTCCCGGTCAATATTGCCGGCACTGATATCCAAAACTGCCGCGGTGAGTTCTTCAACGGGGCGGAATGCCTGGCGGAAAGCCAACCAGGAAAGGCCCATCAGGATGAGAGCGCTGACGAAAACACCCGCTATGGAGAGAATCCGCAATGAACGTACTTGAGCCAGCAACTCCTGTTCGTTCACCTGAATAATCAAGCCCCAGTCGTTTTCCAATTCCGCAATATAAGCCTGCCAACGCACAGCATTAGCATCGTCAAAGCGATAGATACCCCTGGCGCCGCCCATCAACGCCGCCGCCGGAGGATAGTCCAGAATCGTCGTTTGTTGTGCGGTGAAGAATTCCAGGTCCGAAGCCAGAATCAAGCCTTGAGGTCCCACCAGGTAAGCCAGGCCCGTATCGCCAACACGATAGCGCGCCAGCAAATCAGAAATATCGGTCAAAGTGCTGGCAAACATACTCACGCCAACAACCTCGCCCGAGCCATCGCGAATTGGCTCCGACATGATCAAGGCTGGCACACCGCTTGTGCGCCCAATTACCGTCTGCAAGCCCGGCTGACCTGCCACGGCTTGTTGATACCATTGCCGGTCACTGTAATCGAGCAAATCACTCTCGTCGTTGCGAGCGACATTGAAGCCCGCCAAATCCGTCGTGCTGACCAGATACATGTAGGGATAGGTCACGGCAAAATCCTGCAAGACGGGCCGCTGAAAGTTTGGATTCATACTGGTGATTTCCGGACGGGATGCCAAAAGCGCCAGGGATTTGCGGTTAAAGTCCATCCAAGAGGTGATGTTATAAGCCAGCAACTCACTATTCGATTCCAACTGCCCCAACGCACTCTGGCGTAACAATGCGTTTACGTTGACACTGATCAGAGCAATACTGCCGACCAACAAAGGGGCGCTGATAACGAGCACCATTGCGGTCAACCGGGGGCGTAATCGTCCCCCCTGCAAGCCGCCTTCGGAAACCAGCGCCTGGAATGCCACATAGGCGTAAATCACGATAAATTGCCCAATCGTCAACAATGCCGGAATGCCAGGCGGCAACAACCGTGGGAGAATCACCTGGAGCAGGAAAGCGAGGAATTGCGCCACAAGCAACAGGCGCGCCAAACGCCGGCGCAAAACAGAGATCCCTCGATCAACAAAAGCCAGATAGATCAAGGTCAACATCACCAGTACGGGCACAATCCGCATATTCACCAGGCGCACAACGTTACCCAATGCCCCACCCGTGAATTCGGGAACGTCAACAAACCCGCCCATATAACGGAGCGGATTCAGGCCGGTGTAATAGAGGTTCAGCCCCGTCAGGAAGTCCAACCCAACCAGCAACGCCGGCAGCAACACCAGCCCATAGCCCACGTACAATGGGTAACGCATCCGGGTTTTGAACCACTCGGGCTTCACAAACGCAACCGCAACAATGCCTAGCAACGGCAACACAGCCGGCGAAGTCATTGCGACCAGCGGCGCAGCCCAAGACACCTCATCAGCACGCTGAGCGCCCCAGAACACGCCCAAAACCAGGGTATTGACCGCAAAGACCAGCATCAAAACTGTCAGGTGTGCATTACCACGGTTGCGGATGTTTAGCACAGACACATAGAGCGCCAGAATCAACGCCAGAATCGCTAACGACCAGGCAAATAGTTGTTCCACAGAAAACGCCTGAGGCGTCATGCTGCCACCTCCTCGCCCGTTGGTGCACCAACCGTTGGCGTGCCAACCGTTGGCGCGCCAACCATTGGCGTCGCTCCAGCTTGTGGCGAGGTAAACCGGACTTCAGCCTCAGCCAGCCCTAAGACATCACCGACTTCACGAAGCACCGTGCGCAACATCGTTTCCACATCCAGCGTTTCTCGCATGCGCGTCGTAATCTCTCCGGTTAGCTGCTCGCGAGCCGCCTGGCGCTGGCTGGCTTGATAAAGTCGAGCGCTTTCTAGAGCCTGCGCCAACTCCTGTGCCGCGCGTGAGGCGAACGTGATCTCCTCTTCTACCCAGGGACGCGCAGCGGGGCGTCGAATTTGGAGTACACCCAGGTCTAAACCGGAAAACGTCAACGGCAAAAGCAAGGTATTATCCTCGGCAACCTGTGGCTGCTTTAACTCACCTGTCGCGTCCTCAATCTTTGTCTCACCACTAAGCGCCTCCAGAGTGCGTGGTGTATAAAGATAGCCACGCAGCCCTAACTGCGCCATGAACTCAAACCAGGAGCGCCGCGCATCCGCACGATACGTTCGCTGCAGTTCCTGAATGGCCTGTTGACGTTGCGAAAAAACGAGTGCATTGGCAATGGCAATAGAGATTTGATCCGCCAAAATACGAAGGGTATTGATATCCTCGTTTTTGAAAGCACCAGTCGCCTGACTTTGTACATCCAACGCACCCATCACCTGCCCACCCACAATAAGTGGCAGTGCCATCTCAGAGTGGGTCTCCGGCAAATCAGGATTATCGAACCACACCATGTCATCACCCACATCCAAAGCAATGCGGGGACGCCCGGTCTGCGTCACATAACCCACAATACCTTGCGCTCCGACTCCCAAACGGTGACCACGGGCAACCATCCGCTGCCCCCCAGCTGACGAAGCAGCCCGCAATACCGCCCACTCGCGGGTGTCATCTAAAAGGAAAATACCGGCATGGTAGAATCCAAACTGCTCAGAGATCAACGCCGCCACCTGCGCCAGGAGCTCATCCAAATCCAGAATCGAGGCGGCAACGCGGCTTACCTCACCCGTAGCGCGCAAATAAGCAGCCTGACGTTCCAGGTCGTGCGTGCGTGAAGTCACGCGCTCTTCCAGGCCACTCACCGTTTCACGGAGGCGTCGGGTCATCTCATTAAATGCTGCCGCCAATTGCGCGGATTCCTCTTCTTCAGGTAACGGCGCCTCGTAGTTCAAATCGCCAGCGCGAACGCGCTCAACCGCAGACACCAAAGTTCCCAGGTGAGCCGTAAGGCGGCGCCCCAACGCCAACCCCGCCAACACAGTCAAGGGCGCCGCGACCAACAGGGCAATGGCGCCAATCTGAACAAAAGCCAGCTCTTGCCGGCGCACATCCGTCGCCTCAAGATCAACGCCCAAAACCGCTACCAGTGTGCCATCCGCCGCACGAAGAGGCGCATAACCTGATAGCCAAACCCCCCACTGATCCTCGTAAAAATCCTCTTCAACAGCGGCGCTCGCCAGCGTGCCAATAGACTGCGCCAACAACGGACCCGGATCATCATATACGCTGCCAGGCAGAGCCGCGTCTTCCGGAATTTCTTCAGCATCAGCCACGAAATAGATTTTTCCGTCGGCTCCCTGACGCATGAGATACGCAAAACGGGCTCCACTGATGCGGTCGCGGGCAACACGCAATTGTGCAATCACAGCATCCAGGGTTGCTGAAGGTCCCGGTTCTGCCTCAACCAGTTGGGCCACAGCATCCGTGTCCAGACTTAAGGCAGCCAGGGAGACCGCATCTTGATGCCGTGACCGGATTTCCTGGCGCAAATACGGGCGCAACACGAACAGCGCAACCACGATAATAAACGCCAGCAACGTCAACAGATTCAGGGCAACCAAAGCGGTCGTCACCCTTGTACGCAAGCGTGGGCGCACCTTTGACGCCCCGGCCCCTGGCGCCGCAGTTACCCGGGTCAGTATCCCGCTTGGCGGTGGCGCGAAATCCTGCTTCACGCTCATTGATCTTCCTCCACAGACTCCACCGGTGGCAATGGTCCCGTTCCAGGGGGTTTACCGGCTTGTTGCGCTGGCGAGGTTAACGCTAGCACCACCTCATTCGCATCAAGTGCGGTGCCGATTTCTCGCACACCATGGCGTAGTATCGTTTCCACATCGAAACTAGACCAAATCAAATCTCCCACATGCGCAAGCTGCTCCTGATAGAGCGCCTTGCGACGGCTATCGCGCAGAAGGCGAACTGTATCGAAAGCCCCGGCCAGGCGCTCAACAGCAGTCGTGGCCAGAAGTAAAGCTTCAGTCTCCCACGGAGCTGCCTGCTCGCCCGGAAGCGTCCCGCTCGCCTGGCGCGTAAAAGCCACATAGCCCAAATTGGTTTCGCGCCAGGTAAGCGGCGTTAATAGTAACCATCCCCCCACACCACCCGGCAGCCCCACAACATGAGGTTTCCCATCGCGCAACATCTCGGTAGCTAAAAGGTGAATACTCTCAGCCGGCGATTCTCCCACTTGCACCTGATGCGATATTCCCTCAGAACTTAACAACGACCGCCATGAGGTACCCGCGACCTGTGCATAAAGCGTGCGCAGCTCTTGCGCTCGTGCCGAAGTTTCCTCGAGCAGGCGCAAAATATTCAAAGCCGCAGAGACCTGATCGCTCAACACCCGGAAGATGCGCACATCTTCTTCGGCAAAAGGCTTCCGGCTGCCATAAATTCCCAGAACCCCTAGCAGCTCGCCGCCGAAGATCAAAGGTAAAGCGACCTCCGCGCGGCGCAAGGGGAAGCGCTCATCACCCGCAGGGATTGCAGTCTCAGCCGTCCCAAGTTGCGCCACCCGTCCCGGCAATGATTCACCGCCCACAGCCAACGACCAACCAGCATCCACCAGAGCTTGACCCTGCGCACCGGCAGCAGCCGCCAGGTTCAGTTGCTCCCCGCGCACATCGAGCAGGAAAACATTAGCCTGGTACAATCCGAAAGCACTCACAAGTTCTTCAACCAAACGGTGCAATAGACCATCGCGGTCGCGCATTCGCGCCAGGTTACGCGAGAGCATAGCCACACGGTCAATGCGATCAGCCTGCCTGCGTGCCCGTTGCGCCTCTTCTTGTGACTGAAGCCGGAGTTTCTGCGCCACGTCGGCGTTGCTCTGTAACTCCTCAATGGATTTTGATAAAAATTTCCGGTACTCGCTAATCGTCAACCCTAGAACCAGAATGACCGTGATGGGTACGAAAGCCTCAATCGCCCATGATCCCAAATCCAGAGGATTCTGAGCCTGCAACGGGACCAGACGGCCTTGCGCATATCCCCAAGCCACTAACGCATAGCCACCCAAGGCTAAGGCGCTCCAAAGCCACAAGCCGCGTCGCCCCAATAACAAAGTTGCCAGTAATGGCACCAGCAACAGCCAGAAACGACCTGCCCCCACCAATCCATTTTGCGCTAAAATATACAACCCGCTACCCAAAGCAATCAGCAAAAAACCGCTAATACGCACCACTGGGGACCAGGTTTTGACAAAGGCTAGAACCAGGAAGAAACCATATAAACCCAGGAAGATCACAATCTGCCAATACAGAGCACGGCTAATCGCGGTTGGGATCCAAAACAACAACAATAACATGCCCGCAACGACCGAAAATGCCAGCAAGCGCGCGAGCAACCAATCGCGAAACTGCATTTCCTGGTGGGAAAGGTTCTCACCATGTGGAGAAGTCACATCATGAGGATTCATAATTCACTCCTTCTCCCGAGGGCGCTAACGGAGTCAGGCTCACGAGCACACCATCCGCATCCACCAACGTCTGTAACGCACTCGCCGCGCTCGAAGCCAACAGCTGCAGGTCAAAGATATCCGCCAATTGATCGGAGAAACCGCGCAACTGCTGTTCCATTTCCACCCGGCGGCGTGCGCTACGCATCAGCTGCAAACGCTGGAGCGCAGCCCCAGAAAACTCCATTAACAAGCCAAACAGAGTCTCTTCTGCAGCGGTGAATCCATGCAAGGTATGGAAAACAATTCCCAGTATGCCCATCAGGTGGCCCTCGGCATGGAATGGCACTAATGCCAAACTGCGTAAGGAACCGCGTACAGCGAGTTGCCTCAATGACTCCCACTCGGCGCCGTCTAAAGACGCGCCCACAAACGTCAACGGAGGGTTCGCCACATCGGGGATAAGTAAGGGCTGCTGCGCTCGCAAAACAGCCGGAATCAGCGCCTCTTCAGCAAACCAATGTGCCATGGAATGCTGCAAGTCAGGGAAACGCAGGCGCTCGCCACGCAGCTCCGCCACTAACGTCGCCCGCCCAGCCGCCCGCTCCGACTGCCCAGGCGCCTGCTCCAGCCGCCCAGCCTCTTCAGCAAGGGTCATAATGAAAGCGCGTTGCGGAGAATACTCCCGAACCGAGTCAAGAATGGCGGTATAGACCTCCTGGTCGGTCCAGGCTTTTGCGAAACGCTGCGCCAGGCGATAGAGCGGACTGGTAGCTTCAAGCAGAGCCGCTTCTTCATTCACGCGGCGGGCATTCATAAGTGCTACTGCCAATTGCCTTGCCGAAAGTTCCAGCACACGGAGGTCATCCGCATCAAAAGCTTCATCCTCCAGACTTTGCAGATCCAACACACCCAAAATCTGATCCTCATACAGCAATGGCAGAAGTGCCGCGGAGCGCGCCTCACGCAAACGCCAGAGATCTTGAGGATCCTTGGGGGTCAGAATCTGGGGCTGCCGCTTCTGCCACACACGCCCAACCATCGTCTCACTCACAGGGACCCGAAAACCTTCCTGCAAGCGCTGCTGACCCGCCTCAGATGTGGCAGCGTGCAAAACCAGCATTGCGCCATCAGGACGCTCTTCGGGCAAGTAGAGACCTACATGATGCAAGTCGAAAATCCTCGCAAAAGCCTGCACAGCACGGCTCAGCAACGGCGTGAGAGCCAACAGTGAGCCAGTCTCAGCGCTAAAGGCAGCCGTGCCCTCCAACAAGAACACCCGTCGCTGTAGCGAGGTATTTACCTGTTGGATGCTCCGTGCGCGTGTGTCTACCTCCGCCTGTTGCGCCTCCAGCACGGCAATACGTTGACGGCTTTCTGCCACGGCAGCGAGAAACCGGGGCACAAGATAACGCTGCACAATGATTAACATGGTACTCAGCAACGCCAGGGATACGGTATCACTCACCAGAGATACCGGCGCAACCCCAATCAAAAAAGGCTCGGTGAGCGGTGGCAATTCCAGCACACCGGTTACACCGAGCATACCCACAGTCAAAATGGTCAACATGGAGAGCCCCAAAGCCAAAAAGCCTTGGTACACACCGTAAAACAGTGAGGTCAACAAAGAGAGTGAGAGAAAGAAAAGCCGCGCATCTTCCTTCCAACCAAAAACCAAAAGATCAGCCAGGCCCATGAGATACAGGAGCGCCAAGACACCTGAGACTTGGATGGTATAGGGCACTTTGCGCCAGAAGGTAAAGACCAGCACCACCAAATATGCCAAAGCATAACCCATCACCAATGCGATGTGTCCGCGCAGATAAGCGCCATAGGCGCTAAAAGCGAGAGCGAACGGACCGGCAATCACCACGGCGAGCAGAAGACCGTGCACTAGCTGCGTGCGCCAAAGCTGCGCTTCGCGCAAAGCCGCATCCGCAGTCGGCAAATGCGCGCCCGCCCAATCATCACGAAGCCATGATTTCAGCTGTCCCCAAATCTGCATTTGGCCTCCTCAACACCCCCAAGCCTCAATCGCCCCCGGGCGTAGGTCTACACCCCACCGCCCTCAATTCCAAGCACCTGAGCACACGACGTTATAAATCAGATTCTCTTGTCAGGTATAAACCGTCAGGTATCAACCTTCTTTGGTGCTGGCAATGGGAATAGAGAAAGTGAAGGTGCTTCCCTTTCCCAAATCACTATCTAACCAGAGCTGCCCGCCATGCAGCTCGACAAACTCCTTGCACAATGCCAGACCCACACCTACCCCAGATGGCGCCCCATCCGAAGGCGCAGCCTCAACAGAGCCATCCACACAACTCTCCCATTCCCGAAACGGCAGTCGCTCCGGCGGGCACACTTTCTCAAAACCGGCTAAAATTCGCTCACGATCTTTCGGATCAATCCCCACACCCGTATCCCGCACACTCACATACGCCATTTCATCATCAGACCACGCGCGGATGGCGATTTCACCCCGCTCCGTGAATTTAGCGGCATTGGTCAGCAAGTTAATCAACACCTGCCGAATACGATCAGGGTCGCCCTGAACGGAGGCCAGGTCTTGTGCAATATCCTGTGTCAACTGCACATCCTTACCTCGAACCAAAGCGCTGGCTGTCGGCAGTACACTTGTGATCACATCCCGCAAATTCACCACCTGAGATTTCAAATCCAGTAACCCCGCCTGGATCTCCGAAATCGCCAGGATATCATTGATCAAATCCAAAAGATGTTCACTGTTACCATGAATCCGCTGCACGTCAGCTGCTTGCTCTTCAGAAAGCGGGCCATCAAAACCCTTGAGCATCAGCCGCGAAAAGCCCAAAATGGAATTCAAAGGCCCCCGCAGTTCCTGCGACATATTCGCCAAAAAGCGCGCCTTGAAGGCCTCATTATCCTCAAATTGCTGCGCCGCCTGTCGTTCACGCTCATACGCACGAGCATTTACCAAAGCAATCGCCACCTGATTTGCCAAATGCTCCAACACCTTAACGTCATCCACCTGCAAGCCTTCATGCTCCGCGCTACGAACCGCCAGCACCCCCAATGCCTGCTGTTCCATGCGCATCGGTATCCCCACATGGGATAGAATTCGGCGATACCATTCAGGTACCTCTTCATCCAATAGCTCATTGATAACCTGAGAGTTGCCTTTGCGCAGGGCTTTCCCCACCACAGTGCCATCACCTGTAACCGCCACTTGGGGCCAGGAGGCAGCTTCCGGGCTAGCCGCATGCAGCCGCGCCTCAGCGCCGCCAGGATTCACCAGATACACCGCCACAGCAACGTAGGAGAAGCGCTCCCGAATACGCTCCGCTACCCGCTCCAATAAAGCTTCCGGGTCGCGAATGGACGTGACTGCCTGACTGACTTCCAGGCTCGCTTCCAATTGAATCGCACGGCGCTGAATCTGGTAATTAGCCTTCTGTAACAACTGCGTACGCGCAACGACTTTGGCCTCCAGGTCTTCATACAGCGATTTTAACTCGCCCGCCATCTGATTAAAGACGTAGGTAAGAATGCCAATTTCGTCCCGAGAGACCACGGGGACATGCTGCTCCATATTGCCTTCCGCCATTTCCAACGCCGATTCGGTCAGTCGAATCACAGGTCGGGTAATCTGGCGGATCACGAATGCGGAAATCACCGTAGTAAGCAACGCTACGGAGAGCAAGCCCCCTATCAAGGTAGCGGCGATGAGCTCAGTGGACGCCAAAACCTCCCGTTGTTCCTGCTCAACCAATATTCCAACATCCAACTCCGAAAGTGGGAAATAGGCCCCCACAACGGGAGTGCTTGTTGCATTACTGTACCAGGCGCTTGAGGGACTCTGGTCTGCCAGCGTCATACAGGCGCCCTTTGGCAATACCGATGAAGTGCTTTGAGAATCAGCCGTCAGCCAGACCCGTCCGTCGCGAACCAGGTAAACGTTTGGTCCAGTATTCCCCATCATCAAATCATGTTGCAGGTTCTGCATCAACACCACAGGATCAAAACACAGCACCAAAGTCTCGGCATCAGCGACGCCGGGGAAAACAATGGGAACGGAGGATGGTGCAGCAGCCGAGACGCTAGCTGCGCGCGTTTCCGCTAAAGGCTGCTCACAAGGCAAAGTCGCCTGTGGCGCCGGCAACGCACACTCCCCCCAAACCTGCTGTGACCTTCCCCGCAACCAGACGACACCATGCAATTCAGGAATCTTACCCTGCACCGCAACCCAAAGAGCGCCCTCATCTGCATCTTCAGCTAGCGCCGCTGCTTCCGGAATCGCTTCAACCACCGCACGGAACAGGTCAGCGCGATCCAACAACCAGGATTCCAAATTTTCGGCTTTTAAGGTCGCCATCAGTTGCAGTTTACTCGTGGCTTCAACCTGCAAGTTGCTACGATTCTGCACCACAACATACCATCCAATTAAAGCAAAAGGCATGATGGTCAGCGCCAAAAAAGCCGTCAGGAGCGTACGCCCCAGCCCGCCGCGCATACCCGTAGTTGGCAGGGTTCGCGCATTGGCTGAAGCAGCTGCCGCCTGAGATGGTAACGCCGTCGAAGGCGGGGATGCTTGCGGCGACCTTAACGCCTTTACTCCGGTTCCCATACCTCCTCGCCCGCAAGAATGCGGCGAATCTGTTCAGGAAAACGATCGGGATCCAAAGGTTTACCAATAAAGCCGTCAAAACCCACCTGGCGTGCCCGTTCCACAAAAGGCTGAGCGATGTTGGCAGTTACCGCAACAATCGGCACATCCTTGATTTGCGGATGCGAGCGCAAAGACTCCAACGATTCAAAGCCATCCGCATCGGGGAGCATCAAATCCATCAAAATGAGGTCAATTTCGCCCAGCGTCTCCGCAAATTCCAGCACCTTCCACCCAGAAGCTTTCCATTCGCATTTTTTGACCCCCAGGAAAGCCAATAAACGCGTCATCAACAAGAAATTGTTAAAATTGTCCTCGACAATGAGAATCACCGCATCCCAAGGTTGTTTTGGCTTAGCCTTCATCACGTCCCCCCCGTTGCAAAAAGCGCGCTACCTGCTCTGGCAACAAATCCACATCAATCGGCTTGGGAATATAGCCATCACAACCGGCTTCGATGCTCTTCTCACGATCGCCGTGCATCACATTCGCCGTCATTGCCACAATGGGTATATTGCGCAACTCGGGAATATCACGCAAACGCCGCGTTAGCGTATAGCCATCCATCTCGGGCAAGTTCATATCCATGAGGATCAAATCGGGGAGCTCACGCTGGGCCGCAGCAATTCCCTGGGCAGCATCAAAAGCTTCCACCACGATATAACCTTCTACCATCAAAATGCGGCGCACCAGCAGCCGATTATCCGGATTGTCTTCCACATACAAAATCTTCGCGCCCATAGCTCATCCCTCAGTCATCGGAAGTTATTCCGATTATACATGATAACAGTTTTCTTACCAAATTATACCACGGAAAGCACCATAAAATACCATAACTATTGTGTTAAAAGCGTGTGACACTTACCAAAAACCGATTCCAAGACGGTTTGAATCTGAAATCTGCCCTTTGAGGGATTATGCGCGCGGCAATGCCGCGCGCATAATCCCTCACTTCTTCTGAGAGCAGCCCTCAAGCCTTACAGATCAGCTCTTCGCCCTCATGTGTTGCCAGATAGATCTTCTCTGCAGAAAGTGGCAAGTCATTAAAGCGCACACCCAGGGCGTTGTACAGCGCATTGGCGATCGCCGGTGCGGTCTGCACCATCACATGCTCACCAACCCCGCGGGCACCCCAGGGACCATCCTCCAACGGCGTCTCGACAATATCACCATGAATTTCGCGCGGCGCATCCAGTGAAGTGACAATCTTGTAATCCACAAAACTGGGGTTGCGTAATCGTCCCCGGTCATCGAAGAGCATACACTCGAAAGCCGAGCTCAACCCGTGAACTGCACCGCCCTCAATTTGAGTCAACACCAGATCGGGATTGATAGCCTTTCCAACGTCGTAAGCACTGGCAATCTTGAGCACCTCGATCTGTCCAGTTTCCGTATCAACTTCCAGGTCCACAGCTTGTGCCCCCACCGTGTAGTGGACCACAGCACGTGCTCCCTGACCGGTCTCTGGATCAAGCCCAGTCACATAAGTGGGCATGAATTTTCCACTGCCCACTATGGGACCGCCCTGCCAGCCCTCAAAGTTCTCATTAGGCAGGCCGTAGATTACCATCTTCTTGAGCGTTTGCTCACGTTCCGACTTGTACGAGATGACTACCCCATCCTTGATATCCAGGTCAGCAGGGTTTTCGTTCCAGTATTTGGCTACAATTTCCAAAATCTGCCCGCGTGCATGTTCCGCAGCAGCTTTCACCGCATTACCCATGGACCAGGTCACGCGACTGGCTACCGTTTGCCACTCATAGGGGCTGTACTTGGTATCCACTGGGTTTGCCGAAACACGCACCCACTCGTAGGGGATACCCAAGGCTTCCGCCGCCATCTGCGCAGCCACCGTGAAGGCGCCTTGCCCAAGTTCCTGCCCGGAGACGTAGACATTAAGGGTCGCATCCTCATTGAAACGAACGATAGCCGAGCTGCCAGGATTGGGCGGCATGGCAGGGGCCTTCCACATAATCGCTATTCCCTTACCCCGACGCTTATGCGGCGCTGAAGGCTTACTCTCGCGCCCCCATTCAATCGCCTCCTTGACCTTGTCGATACACTTGGGTAAATCAACCTCAGGCATCGTCATGCCGGTGAGGATGATGTCGCCTGAGCGCACGCAGTTTTGGCGCTTGAAATCCGCCGCGTCCATACCGATGGCTTCCGCCAAACGATCCATGATCTGCTCCAACCCCCAATGAATCTCTGGCATCCCAAAGCCGCGCATCGCAGAACCAATGGGGTGGTTAGTGTAAACGCAATAGGAATCCCCCTTAACGTTGGGGACATCATACGGACCGGTGCAGGAATAGCCAGCGGCGCGAGCGATATTCACACCATAATCATTGTAAGCGCCGCCGCCAAAGTAATACGCCAGATCCATGGCCAACAGATTACCCGCCTCATCACAACCAATCTTGAATTTCGCTACCAGACTTTGGCGGACATTGGTAGCCACGAATTCTTCCTCACGAGTCATGCGCACCTTAACGGGATGTCCGGGCACAGCCTTCGCCATCAACACCACATTAGCCTCAATCGAAATACCAGCCTTGCCGCCAAAGCCACCGCCAATGTAAGGCGAGATCACACGCATATTACCATGGGGAATACCGAGACTCTGCGCGAGGAGGTCGCGCTGCGCAAAAGGCGACTGCGATGCCGCCCACAAAGTCACCTGCCCATCAGCGTTCCACTGCGCTACAGCGATGTGCGTCTCGAGGGGAGCATGTTGAATCTGCGGCAGTGTGTACTGGTCCTCCACAACCGCCGCGCACTGCGCCCAAACCTCCTCAGATACCCCAGCATCACTCACATTGCCCTTTCGAAGCTTGAAATGCTCCGAGATGTTGGTCCCTGGCTTCGGAAAAATGAAGTTGACCACCTCGTATTTCCCCAAGTCGGGATGCAAGAGCGGCGCGTCGGGTTTCGCCCCCTCATAGGGATCGAAGACAGGTGGAAGCAGTTCATACTCCACCTCAACGAGCTTAGCCGCTTGCTCAGCAATCTCTTCACTAATCGACACCACGCCAGCTACAGATTCGCCCACATAGCGCACACGGTCATAGGCATAGATGTACCGGTCTTTCAAGTACAGGCCCAGCAGCGTAGGGTTATCCTGTCCTGTCACCACCGCCTTAACCCCTGGAAGCGCCAAAGCCTTACTAACATCAATCTTTTTGATCAGGGCATGCGCCACTGGGCTATGAACAATCTTGCCATGAAGCAACGTTGGGCCAAAAGCCATATCATCCACATACTTCGCCGCGCCGGTGACTTTCTCGAATGCATCCACGCGCGGAACACTTTTACCGACGGGATTCGATGTCTGTTCTTTCATAATTTCCTCCAGATCATGGGAACTTACTGAAGGTCGCTGGTTACTAATCGGGCGATGCCTTTGTCACGGCGCATTTATAGCAACCAGCCCCAGCAACTAGTCCCCAGCCTCCGCCACATCCAATACAGCATCCACAATCCGTATATAGCCAGTGCAGCGACAGAGATTGCCTACCAGGGCTTCACGCACCTCTTGCTCCGTGGGATGGGGGTTGCGCTCCAGCAACGCCTTTGCCGACATCAACATGCCCGAAGTACAGAAACCACACTGGACTGCATTATGCTCAACAAAGGCTTTCTGCAACGGGTGCAAATCCCCCCCCTTGCTCAGCCCCTCCACTGTCTCGATGCAATGCCCTTGTGCTTCTACCGCCAGCACCATACACGAATTGACTGGCGCCCCATCGAACAACACCGTACAGGCGCCACATTCACCGTTCTCGCATCCAATCTTTGTGCCAGTCAGTCCCAATTGCTCCCGCAACACCCGCAAAAGCGTATCTTGCGATTTGACAACAACAGGGTAGGTTTCACCGTTGATGTTTAACGTAATTTCATGTAGCATAGTTTGCTCCTCTAGTCCAGACTTCACCATGCATTATACGTGTCCGGAAAAGCCATTCTTCCGGTCGCATTGTGCCCTACGGCAATTTATCCAGCACACCCTCGATCGCGCGCCGTGCGATTCGGCTCACCATCGCCTTACGATACTCAGCACTGGCGCGAATATCATCAATCGGGCAACAGGCGTCAAAAGCACACTTAGTGGCATGCTCAATTGCTGCCTCATCATGTCCGGCATTAAGCGTGACCTCCGCCTCGGGCGCGCGAATCGGTGTGGGAGCCACAGCCCCCAGCGCCAGACGCCAGGCATAACCACCGTTATGAGGATACGCGAGCGCCGCCACACCCACAATCGCGAGATCGCCAGCCTTGCGGCGGCTCAACTTCACATAGGTTCCAACTGTACCTTCAGACGGAACGGGAATGCACACACCCACCAACAATTCGCCTTTCTGAAGCGCGGTTTTACGAGGCCCGAGAAAGAACTCAGCGATAGGCACGCGCCGCTCGCCAGCTGTACCACGAATGATGGCGATAGCCTCCAAAGCCAACAGCGCGGGCGCCGAATCCGCCGCGGGAGACGCGGTACAGAGATTTCCACCCAACGTAGCGCGGTTACGAACTTGTTCATTGCCCATCGCTGCCGCCGCCTGAGCCAACAAATTCCAACGCGGGCTGTTCACTAACGGATGGTGAACCAGATCAGCCATCCGTACTGCCGCACCCACAAGCAAGCCTTCTGGCGTCTCCACAATATCGCACAAGCCCGGCAAGCCCTTCACGTCCACGACCACATCCGGCTGCCAGTGCTCATCACGCACCATCGGGATCAAATCCGTTGCACCAGCCAGCGGCATGACCTTCTTGTCCGGCAATGAGAGCAACCGGAATGCTTCCTCGAAGGTTTCTGGTTTGAAATAATCGAATGGTCGCATAAAACACTCCTTTGATATGCACACGATAATAAAGACACCACAAAAACTAAAGAGTGTTTTTCGTGAGCAAGTGACCTGCTCACGAAAAACACTTCCTATAGTTTTGCGGTGCTTAGAACTCGATGTTCTCGCGTTCCTTTACACCAAACATCGAGGGCGGAAGAACAAGGAACAAAACGTTGAGAAGAATGCCCACGATAGCGGCAAACACAATCGCCGGAATCCCATCCGGGAACAGCACCGGGACCTTGAACGGGAACAAACCGTTCGGCAACCCCAGGTTTCCACCAATGCCCAGTACCAGGATCACTGCGCCGATAGCGAGGTTCTTGGGATCGAAGAGGTTGACCTTCTCACTCTGAATCAGCGCAATACCCTGCTTCCCGATAACGCCGAACAGATAGATGGCCAACCCACCCGTTACAGCGACGGGGATTGTGTTCACGAGCGCGGCCAGTTTGCCAATGAAGCCCAGGAGCATCGCAATACCGCCAGCAGCCATCAACACCGCCACCGAATAGTTGCGCGTGATTGCCATCAACGAGTTATTCTCACCGTAGTTGGTACCGGCACAGCCACCCAGGAAACCATTGATCGCGTCATTGCAACCATCCGCTACCAGGTTCAAGCCAATGAGCTTCTTGATTTCAAGAGGTTTACGCTTAAGATCCTTTGCCAGCTGGTCAATATAGAGGCTCATCTGATACAAATGCGCGGTGGATTCCGGGATCGTGGCAATAGCAATCAACGCGACACTAATCGCCATACCCCAGGCGCGCCCATCGCCAAAAGCCGGAAAGGTGAAATTGGGCATGCGCAGCCAGGCCGCCTCACCCACAGGCGTGAAATCCACGATGCCAAAAATGAGTGAGACGATGTAACCTGCCAAAGCGCCCAATAGAATGGGGAGCATACCCAACAGCCCTTTACCTTGCAGATAGACGGAGAAGACAATGGTAAGGATCAAGGTGATAAAGGCCACGCCCCAATGCGCCGAAGCCATGTTAAGCGCAGTGCCGGCGAGGGCGATACCGATGACAATCGCAACACTGCCGGTAACGATGGGCGGCAAGACCTTATCCAGGCGCGCCTTACCAATCCGCTGAATCAGCAAGCCAAAGAGGATGTTAAACAAACCAGTGCAGAGAATGCCAATTTGTGCGATGCGTACCCCATCTGGACAATACACCATGGTGGGATCATTGAAGCAGTCTCCGGCATACTTCGACATCACTGTGATAATGACCGTGATGTAGCTGAAGGAAGAGCCATAATACAGAGGGATCTGACGCTTGGCGACCAATAACGCAATGATCGTGCCCAGACCAGAGGCAAATAGCGTAACGCCAATGTCGAACTTGGTAAGAATGGCAACGAGCACAGTAGCAGGGAACATCGTCAGCACCTGCTGGAAGCCCAAGCTGAGCATGGGACCCCAGCCCGGGACATCTTGGGGCATGTACCCCATGATCGTCGAATTCGTATCCGGTTTCTTAGCCATGCGAGTCTCTCCTTAATGAAATGTTCAACTAAAGGACCAAAAATCTTGATTACAAACTTCAATATGTGTCTAAAAAGATCGTGCTCACCTCCTCCTGAAAAGCGGTGAGAAGTGCGCGTTAAGCACTAAACGGCCGCTGATTGACCACAAGTGTTCTCTTTCACACACTTCTCATCGCAACCCACTAACTTTAACCCAATGGCTTAAGTTTCAACCCATACACTGGCTCGTCAAAGACAGTGCGCACTGGTTCCCACTCAGCTTTGAGCGTCATCCCCAGCCGCAAATCTGCCCCATCCGGCGCGTCAATCTGCCCCATTGCCTTGACGCCATTCGCAAACTGCACAACACCAATATAGAGGAAACGCTCATCGAATCCCCACGGCAGATTGAATATCTGCGTAAAGGTCAACAATTTAACATTTCCTTCCGGATGAATAGGCTCAAACTCCCGGTGCTTGCAGGTCAAGCAGCGTTCGTGCTTGGGATAGTGAATCCGACCGCATTTCTTGCATTTATAAGCGGTAATCTCTTTCATATTATTTCTCTCCCCGTTTGAGGACAAAGGCCACGACGTTGTTGCCGAAGCCGCCGAAATTGATGCTGAACCCGGCCTTTGCACCCTTTACCTGGCGCTCTTTGGGCAGTTCATGCCGCAATTGCCAGGTCAATTCCACAATCTGCGCCACACCGGTTGCACCAACAGGATGCCCGCGTGCCTTGAGACCACCCGAGACATTGATCGGTAACTGCCCGCCGAGCCGGGTTTTGCCTTCTAACACCGCCTTGCCACCCTCGCCCTTCTTGAAGAAGCCCACATGCTCGCTTTCGGCAATTTCAAGAATGGTGAAAGCATCATGCAACTCTGCCACGCTGATCTCTTCGGGTTTCATCTTCGCCCGTTCAAAGGCTTGCTGCGCTGCCAGGGTCACCGCCTTAAGATCGGTGGGGTCTTCGCGTTCAGCCAACGTATGCGTATCCGTTGCTTGACCAAAACCGGCCACGACAACTGGCAGGTTTTTGGTCAGTTCTTTGACACGGTTTAGCGGGCAGAGGATGACTGCCGCCGCGCCATCACTTACAGGGCACATATCGTAGAGATGCAGAGGTGTTGCAGCCGGTGGATTGTTAACCACCGAATGCGGACTGTCCATAACACCCTCTTTGGTAATCATCATCTCGACGTGGGCATAGGGGTTGAGCGCCCCCATTGTCTGGTTCTTGATGGCGATCTGCACCAACATTTCGCGCGTAACGCCGTATTTTTCCATGTAGAGTCGGGTGAACATCCCTGCCATACCGGGCAACGTAATGCCATAGGGATATTCCGTTTCCGGGTGCGTGAGCGTGGCAACAAAGTCCGTGGCGCGCCAACCGGTCACTTCGCGCATCTTCTCGCCACCAGCAACCAACACCACGTCATAGTAACCAGAGGCTACCGCGAGTACACCATTCTTAACGGCTGAGCCACCAGAAGCAGGCCCATTCTCTACCAGGTCGGCTGCAGCAGGAAGCAAGCTCAAACGATCCACCAACGCACTGGCGATAGCTGTCTGACGTTGAATCACACCGCCGCCCATATTGGCGACATATAGCGCATCCACGGCGTCCACGCCGGCATCATCCAATGCCTTCATGGAGGC
Source organism: Anaerolineae bacterium (assembly GCA_016931315.1). Lineage (GTDB taxonomy): Bacteria > Chloroflexota > Anaerolineae > B4-G1 > SLSP01 > JAAZNO01. The sequence continues at coordinate 72,003 of JAFGFB010000292.1, forward strand.
ATAAGCCAGCATGTCCACCAACGTATCCTCGTCTCGGCGTCCAAAGGGAATCATCCCGACACCGATAATGGCTACATCACGCATTTCCTACCTCCCCTTCAGCCCGGCGATTTTCTCGCGGATGTCTGCTTCGCTGGCGATGACGATCTCGCGCTGCGCTACTTCGAGCAATTCCTGCGGTACGGGTCGGTCACCGGCTACCAGACGTGATTTCGTCTCAAAGTACAGCTGGCGGGTCAAACGGAACGAGAGCGCACCACCCAGCTCGTGTGGGATATCCGTTGGCTCTAGACCGTATTCAATCATCCACCGGCGGAAACCAATTGGGCTTTCTGCCACAATGAGCACTTCCTCTTGACCTAAATACTCAATATGATGCTCCATCTTGGCAGCAAAGAGATGCGCTCCCACACGCAACCCTCGATCAATAGCAAGCGTGTGGAGGCTCATGCCCGTTTTGGCACTGTACATCCGGCTGTTGACCATACCCACAAGAAAACCATCAATTTGCCCAACCAGACAGAACTCGTTTGCGGTGCGGTGGGTATACATTCCAACCAGTTCTGAGTAAAGCCGCGATCCAACAATATCATAGAAGTCTTTGTGAATAAAAATCGTAGGATGCACAGCTTTTAACAATGTGGGGATATCCTCCCGCTGCACTTCGCGGACCACCATTTTCTTGCCATTTGCCAGAGTAATCACCTTTGAGGGATATGGCGCCATTGGCAAGGCGGGTGGGCGCAACATCAATTCCAATTCCATATCTACTGCCATACAAATCTCCTTTTGCAAATTTTGAGCTAAGAGTTGCGAGCACAGGTCAAGCCCAGCTCGCAACTCATCACTGTTTTACCGGGCCTTGACCTGTGCATTCAGGTTTTCAACATGCTGTGGGTTATAGGCGTCGCCGAACTTGGTCTTGGGCATCTCAGCCTTCTTCGCCATCAGCTCTTCGTATTCATCATCATCCACAAAGGCAACACAGCGTCCAATGCTCGATTCACCATCCACAAAGCGCCAGGGGAAGAAACCAATCTGAACGCGCCGGTTGACGATCAGATCAAGGTCGCCACCCAGACATTCCGCATGGATGATACCAGCAGGGAACATCTCGATATGCATCAGCTGGTACTTGGTATCATCAAAGACATCCTCCAAGCCGCCGCCATATTTCTTCCGGAAGTGCAAGTCGGCTTGCTTGGCCTGACGCGGCATCCACTGGCGGATGATGGTATTCATCGGGTGGTCAGCGCTGCCGCAATCCACGCCAATCCAACGCAATTGCTTTCGCTTCGCCCACTCGGCAAACTCGCGATCCGGACCGGGATGCTGAACCATGTAACGAATTTCATCCGCATACGGCTGATCCCAACCAAAGTGATGGAAACCGGTGTGGATGATGAGAATATCACCAGGCCTGACCTCCACTTTGTCCTCAATCATCTCCGAAGTATAGATATCATAATCGGCAACCACATCCGAGAGGTCCACAATCGCTGCATCGTGGACGAGGAAATCCAGTTGCAGGTCAGCCATGTCTTTGCCGGCAGTATAAAAGTGAATCTCACCATCGAGATGTGTGCCCAAATGATTCGAGTGGGTCAACAATTGCCCATTCGCCCCATTGGGTGCCAGCCGCTTGAAATACTTCACCTGAAGCGGCTCATAGGTCGGCCACGCGGGCGTTCCAATACCGAGAGGAATTGTCAAATCCAGTAACTTCATCCGAAAACCTCCTGTGAATATGATTGTTGAGCAGCGAGTAGACAAGATTACCGGTTACGGACGATGATGCAATCATCTTACAGATATCTTCTCTACACTCTGCTCTCTACTACCTGCCAATTTGATTGATGACGCTACGCAACCCGCCAAACATGCACCACCGGTTTAGCGCCATCAGCATAGAGCTCGAGCACATAGAGCAAACCGTTTATGTTATCGAAGGCCACATCCCCAATGCGATACCGGCGCTGCTCGCCCCACCCTAGCGTGACGGCGTCCCACTCCGGCGGATTGAAGTAGAGGTGCTCATCGAGGTCAAGGACGGCGTAGGGCTGGGGTTGCCAGGGCTCTAGAGCTCCCACGGCAACTTGCGCCAGTTGCGCCGGATCATAGAGGATAAACTGCGCCTCGAAACGGCTGCTCCACCAACCGCGCCCGCTAATACAATTGACACCCTCCTCGCAACAGCCGGTCATGTCCTCGGGCGGGCAAGGTGAGCCATTCGCCAAACGGCAAGCTGTAAAGTCGGCGTGCGGGTCTATACACGGGAACCGCGGACCATCGGGGTGAATAAAACCGTACCAGTATTTATCGCCTGTTCCCTTGGTGCCGGCAAACAGCACCGCCGCTTTACCTGTGGCAGTAGCCAGCCACGCGCCACCTTCCCACTCATCAGGATGCTGGTAATTCGCCAGTGCGCGCTCGATATTTGGTGTCTGGGTAGAACTCTCGTAACGCAATAGCACAGTTTCTGCCAGTACCGTCCCCTGTGCAGGGGCCTTCCCATCAGCCAACCAGGGGGTGTAGGCATAGAGCGATGGGCCCATCCCTCCCCATCCACCATCGCGGAATCGCCCCGTGGCCAGATAGCGGCCCTGTGTAGTCGCATCCGCCCAGGCGGTGGGGAGACTAAACACATAGCCATTCACACTGTTAAAATCCTGACTACCCAAATACCATTCGCCCTGGAAGCTTGGGGTAGCAAGATCAGTGCTGAACCAGGCATGTGTGGCTGGCCAGACTTCAGGAGGCATGTGCTGCCCCCACGCCAGATGGAGCAGAGGTCCCGTTGCGGGGTGGTTCAGATAAGCCAATCCTACACGTGGAATCTCATCCAGGCCCGCAAAATGTCCGGCAGCCACATCGTGGAAGTCCTGCAAGAAAACAGCATAGGGCAACGCCTCAATGTCGCGCGCCTTGACCGGCGCAGGCACGCTCACCTCCGCGACCTGCGTGCCATCGGGAAGCTCGCCCCAGGGCATCCGATCATGACCCGTGATATAAAGCGAATTCCTATCCGGATTGAAAGTCATCGCATTGCCGCCGTAAGCGAATGTTTGAGGGCGATCATCGCCGCCTGGAAGGCGAAATGCCCCCAGATAAGCGAAATCATCGGGCTGCACCAGCGTTGCCGGTTCGCTCAACGTCACCAGTGGCAGATCAGCGGTGGGTGCCGCGTCAGAAGGCAATGTCGCTGCAACAGGCTCAGTTGCAGGATCAGCACCCATTCCCTGGCACGCAGATAGCAACGGCAACAACAGCATCACACCTGGCAGTATCCGAAAAAACCGCCCACACAATCTCGCCACAGGACCGCCTCGCTCAACTAATGGCATGGGTAATCCCCGTAGTAAATTTCGAGCTCCTGACCGCCGGTTTTGAACCATAGCCCGAAACTTGCGCCGATAGGTGTACGATAGAACTCCACAACCAACTTCCCCTCTCCATCTGGACCTGTGAGCCTGGTTGAGAAGCGACCTTGCCGCGTTGCAACACCGCTCTCAAGGTACGTTATCCAGGCAAATAGCCCAGGGGTGATGGGTTCACCGGTGATAGCAACCAGCTGTTGGTGTTGCTCTGCAATTTGCAACGCACAGGCGTATTCTTCCGTAGTTTTGGCGGAAAAACCCAAAACATATACCAGGATCAGCGGCACAACAGCTACCAACAGCAACACCCAGGCAAAACGCCATCCGGCGCGCAACATCGAAGCCAGCCGACCGCTAAAACCCTCTTCGGTCATAGCGCTCCCGGTCGGAGTAAGCTAATCATTGATATGCGAGTTCCCTCAAAGCCTTGAAGGCATCCTCGAAACACTTCTTGGGAGCACGAACCAGACCCGCACCCACCATGCCCACTCCAGGCTCCTTGTGTGCAATACCGGTGTTGATGAAGGGCAAAATCCCGGTTGCCATGACCTTACGCACATCAATGCCTAAGGGCGTTCCCCGAAAATTGAGCACCGGCGCCGTGAAGAATTCATGCTCACCTGCCGTGATTTGGTACATCTCCTGGGTCACGCTCAACGCCAACGACGAATCGCCACCAACGAACTTGACGATCGCAGGAGCCGCAGCCATGGCAAAGCCCCCCACTCCCCCCGTCTCCGTGATAGCAGAATCGCCGATATCCGGATTTGCATCCTTCTCGCTGAAACCGGGTAACCATAGCCCCTGCACAATGGGCGCAGGCGCAATAAACCACCGGTCAGGCATCGAAGCCACACGAATGCCGAAATCGGTGCCGTTGCGCGCCATCACTGTGAGCAAAGTGCAGCCTTCCGTACCTTCAGCCACTTCCAACATGGATTTCACTGCCGGCATTGAAAGATTCAGGAAGAAGTGGTCATTGCTATCAATAAACTTTAACACCTTCAGAGCGATTTCGTTACTCGAAGTCTGGAGAATAGCGGGCGCCAACTGCCGAAAGAGCAATGACGTCGCAGCGCGGTTGCGATTATGGACCTCGTCGCCCATGTGCAGCGCCTGTGCAATGAGACTCCGCAGATCAATAGGACCGGTCAGTTTCAACGCGCGCACCAATGCCGGATAGAGATCCTGCTCCATCCATTTCAAGTGTGCCAACACCGCATCACCATAGGCGCCATAACGCAGCACCTTTCCAAGCCCTTCGTTCTGTGTAGCGTAGGTCACATTGCCAAAGGTTTCGTTGCGAACCATGAACACCGGCATCGAAGGCGAAATAATCCCCGCCATCGGTCCGACGGCATGATGGTGATGGCAAGGATCAAACTCGAATGCACCCGCAGCGGCCATTTCCGCCGCCTCTGTGTAATTCGCGGCCCAACCCTCATAGACTGCCGCGCCCATCACAGCGCCGCGCATCGGCCCGCACATTCGATCCCATCCAATGGGAGGACCGGCGTGTAAAATCATCCGTTCACCCATTCCAGGGATGACGTCACGGGCGATGCCCATCCCAACCAACAATGGTCGCCCTTTACAGATACGCTCGATAGCACCAATATTCACAGACTCAATGTCCACGCCAGAGCGGGTATGCGTGAGTTCCACATACCCCTCCAGGGGTGGGCGCCAATCCACATGGGCGACCGCTATGCCCTGATCTTCCAAACTCACCGCGAAACTCTCCAAGCCGACATTCACCGCCTTCAGTGGTTGACCAAATAGCTCTTGTACAGGCATAGAATTACCCCTTTCCAAAATCCAGAATGTGACCTGCCAGACGCGTCGCAGCGGCATTGGTGGGCAACACCATGACGCCCGCTGCCTCAAGTTTGGCTTCCTGGGTGCTCAAATCCTGTGGATCATCCGCCGTTCCACAAACCGAAGCAACGAAAACGACTTCTCTGCCATCGCCACGCGCAACAGCCTGTGCCTCTTTGATGGCTTTTACCGCCTCACCTGCCGGATCCTCATGCGAACCATAGCCAATCACAACATCGAGGAAAATGACGGCGGTTTCTGGATCTTTTGCCTCTTGCACAATGCGACGGTTACGTAAGGTGGGATCAATCATCGGATGCAAGCGTCCCACCGTGAATTCATCTTCGCCCAAATCTACCGCAACATGACCGACGCTCTTATTGGAATCCACCATCCGCAGCTGTTTCGCTACCGGGGCATTGGATTGTACTACAATCCCCATATCTCTCAGAATCAGCTGCGTCTCATAGCAAAAAGTTCCGCCGCTGAACAAACCCCGGAAATACCGCTGCCCCGGCGCCAGGCGCTTGCGCAATTCAGCAGCGCGCTTCTTGTACGACATTTCGCGCTGACGCAAATTGATCCGGGCATCAGCAGGATTCTTACCCAACGCAACCGCAGCCGCTACTGCGGCCGCCTCCTCCATATCCGCCGCAGGAATTGCCCCAGATTGAGCAATTACCGCGGGATCGCCGCCCAAGAACAACACCACCGTTGGTTTTGTGCTCAGCCGAACTTGCGCCAACACCTTTTCAGCCACATCCGGGCTGGGCGGTTTGGAAACGAGCAAGATGACATGCGTTGCCGGGTCAGCCTGCAACGCCCTCAAACCCTCAAGCATCATGATGCCACCGACCTCGGATTTCAAATCCCGTCCACCAACCCCAATGGCTTGGGTGATACCCACCTCCTCACGTGGCATATAGCAGGTCACCGCCTGAAGACCCGTGCCGCTTGCAGCGACCACACCGACCGGTCCATGGGGAACCACATTGGCAAAACCGAGCGCCACATTGTTGATGATTGCTGTCCCCGCGTCCGGACCCATCACGAGCAATCCTTTCTCACGCGCCAACGTCTTGAGAGCAATTTCATCCTCCACCGCGACGTTGTCACTAAAGAGAAAAACATGCAAGCCGCGCTGGAGCGCCTCACGGGCAACACCAGCTGCATAGCGCCCTGCCACGGAAATCAATACAATGTTCGCCGCACCGCCAAGCCTCTCCACCGCAGCAGCAACCGTTTTGGGCGGCGCAGCCATGCCACTGCTTCCCGCTGGCGCCTGTCGTGACGCCTTCATCAAGGCCTCAGCCTCGGTCAATGCAGCAGCTGCGGCTGTCGCATCTACAGCGCGCACAGCAATGATGAGATCATCCGGTGAGGCGGCTTCAGCCTCTGGCGTAAGCAAATTTCCCGTTTCAAGTAAGCCTTTATTGGCAGGTGTACCCATAACAACCGCGGCATCCTTGACGCCTGTTAGTTCTAGCAGCCCCTGTGCCACTTGCAACAGCGTCACCGAATCATAATATTCACCGCTTTTAATGGCAGTTTTCGTAATCAAGTGTACCTCCTAAAACAGAATAAAAGCCCGCGGCATGCCGCGGCAGCGAAATGCATAAGCCCTCACCGACTGCTGGCGGGTTAAGGTCTTTTCAACGCAGCCAACAATTCAATAGCAGCGCTTTCAGATCGCCATACAAGAACCCTGCAAGCATATCCAGACCCGAGGTGGCGCCAAAAGCCAGCACCTCGCGCACAGCTTGTTCAAGCGTGACGCCGGGTGCGCCAGTCAGTGCATGAAGCAGCGTGTGCCAACGAGCATCCGCTAAGCCGTTCGCGGCAGCCTGAAGAAAAGCCCTGCTCAAACGGGTAGTGCGCGGAAGCGCAGCCGCTGCCATTTGTGTACACCATGGCCGCGCCCGCTCCCCGTATTGTGCCCACAATGAGAGCATCAAACCCGCCAGGAAATCATCGCCCGAAGGCGTCAAACCCGGGCCCCAACCCGCCAACGCAACTGCGGCTACCAGAAAAGCGTCAGCATCACCATTTTTCGCGGCTGCATCCAACGTTGCCAGCGGCGAAACACGCTTTTTGGCAGCTGCTCCGCCCAGGACAACACCATCCTGCCATACTCCCCGGCTTTGCGCTGCCATTTCCACAAAAGCACGCAATTCAGACTGTGCCCGGGGGTCGAACGATAATTGCTCCCATGCCACGCGTGGATTCCAAAACACTGGCGCAGCCTGGGATTGTATACACCATGGTCCCAACCATAGCTGATGAGACTCCCACGTCAATGGGAGATGGCGCGGCAAGGCATAACCTGGCAGAACATCAATCACCACATGAAAGGGGCCATTCCCTATCTCGGGTAGAACCAGGGCGATAAGATGGTCCGCAACCATGATGTTCGCAGCGCGGGCAAATTGACTTAGGAGAGTGGCTTCGCCGGCAATCCCGCGAAGTTGTTCCCAAGCCCGGATGCTGATGCTCTGGAGAATCGAGGGAGACATGTACAAATCCCGGCATTTGAACCGGGTTTTCATCCTGATATCGGTATCACCAAAGCTGCCAGCTACTTTCGGCTCAGATGAGATTTCAGAGCGCGAAAGCACTGGGATGGCGTCAATCACAATGTTGCCCCCAGTTGCAGGTTTTCATATCATGCATCATTGCAAAGTGTGTACCAAAAAGATTTGTAATTATGTAGCTCTGATGCGTAACTCACATCCATCATAAGCAAGTATCACCATTGTATGCAAGGTCTGAAACCTTGTCAAGCCGAATCCGTCACATCCCAGATGACTATCCGTATGTGCCCACCCATGGTTTGCACCGAGATGGAATAAGTCCAGCTCGTAAGCGCGGCAGCGGGCGGCTGAATCGCCCATCGAGCAGGTGTCGTGCTCGACAACAGTTGCGTATCGAGCAGGGGCAATCCATTCGAATCAACCACTCCGTTGCTAAAGGACCCTGTAAAAGCTACAGTGCCAGCATTTGAGGTTACCTCAACCAGATATTGTCGCCCTGGCGTTAGCTGTACGAGCGTCAATGCGGCCATTGCCACCAGGCCCTCCCCTTCATGCTGCGCTACCACAAATGACTCACCCGGTTCATCCGTCGGTGCAGGTGTTTCCACAGTCGCCTCGACTGTCTCAGTCAACGTTACCTCAATCGTCGGTGTTGCTGCGGGTGTGGAGGTAGGAGTTGAAGTTGGGGTTTCTGTTGGCGTAGGAGCCAAAGTGCTCGTTGGCGTTTCAGCAGCCGGCCAAAACGAATCGCAGCCCGTGAGGCAATTCAACAGCAATATCACAATGGTCATCCAACCCATCATGCGACGCATCGGTGCATCTCCTTTCCTGAATACCTTACCCACCCCTCTCACTCGCGCCAGAACAAGGCGCGAACCTCGAGCAATAGCTCACGGAATACCCCAACCATCTCTCCCAACGCGGGGAAGTCCTCATTTGAGAAATCCATCTCAATAGGCAGCTGAATTGGCATTTGCACATCGAAAGGGAAATCCATCCGCACTGGCACACGGATGACGGTATTCACGTAAACCGATGTATCCACCGGTACGCGAATCGTCTGACTGCCAAGAAGCGGCACATTAATGACGATAGGGACTTCACCACGAAAGGGGACATTCCCCTCAAATGGAAAGTCAATCGTCTGACTGATCGGAATAGTGCCTGAGTAGTGTATGGTATCAGAAAAAGTATAGGCGATGTGCATACCTTCAAGGGAGAACTGATCCAGTTCGGCAATTGCCTCCTCTAACAGGACCTGCCCTTCCTGCCGCACGCCCAAGAGCTCACGTATCAAAACGGCGTTTATTCCCAGAGAAAGCAACGCTGTCAACAGTCCCACAACTGCAACGACCCACAAAAAAGCAGGTGCACTACGCCGGATTTTGGGCGCCGTTGCTGAGAGTGACACCGCGTTGACCGTTGGACGCAGCTCACTCTGCTCGCCCTGAGTCTCGGGCAGAGGTCGCGTCGCATGAACATCCATCAGGCTATCATCTGAGATATCATTAGTCACTTGAGAACCTCCTTCAAAGCTAAAACCGTCAGCAGGCGACTGGAAATTGTTACAACAAATTCACTCACCCCAGTTTGCGTAACGCCACACGCGAGCGTCGGTTCCACTCAAAGGCGATGAGCGTCGCCAGGGCGCTGCCTGTATGCTGCCAGGTCCGCCATGCACGCGGCAGCAGCAAACCGGGACGGTTCAACCGCGAGATTAACTCGCGAGCACCAGTCTCTAGCTGTGCTGGAGTCATGCGAGCAGGCTCAAAGTAAACTCGATCTTGAGTGCAGTATGCATAATCGTCGGGGAAATTGTGCAGGAGCAGACGCCCTTCCGCCATGAGCCGCTCCCAAAGCACTGTACCAGGCAGCGGCGCAAGAATATTGATTAGCGCACAATCTATCTCCGTCTCCAAAATAAAGCGTTCCAACTGCCCAAAAGTCTCCGGCGTATCCTGATCCAGGCCCACGATAAAACTCCCATAAATCCCCAATCTGTGGCGGTGTAAATTCTCTAATCGCCGGCGGTAACCTTCAGCGTTCGCGCCCAGCAGGTTGGGTTTGCCGATTTGCGTCAGCGCCTCACCGTTGAGGGATTCCAGCCCGACAAATACATAGACACAGCCAGCACGTTTGAGCCAGATCAGCAGCTCGTCACTATCTGCCAGCGTAATCGCACCCTGAATCGCCAGGCGGCGGCGCACGCCCCGTTCCACCATCTGTTTGCAGATTTCAATGATCCGCCCCGGTTGCAGGGTGAGGTTGTCGTCTGCCATAAAAACAAGCTTGCGTGGCGGAAGCTGTGCCAGTTCATCCACCACCTCTGCCACGGGGCGCACACGGTAGCGTTGATTGTAAAAACGCCAGATTGAGCAAAAATCACAATGCCCTGGACAGCCCTTAGAAGTAATCGCAACCTCGGTAAAATAGCCGCCAGGATAGAGCGACCGCCGCGGCACCAGCAACGATTCCAACGAGCCAAAACCGCCATCGTAACGAGCCTGCAGGCTCCCCGCCTCGAAATCGGCCAGTACTTGTGCCCAGGCGCCCTCTGCTTCACCTACCACAACCGCATCTACATAGCGAGCAGCTTCCTCTGGCAAAGCCGAAGCATGAACGCCACCCAAAACGACAGGGACTCCCACTGCACGGTACTGCTGCGCCAACGCATAAGCACGAGGAACATTAGGTGTTAGTGCGGTCAGCCCCACCAAATCGGGCTTCCAAGAAAGGCCGTTTTCAAGACGAAGATTCTCATCAAGTATGCGCACCTCCCAGGAAGATGGGGTCAATGCCGCAACATATCCCAAATTCAAGGGCGGGATAGGGAATTGCGCAGGACCGTGTTGAACCCGCCCGTTCAGCATGTGCGCAGGATTGATCAATAATAATCGGTGGGACATATCATCAGCAGCCTTCTAAACCCAGTTTACTTGCTGTCTCTCGAATCTGTGCCACAGCATCATCGAACTCACAGGTAGTGTAATGGCCCAATGCTCTGACCGTCCTGAGGTCGCACGGCAATAATCCATCCCAAGAATGGGTCAATCCAGGAAACGCCGCCCTCCCCACGGTGCGCAACGCGGTAACGCCACAACGCCCCACGGCTTCTGCAAAACGCAGGAAATCCTGCCCATGGCTATCGAGAGCCACGCTTAGAGTCTGCAGATTGCGCGCCGGCAAGCGGCGCAGATAATCCCGTGGAATAGCTTCCAGGCCTGACACAGGTCGCACGATCACCGTGCGATCACGCGCATCATTGATGGCTTCTGCCAGCGTGGCAGAAGCATAGGGGCGACGATCTACGACAACCAGAAAGGGATCATCGTAGGCGGAATGCACTGTTGCCCTGCCGCCAACCGCAAGCGATTGAAATTTGTCGAAACGCGAGTGCAGATGGCGCAGCTCCGGCAAGCCCCCAGGAAAGCGCAATGATAACGGGCGCAATGCCTCAGTCACCGCGTCTGCATAATCCTCCGGTGTGAACGCTCCACCCTCTTCCACAAAATGCAGACGCGGTGAAAGACAGCCGTTCTGATCCCAAATTAACGTATCCAGCGCTGCCAGAGGCGCCACCATGGATAGCCGCTCTGCGGTCAGGAAAGAGCGCTCCACAGCCAAAAAACTGATCTTGTGTCCATGACGATGAATCCGTGGTGTGGCGCCTGCCCGTCGCACATCCTCCTCGAGGCGTGCAATCGTGCCATCGCCCGCAACGAGCAACAGTAGGTCTGCTTCCCGCAGAATCGAAGCCTGCAATGCCGCATCGTCATAGTCCCAAATCAAGACCGCTACATTCGCCACTAACGCCGGATCTAGCTCCTCAAGTGCAGCCAAAAGTAGTGGCGTAAAGAAAGGTTCGCGGCGAGAATTTCGTACGAGCAGCGCCGGTTGAGGGTTCAACAACTGCCCCAAAAGGGTGATAAGCAATGCCGCTCCGGGTATGTTTCCTGCAGCGTAACCCACCACCGTGCGTGGTAGAGGAATTGGACGCGTCAGCGCGCTAGCCCAAAGCCCGCGCATCCACCCCAGAGGCGCGGCATCAAAAAACCGCACGCTCCCAGGCATCCCAGGCAAAGGCACAAAACCCCTCCGCGCTGCTGCCGGAGGTTCCCAATTGACCATACGCGCCAGATCTTCAGTGGGAAGATGCTCAAAAAACCCGAATGCAAAATCCAGCATTGCCGTCTGGAATCCTGTGTGGCGCGGTAATAGGGTAGCTGCGGCCTGATGCAGCGCATCCTGTGGATCACGCAACCTGGCCATAACCCGCTGCAAAGCTGCTTCCAATGCGGCCACAGACACAGGCGGCGCGGCTCGCAAGCCTTCCCAAAGCGCCCGCCAGCCTTCAGGTCGCAAGCGGGGCCAAAGCGCAGCGGTTGCTCCGGGTGTTTGCGGCGCCACCAGCTGCGCACGCAATCCCCAGCTCGTTTCGAGGGTCGCCTCAGATAACACCTGCTCACGCAGCGCTGCCGGTATCCAGTAACCCGCACCGGTAAGTGCCCTGCAGTCATGTGTATTAAGAGCCAAGATTCACTTCCAGTTAGTGATGCATTGAAAGAGCACCCACCGCGGCGGCTAACACCAACCGCACAGTATCTTCATCTCTTGCCGGCGATTCCATCCCCTATACCTGACCCGCACAACCAGACTCGTCAAACAGGTCCGCGCGGGCAATACTCCCAGCCTCAATATAAGCAGTTGGCTCTCCGCAAGGACAGGCACGTGCAGGGTCATACCACCGTCCGCCGTTGATAAGATGAACGCGATCAGTCGTCTTGAAAAACGGAGGAAAGAGCTTTCCACCGCCAAAAGGGTCAAAAAACGCCAGAACGCCCTCCGCATCTGGAGCGGCAATCACCTCGTCGGCGGAATCCAGCACCAGAGCATACAACCAGGGTGGTAGATGATAGTGTCCTTCGGGGCACTCAAAACTGCCCCAGTTTGCTTCCGCCATGCCATATACATCGCGAATACGTATCGGTTGCTCCCCGCTCCGCAGGGTGGACACAATATCCCGACGGATTTCGGTGTAACTATAAGCGTAAGCTTCCTTCATGCCGCCGCCAGTTCCCACCAGGCAATCCGGGGGCAGGTCCAGTCCTCCATCACGGCGCAATGCCAGTGCCACACCGTGCAACTGAATCGGTCCCCCAAAAAGCATGATTTTTTCCCCAGCGATGGCGCTTTGACGTAATGCATCCACCGTGCCGCGAATGCTACGCGGCATCGCCACATGCTCCCCCATCCAATTCATAAATGGCGCGGCAATCTGGCGTTCCAACCAACCACGAATTCCAGGACGCAGCGTCCGTGCCGCACGGATGCGAATCACATCGGGTGAGGCAGGAAACGGGACGGTGTAGGCCACCTGCCCACGCGCGGCATATCCCAGTTTCTCCGTACCAAAACGCGCCGCCTGAGCCATCGCAATGCGGGTCTGCTCTGGCATGACAAAAATCAACCGGTAATCAAGGTCAATACCCCAGGCATGTTGGATGCCGAGGAAGAAACTGTCCAGCGCCAGAGAGAAGGTCTCCTCATCACGTACCATGATGGAAGCCCGTCCCGATGTACCGCTGCTGGTCGCGATACGCCAACCTTCGACGGCAAAGAGCACCTCAAGGGCCGCCAGAAGCGCCTCAAGGCTGCCGTAACGCGCTCGCAGCCCCCTCCACCGTTCGGGTAACACTTCCACTGAAATCTGTTCCGCCAACCAGCGGGCGAAATCTGCCGGGCAGTCTTGTGGAAAAGCGGTTCCCAATTCACCCACATAGGATTTGAAAGTCTGGGCCGTGGGGCGCAGCACTCGCGCGAAATCGCTTTCTGAAATGCGTGCTCCAATCCCCCTGCTCGTACAATGCCGCCGGTAAGCGACATTGCGCGAATAATGCCACTCGTGTTGCTCCATAACTGCCGTAATGAGCCGTTGATCACGTTGAGGGGGCGGCAGCGCGTAGAACTCCGGCAATTCCAACATCAGATCACGTCCTTACGCTTCTGGAAGAAAAGAATCAACCCCACCAAAACCAGGTCAATCAGCCCCATGTAGAGCCATGATTCGGTGACACTGGCATCATAAATGAAGCTAAACTTCTCCCAGAAACTCTTCAACATGCCCTCCGCTGCGCTCACTGCCCGCTGGCGACCCTCTTGTGCGGTCTGGTACTCCGCCATCTGCGTTTCCCAACCCCGCATGTCCGCCTGCCAGGTTTCCATGCAC
>JAFGFB010000293.1 GCA_016931315.1 Anaerolineae bacterium
GCAGATCGAACTTGGCTCGTCCATACATCTGGCGTTTGATCAACTTGAGCCGATTGACTTACACCTCGACCTGCTCATTACTCCAGGGTAGGGCCACCACAACTTAGACTGCTTGATAATCGTTGGTTGTCTCATGAGAACAGCGATTGCAGGAACGCACCCTTCGACATACTCACTGGCTCAAATCCCGATGCTGGTGTATAAAGTGGGTCACCAAATGAGGAGATTCTGTCATGAAAACCTACCGCAAAGAACTCTGGTTCAACATCCCCACGCGCCGAGCCTTCATCAACATCACGCCGGAAATCGAAGCCTGCCTCCGCGAAAGTGGCATCCGTGAAGGACTACTACTCTGCAATTCAATGCATATTACCAGCAGCGTTTTTATCAATGATGACGAACCTGGCTTGCACCAGGATTACGACGACTGGCTGGAACACCTGGCGCCGCATGCGCCCATTAGCCAGTATCGCCACAATCGCACGGGCGAGGACAACGGCGATGCGCATCTCAAGCGCCAGGTGATGGGCCGAGAAGTCGTTGTGGCAGTGACCAACGGGCGGCTTGATTTCGGCCCGTGGGAGCAGATCTTCTACGGCGAATTCGACGGCGCGCGGCGTAAGCGGGTGTTGGTGAAGATCATCGGAGAGTGAGGCCATCTCCATCTCCATGTCAGTTCAGCGTGAGCTCCACCGTCAGCGTGATGGCCGCTTTGCTGCAATTGAGGTACGGACGTGACCGCCAGCGTCTTCATTAACGACGATGAACCCGGCTTGCACCAGGACTACGACGACTGGCTGGAGCGCCTGGCGCCGCACGCGCCCATCAGCCAGTACCGCCACAACCGTACCGGCGAGGATAACGGCGATGCCCACCTCAAGCGCCAGGTGATGGGCCGCGAGGTGGTGGTCGCCATCACCGAGGGGCGTCTCGACTTCGGTCCCTGGGAGCAAATCTTCTACGGTGAATTCGATGGCGGGCGCCGCAAACGCGTGCTCGTCAAGATTATCGGCGAGTAGCTTTCTCAAACCACAGGAGGGCTGAATGATGCGTGAACAATCCACAGACATCCTGATCGTCGGCGGTGGCTTGGGGGGAGTTGCGGCGGCGCTCGCTGCACTCCGCTTGGGCCGTCAGGTCATCCTCACCGAAGCCACAGATTGGATTGGCGGGCAGCTTACCGCGCAGGCAGTCCCGCCCGATGAGCATCCCTGGATTGAGTCGCTCGGCTGCACGGCGAGCTATCGCCTGTTGCGGGAAAGCATCCGTGACTATTACCGCCACCACTATCCGCTCCTGCCTGCGGCACGCGCCGACCCTCGCCTCAACCCGGGGCAGGGCTGGGTCAGCCCTCTGTGCCACGAGCCACGTGTGGCAGTCGCCGTGCTGGAAGCGCTGCTCGCGCCCTATCGCGCCAGTCGGCAACTGCAGGTACTCCTGCGGCATCGCCCCATCGCCGCGGATACTGAGGGCGACCGCGTGCGCGCCGTCACCCTGCTGGATGAGAGTACGGGCGCGGAAGTGACGATTGCCGCGGCCTACATCCTCGATGCCACCGAACTCGGCGAACTTCTGGATCTTGCGCATGTCGAGCATGTCATCGGTTCCGAGAGCCAGCAGGAGACCGGTGAGCCTAACGCGCTCCCCGGTGCGGCGAATCCTCTGGATCAGCAAGCTGTCTCCTGGTGTTTCGCACTGGATTATCTGCCTGAGGAGGACCATACCATCGAGCAACCTGAGGATTATGCCTTCTGGCGCAGCTATCAGGCCGATTTCTGGCCCGCGCCACAACTGAGCTGGACCGATGTGGACCCCGAGACGCTCCTCACGCGGCATCGCGCGATTTTCAATGGTCCCTCCGATCGCGTGCATGCTGAGGACTTCTGGCATTACCGCCGCATCTTCTACCGCCAACACTACCCCCAGGGCCTGTATCCGAGCGACATCACCCTTGTGAACTGGCCCCAGATTGACTACTGGTTGGGTCCACTGCTGGGCGTCTCCGCGGAGGAGGCGCAGCACAACCTGCGGGGTGCGCGCCAGCTAAGCCTCTCCATGCTCTATTGGATGCAGACGGAAGCGCCGCGCCTCGATGGTGGCTATGGCTATCGCGGACTGCGCCTGCGCCCCGATATCGTCGGCACCAGCGATGGCCTCGCCAAACATATCTACATCCGCGAAAGCCGCCGCATTCGGGCTGAGTTCACAGTCCTGGAGCAGCACGTAGGCGTCGAGGCGCGTGGAACGCTGCGTGGAGCAGAGCAATTCTTCGATAGTGTGGGCATCGGCACCTACCGCATTGACCTGCACCCCAGTACCGGCTTGCGGACCTATGTGGATATTCCGAGCTGGCCCTTCCAAATTCCTCTGGGGATGCTGTTGCCGGTGCGGGTGGAAAACCTGCTGCCGGCGTGCAAGAATGCTGGGACCACCCATATCACCAACGGCTGTTATCGCCTGCATCCGGTGGAATGGAATATCGGCGAGGCGGCGGGCGCCTTAGCCGCCACCTGTCTGGAGAAGGGCTTGATGCCCCGGCAGGTGCGCAATACCCCGGCACATCTCGAGGATTTCCAGAATCTGCTGCGCCGGACCTACCGTATTGACCTGGCGTGGCCCGAACCGCGCATCACCTCGCGCTAAAACTAGCGCCTTCCGTGCGGGTGATTGTAGCAGGCGAGTGCCACTCGCCTGCTACAATTGTATCTGGCGACGCTTCTATCCCATAGCTGGGACGCCCCTTACCCCTGTGGAAATACCGTCAGGCGCAGCAGCGTCGCGCCATACGGAATCAGCGTGAGCTCCTCGATCTCGTCGCTCAGCCTATCCGCCAGGCTTTGCGGGTCTGGCAGCGGCGGCGTGAAGGTGAAATCACCCTCGATGCTGCGTAGTCCGCGCCGGAATTCCCCAGCCTCAGTCCAGTGCCCGAACTGTCGGATGTGTTTCTGCCGCACCGTGCGCCAACCTCGCACCCGGCGTGCTTTCACACGCACTTTGAGGGCAGGATTCGCAGCATCGAAGGGGTCTTGGCATTGCGGATTCCATTCCACTCGCAGGTTCTGTAACGAGGCTTCGTCCACGCACAGTGCATAAGCCCACGGTCCGGCGGGGGTCAGATTCCATGCCGGGAATTCCGGCTTGCTGACCGTTGGTCGCGCCTCATAACCCTCGCCGAGCGTCGCCTGGCGTTGTTGTGTGGTTGAATTCTCGCCTTCACCCTCGACCTCTGCATGTGTGGGAATCGGAAAGGCTAGCGTTAGCGGTCCATAGCTCAGGCTGATGCCTCCTGCCTCCCAGGTGTGCAGTTGCAGTGTAAAGGGCAACTCCAGCCTGAGCACATCGCCAGCTTGCCATTCCCGCTCCAGGGTGAAGAACGTTCCTGGCGTTAGCTCTGTCTCCACTGCTTTCCCGTTGAGGAGCATCTGTGCCTGAGCGCACCATGCCGGAATGCGCACCACAAAGGGGAAGGTTGCCGCGGTCGCCGGTTCTAGCGTGAATTCGATAGCTTGCTCGAAGGGATAGCGTGTGCGTGCGGTCACTGTGACCGGTGTTTCGGCTACGCCGGCGGTGGTATGCAGCGTCCCGGGTCCGTACAGCGCCGCCACAATGCCATTATCGGGCGTTCGTAGCCACATGCGGGAGACGAAATTGGGCATGGCGCGGTGTACGTTGCCCGGGCAACACTGCACTTCGTGATCCGGGCGATAGCTCATCCAGTTCAGCCCGTGCATAAAGAGATTGTGATTCGAAGTGCTGGTCGCCAGCACCTGATTGGGGCAGGAGAAATATTGCAGAGCGCGGAAATCCTTGGTGATGGCGCCCGGTAGCGCGTTAAAGAGCACCTGTTCGATGCGGTCGGCGTAGCGCGCCTCTCCCGTAGCCTGAAGCAGCGCGCTGAGCGCCCAGGTGTAATCGGTGATATCACAGGTCTCGTGTAGTTCCCGCGCGCCCTTGCCACGAATGTGCTCCGAGCAGGAGTGCAAGCCATCCGCGAGCAGCGCTTGCTCGTCGAGTTTGGCATATCCATGCACAACCGCGTCTTTATACTCCGCTTTGCCGGTTGCGCAGGCGAGCATCGCGGCAAGTTTGGCAATTTCATTGAAGGTGACCCCGTGCTCGGTGAGTGCTTTATCCGAAGCCAGTGTCTGCAGCGCGCAATCGTGTTCCGGAAACAGGGCATTGAAGCGCGCATACAGCGTCTCCGCCATCTCCAGCAGATCGGATTGCCCGGTTTCCCGGTACAGCGCGAGCAGAATTTCCACGCCGGTCACATCGCGGTCCCAGCCCATGGGATGCGGCATGGCGCGATAATGCCGGACGAGGGCTTCCAGATAGCGCCCATCGCCGCTGATTTCGTATTGTGCCAGTACGGCGCGGAAGAACACCGCGTGGGGCCAACGGTCCTTCTCGCGCATATGCTCTGGTCCGATAAAGCCGTCCTCGTCGGCGTGCTCCACGGCAAAGTCTATCTCGCTCAGCGCCTTGTTGTAGAGCTCCGTATCGCCAATCAGATAGCCGCACTTCAGGGCGCCATCAATCCAATAAGCCGTCTGCTCATAGGGCCACCAGGTACCGTAAGACCCTTTCAGGTCGTCTTCCTGGCTGCCCCAAAACCGGTAGCCATACGGATACGCTGAGACCTCCACATTGCCGGTAAGCCCCGTGGCTTGATGTTCGAGAAACTCCTGTAGCCACCCGTCGGGGCGAATGCCATTCAAATGCAACGGCTCAAAACGGGAGAATGCAAACTTGTGCATGCTGCTGCTCCTTCGGAAAACTCTGGATAGAAAGTGATTGTACTCCGGGTTGGCGCTTTCTACAATTCCGGTATAGGACAAATTCCTGGCCCTCGCAATACCTGATCCGTAGACATTGCCTATCTCTCGCCTTTGTCTTCCCGAAAAATGTTTTTGGCGCCGCGCTTCGCGCGGCGCCAAAAACATAAAAAGGATCCTCTTCGTCTGTTTGCAGAACCCCTCTGGGTTTCCCTCAACAATCAATCTCCTACCCTCTTGGGGGCTTTGGCTTTTCGTACTATACTTATCGGTGAATCTGCCATCACTTTCATCACCCAGGGGAGGTCGCTATGGATATGCACACCGCTTACGACCTGAAATCTGTCAAACTGCCCTATCTCTCCGGCTTCACCCTCAAAGCCTTCGTCGCTCTTTTGGAGGGACCGCTGGGCGGCTTGCTGATTCCCAGCTTGCTACAAAGCGCAGGAGTAACTCACCTGCGCCGCTTACACTTCGATGAAGCGCCCACCAACTTCCCCATTCACTACGTGAGTACTCCTGCTCCTGTGGCTGCACGGATTGCTGTGGCGGGGGATTGGCCTCACGGCTCGGCGTTGCGCCCCGGCTTTCGCTTTGCCAGCGCTATGGATTATGTGGCGGCATATCGCAGCGGCGCTATCTCCCCGGAGGAGGTGGCGCAGCAGGTGTTGGCGGCAATCGAAGCCAGCAATGCCGCCGATCCACCCCTGCGGGCCATCATCCATGTGATACCGGAGGAGCTTCTGCGCCTTGCGCGTGAATCGGCGCAGCGTTACTGTGAAGGGCGCCCTCGTGGTCCATTGGATGGGGTGCCGGTAGCGGTAAAGGATGAAGTGGATATGGCGCCCTATCCCACCACCGTGGGGACGGCATTCCTGGGCCAGACGCCCGCCACCGAGGATGCGACCGTCGTTGCCCGCTTCCGCGCTGCCGGGGCTTTGCTGATCGGCAAAGCTAACATGCACGAGATTGGCATTGGCGTGACCGGCTTGAATCCCCATCACGGGACCGTGCGCAATCCCTACAACCCGGCGCACTATACGGGCGGCAGTTCCAGCGGCGCGGCTGCAGCGGTCGCGGCGGGCTTATGTCCTATTGCCATCGGTGCGGATGGCGGCGGCTCAATTCGCATTCCTTCCGCGTTCTGCGGCGTCGTGGGCCTCAAGCCCACCTACGGGCGGGTGAGCGAGTTCGGCGCTGCGCCCTTGGATTGGAGCATCGCTCACATCGGTCCTCTCGCTGCCAGCGTGGCTGATGCAGCGCTGGGGTACGCGCTCATGGCAGGTCCGGACGCGAAAGATGCGAACTCCCTGCTACAACCCGCGCCCACGCTTGAGGGCTGGCATCAGCCGGGGCTTCAGAACTTGCGGATTGGGGTGTTCTGGCCCTGGTTCCACCATGCCACCACCGAGGTCGTGACCGCGTGCGAGGCGCTGCTCAAACAATTCGAGGGTCTCGGTGCGCAACTCCGCGAGGTGGTGATTCCGGACCTGGAAGCGGCGCGCGTGGCGCACGTCATCACCATTGCCACGGAAATGGCGCAAGCCATGGATCGCTACCATGCCGAACACCATCGCCAGCATGGACTGGATGTGCGCACTAACCTCACCCTGGCGCGGGCCTTCACCTCCATGGACTACGTCAAGGCGCAGCGGGTGCGCACGCGATTGATCGCGCATTTCCGCAAGGCTTTTGAGACCGTGGATGTGATCGTGACACCGACCACGGGCCTGGCGGCGCCCGCCATCCCTGCCCGCGCCTTGCCCGCTGGCGATTCAGACCTTGCTACCCTCACCGAAATCATGCGCTTTGCGACTCCTGCCAACCTGACCGGCTTGCCGGCGATTTCCTTCCCTGCTGGCTACACGTCCCAGGGTTTGCCGGTTGGTATGCAGGCGATGGGTCGCGCCTGGGATGAGGTCACCCTGCTACGCCTGGCACTGGCGGCGGAAAACCTGGTCGAGCGCCAGCTGCCCAAAGTACACTTCCGATTACTCTGAGCTACAGCGGGAGCGCACCTCAGCGATTTTGCTCTTCTGGTTCTGCCCTCCCCCTTGGGCTTTCGAAGCAGGTCGCTGACCGAAATCGCGCTACGCCTCGCCCAGCGCCTCTGAAGCGAGAGCAAGGCATTCGCCCGGGTTGACGAAGCGGCCAATCTGCACAACAAGTCTCACAAGGGGCGCAGGAGCCCACTGAACTGCTACGAATGCCCTCCTTCGCCACGCCGGGTGGAGAAGGGGGTAGGAGGATGAGGTTTTTTGCGCCTTTGCGTGAGAGAATCTTGAAGGAGCAGATAAGATGCGTTATCTCAAATATCATGCTCTGGGCAATGATTACATCGTCCTGCCTCCGGCGCACGCTGAGGCGCCGCCGGCTACCGAAACGGTGCGCCGCATCTGCCACCGCCACTATGGCGTCGGTTCGGATGGCATTCTGTACGGTCCTTTGAAAAGCGCATCTTGCGATTTCGGCTTGCGCATCTTCAACCCCGATGGCAGCGAGGCTGAGAAAAGCGGCAACGGCTTGCGAATTTTTGCCCGTTCATTATATGACGAAGGACGGGTGGGCGACGCGCCCTTCTCCGTCGAAACGCGCGGCGGCCCGGTTACATGTCAGATTCTGCAGGGCGGTCGCTTGGTCACCGTCCAAATGGGAGAAGTGAGCTTCCATAGTTCGCGCATTCCGGTTGCCGGCCCCCCGCGTGAGGTGTTGAATGAGAACCTGCTTCTGGGGGACCGGACTTTCAAGTTCTGCGCTGCCACCGTCGGCAATCCCCACTGCGTCGTGCTCTTCCCTGATCCCTCGCCCGCCGCTGCCCGGCACTGGGGGCCACTCATCGAAAATGACCCTCGCTTTCCCAACCGCACCAATGTCCAGTTCATGCAGGTGCTGGATCGCGCAAATATCCGCATCGAAATCTGGGAGCGTGGCGCGGGCTACACCCTTGCTTCGGGCAGCAGTTCCACAGCAGCGGCAGCCGTCGCGCACCGCTTGGGCGCATGCGATGCGGCAGTGACTGTGCACATGCCAGGTGGGACTTTGCAGATCGAGCTTACGGAGGGTTCCCATGCCATCATGACCGGACCCGTCGTCAAAATCTGCGAAGGTTTACTGGATCATGAGTTTTTTGAGCACCGGTAAGGTGTTTTTTTTTGGACGCGCCGGCGCGTCCAAAAAAACACAGATAAAGAAGACCCTCTCCGTCTGTTTGTGCAACCTCTTTTGGTTTTTCCTAATAATCTGTCGTATACCTTGAACAGTTACATAGTTACTGTCTATTGACATCTTGTCAACAGCTGCTATACTTTTCTTGGAGGTTTACCATGCGCAACCGTGGACGACAGTGTGGCGGACGAGACTGCAATCGCCGGATGGGGCAATTCCTGGACCCGGCGTTGCTATTGTTGTTGGAACAATCCTCGGCTCATGGCTACACCTTGTTGAACCGCCTATCCGAGTTCGGTCTGGAATTCCTGGCGCCAACCGTTGTCTACCGCGCCCTGCGCGAGATGGAGGACCAGGGCTGGGTGAGCTCTATCTGGAATGAGGCGGAAACTCAGGGACCTCCGCGCCGTGTTTATGCACTGACCTCCCGGGGACGTGACATTTTGCGCTGTTGTGTGGCGCAGCTGCGCGATACCCGGCACATGATCGGCTATTTCCTGGCTTTGCATGAGGAACTTGCGGTAGCGAACGACTCGAGTGTGACAGCGCCTGCTGTGCTTCCCGAGGAACTGCTTGCGCAGGTAGCTATTCCCGCCAATGGCCTTGACCTGGACGCCCCAACCAGCTCTGTCTTTGGCCGTTGTCAGAACTTCATTTTCGTCAACCCGGAGACACTGGAATTTGAGGCCCTGTCTAATCCTGCTGTCCATGTATCCGCTGGTGCTGGCGTTCAGGCGGCGCAACTGGTGATTCAACATGGTGCGCAATCGGTATTGGCGCGCAGCCTTGGGCCGCATGCCTATGATTTGCTCCAGTCAGCAGGCGTCTCTGCCTATGAACTGGAGGGCGCCACCGTGCGTGAAGCGCTTCTTGCCTTCAAATCAAAACGTTTGACCCGGCTTTAGGCTCGAGGTTGCCGCAGATTGCGCGCCATTCCGCAAACACCAAAAACCTTCTGCCTTATCGCTTTCTCGCCTTATCGCTTTTTCGCTTTTTTGCAACATTCTTGAAGGAGATTTCTGATGACCAAAATTGCAATCGCCGTCTTGGACGCCAATGGCCTGGAGGCTCAGACCAGCCCCCATTTTGGGCGCTGTCCATACTTCGTACTCGCCGATGTTGAAGACGGAAACGTGTGTGCTTTGGAGACGGTGGTTAACCCTTACTACCCCAACCACGAACCGGGTGAGGTCCCCGGCTTTATTCACAGCCTGGGCGCTCAAGTGATGCTCGCCGGTGGAATGGGCGGGCGCGCTGTTGCCTTTTTCCGTCAGTTTGGCATCGAACCTGCTACCGGCGTCGCTGGTACCGTGCGCGAATCCCTCGAACACTATCTTGCCGGGTATTTGAAGGGGGCAGTTCCTTGTTCGGAGAGCGTTGAACACGGTCACGAGCACGGGCACGGGCACGGCTAGACCTGAATACTGTTGAGTTTGTATATGATCTATAAGCAGCTGCTCCATGTGGCTGCTCGCCTGTTTGAGTGACCTGGGGGGCGCCTGAAATGAAACCTGGTATAACCTGCGTTGTGGACAATGCTGTAAAGTCGAGCAGCCATCTCTGGGGCGAACATGGTTTGGCTTTCTGGGTTGAGACGGAATCCGGACCGGCATTGCTGGATACCGGGCAGAGTGGCACGGTGTTGTTGCACAATCTCGATGTGTTGCACCTCGATCTCACACGGCTCAAGGCGCTGGCGTTGAGCCATGGACACTACGACCATACAGGTGGCCTTCCAGCCCTTGCCGAGCGCCTTACCCCGGGATTGCCACTCTATGCCAATAGTGACCTGCTGCAGGAACGCTTCTCTCAGAGCACCGGTCAGCGCCGTGCTATTGGCTTATCGGTGGATGCTGCCTGGCTCTCCGCGCATTTTACGCTGCACTTGGATGATGCCCCGCAACAAGTGCTTCCCGGCGTGTGGACTACCGGCGCTATCACTGACCGCCCTTATCCGGGTGGGTACGTCCCCCGGCAGGAGATTCGCGCCGGAGACGGCTATGCTCCTGATCCTTACCGCGATGACCTCTCGCTGGTGGTGGAGAGCGATTCCGGGCTGGTGGTGCTGTGTGGTTGTTGCCATGCCGGGCTGCTCAATACCCTGGAGCATGTGCAGCGCGTTTTTCGGCAGCCCGTCGTTGTTGTTGCGGGCGGCACACACCTGATCAGCGCTGATGCTGCCACATTGCAGCTTGTGGCGCAGAAACTGACCGAATGGGGTGGATTGCAGCGTCTCTACCTTAATCACTGCTCCGGTCAGGAGGCTTACGTCACCCTGCGCCAGGCGTTGGGCAGCGATATTGTTCGATCCTGCCCGGCGGGCGCTGTCTTGGAGTGGGCAGCGGCAGCGTGATACCGGCTCTTGCCAATAGCCGCGAGGGTGTAGCGGGGTTGTCCTCGCGGCTGTTCTAGGCTTGGTGCAGGTATTCCAGAAATCTCTGGCAACTGGACCTCATGCGGAATATAAAATACTTGCTTGTGGGGGTGGTTATGTGTTTGGCAAGCTGTACGTCATTGGCCACACCCGCCGTTGTTCCTGCCAGCCCCACCATCACGGCGGTAGCCCCTTCGCCCACGGAGACCCCTCTCGCAACAGTTGCACCGACCATTATTGCGACGCCTATCCCGTTGCCACCCACTCAAACTCTCACTCCGCCTGCAACCCCAACTGTGGAAGCGCGTACATCATTTACGCTCACCGTGGTATACGATAACGTCGCGGGTGACGCGCGCTTGCGCACAGATTGGGGATTTGCATGTTTGGTGCAAGGTCCAGCACAAACGCTGCTCTTCGATACGGGGCGCAATGGCGAGATTTTATTGGAAAACATGCGCACGTTGGGCTTGAATCCGCAGGCGATAAGCGCCATCGTATTATCACATGCGCACAACGACCACACTGGCGGGCTGGCGCGTTTCCTGGCAGAAAATCCCCGTGTCACGGTCTACATGCTGGCGTCCTTCCCCGCAGGGATCAAGACCACGGTGCGGGAAGCAGGTGCGACCCTGGTAGAGATCGAGGGACCCATGTCGCTGAATTCTTGGGCATACAGCACCGGCAACCTGGGCGGATCGGTCCCGGAGCAGGCTCTGGTTGTGGAGTCGCCGCGTGGTGCAGTGGTGGTTTCCGGGTGCGCGCATCCCGGTATCACTACCGCTGTGCGGCAGGCGCAGTCCCTGGTCAACCGAGACACCTACCTCGTTCTAGGCGGCTTGCATTTGGTTGACGCGAATACTGCGCACATTGCGGCTGTGATTGCCGAATTGCAGGCCTTGGGCGTGCAATCCGTTGCCCCCAGCCACTGTACCGGCGCCAAAGCCATGAGCGCTTTTGCCGAAGCTTTTGGCGCGGCATACCGCAGCAGCGGCGTAGGGAAGAGCTTTGTGATCGCACCTGAAGGGGAACCGTGATGTCCATTCTTTACCGTCCCATTGGTGTGCTGCACACGCCATTTCACGAGCCTGCGGGCATGCCTATCCAGCCCTCCGGCGCCAGTGGGGTGTGTGGAACTGCAGAGCTCTACCCCGAATTTGTGGCGGGCTTGCAGGACCTTGCCGGTTTCTCCTACATCATCCTGCTCTATCATTTCCACCGCGCGCCTGCGCCCAAACTGACCGTGACGCCCTTTCTGGATACTGAAGCGCGCGGCATATTTGCCACCCGTGCGCCAGCGCGACCGAACCCGATAGGCTTATCCATTGTGCGCCTGCTTCGCTGCGAAGGCGCTACGTTGGTTCTGGAAAATGTGGATATGCTGGATGGGACGCCGTTGCTCGATATCAAGCCCTATGTTCCCGCCTTCGATGGTCTTACCGCGGAGCGCACCGGTTGGCTAGAGGCGGGGGAAAGGCGTGTTGCACAGTGTCGCGCCGATGAAAGGTTTGGTGAACCATGAAAATCCTGCGCGTCTTGCGTTTCTTTGTGGGTACACCGCTGATTTACCTTCTGCCTTCGCTCCTGGGGTGGGGGCTTAAGGATATTGCGGGCTACTTCGCCAGCGCGCCCCGCCTGACCTATGGTATCCTGGTTGGATTATTGGGATTTGGCGTCACTATCCAGGGCTTGATTGCGCCGGAGGGCATCCGCGGTGGCGCTGGGGAAAAAGAAAAGCGCGTCACCCGGCAGACGGTGGTCAAAATCGTCATCATCCTGGTGATGTATGGCGGTTTGATATTTCTGCCTTTCGCCGACCGGCGCGAGCTCGCCGTCTGGTCAGAAGCTGAGACGCTGCGTTGGGCGGGCTTAGCCTCGGTAGCGATGGGTTTCGGCTTGGTGCTCTGGTCGGGCATTGCCCTGGGGCGCTTCTACAGCGCTGATGTCACACTTCAACCGCAGCACCGTCTGATTACCACCGGGCTATATAGCGTCTTGCGCCATCCCCGCTATCTGGGGGTGCTGCTGCTCACCCTGGGACTTGCGCTGCTTTATCGCTCCTGGGTCGGACTTGCGGCGCTACTGCCCGTGCTCGGCGTAGTGCTCTTTCGCATCCATGACGAAGAGCGACTATTGCACCGCACTTTCGCCGCGGAATGGGAAGCCTACTGTAAACGTTCCTGGCGTCTTTTACCCTTGATCTATTGAGGTATCTCTATGCCCAGTCTGCATCCCGGTCTACCCGGCACCAAAGAAGCCTATGGTCTGAGTCTCATCCGCGAAGGCGGACGCGTCATCTTGCCTCCCGCAGCGGTTGCGCATTATGGCTTGATTGAAGGGGAGTCCGTCCTGCTCATCACCACGCATCGGGGCGAGGGCGGTTTTGCGATTTCGCGGCAGCAGACAGCTGCGGGTTCCGTCTTCGCTCCTTACATGGCTCAGGTGCCCGCGCTTGACGCGGTAATTTGGGCTAAAGAAAAAGCCTATGCGCTCACTAAATACACTGACGGCGGAATTTGTCTAACGCCGGAAATGCTGACCGCCTATCATGTGCGGGTTGGGCAACGGCTAATGATTGTGAAGAGCACTACGGTGGTGATGAGCTGCACACCTGCCGAAATCTGGGCCGAGAAATTCGCCCAACGGGGTATGTCTCTTGAGGTTGACAATATTCAGAAGCTGAGGTTATATTAATACCGTCTGTTTATACCATATTCCAAACTCGCCTGGTCAACTTGCAGGCCATCGTAAACTTACCGCATGGGGATTGCTCCAGGCGTGTCAGGGCCATTGAGCGTGTTGCGGAGCACTGCCCGGTTCACGCCACCATCAAGACCATGGAGCATCTGGCGTTGAGCATTCACGGCAAAGATGATTGCGACCTGACGCCCAAATCCTGAGCGCTTGACAGACTCACATCACAACAGCCCGGCCTAAGCCGGGCTGTCTGGTGCCCAGGGCGAGAACCTGAGTCGGAATACTCCGACTCTCGGGTGTTACGTCACCCCATCGCAAGGCTATACAAATGGCGCTATCCAGCTTCAGGGCTTTGTCAACGACTATCCTTTACTCGCACTGCTACTGCTACTGCTACTGGCACTGCACCTTTGCCACTTGCACCGGCTTCGCTGCTTTCAGATCAGACTCTGTGCCACCTCATTGAACAGTGCATCGCTTGCCAGCAAAGTGGCGCCGTGAAGGGCTTCTCGGCGCGGAAAGGGCGCCGACCATACACCTTCAACCGCTGAGCCCTCAGTCAGGCTTAGGTCTTTGGTCCGTTGCTCGCCATCGGCGACATAGGCGACCCGCACCCAGGCAACCCCGCTGGGATCATGCACCGTGATTTGTAAAGTGCCGTGGCGCTCATCCCAACCCGTAGCCACAACGCGTGGGGGATCGAAATCCCGCGCTTCTAGATACCCTTCCCAAGAGTAGATTTGCGTCTCCGGCTTGAGCGCTTGTCGAAAGTGTGCGTTTAAGCCCCGCTGCTCCCCAGTGATGACGCGAATCTGCGCTGGCATGCTCGGGCCTAGGGGTAGCTCCTGGCGCATGGATGCCTGCATTACTGATTTGAGCTGGCGGGGATCGAAACCCATGCACCGCGCCGTGACTGCATCCACGGAGATGGGATCGGCGCCGATAATGACGGTCTTTAGGGGAAAGGGCTGCGGCTGATACTGGCTGGCCTCGGCTGCTGCGATGGCATCCACCAGACACACATACCGGCGCTGCGGCGTGGCGCGTAGCGTGCCCTGTGCATCTGCGTAAAACAGAATGCGGTTCAAATCCGCCATGCTACGCCAGATGGTGTCGTTCTCCAGGTACATGCCCCGCCGCCCACCGGCTTGATCCACGTCACTGGTGTGTGCACATTCCTTGAGCGCGCCATCGCCATAAGGCCCATCCCACGCCGGCATTAGCCCGATCATGTTCTTCATCGCCACCGTGATTCCCCCCGAGCAATGCACTTTGGCCTTGGGCACATTTACGATGACATCGGCTTCGAGCACTGCCGGGGCGATGCGGTAACGCCCGATGCCTGGATCGTCGCCGTCGTGCATCGTTTTGCCGTGCGCGTCATACCAGATGCGTTGCACTTGCCGCAGCTCGGAGAATGTCCCCAGGTCCACCAGTGGTGTGCTCTGAGGGTCTGCGACGTTGAGGTCTGCTAGTTGCACCGGAACGCCGTAGGTAGCCGTCAGGTATCCTATCATTTCTTGAATGCCGGTGTCCTTGACCAGGCGCGGAAAGACCTCCACTGACCACGGCGCATCTCCTAGCCTGATGCTGCCGCTTGGTCCACATGCCCGGTACACATAGTCAATGACCGGGCGCAAAAAGGCGGGGTGGGTCATCTGCCCATTTTGCCAGTAACCCGCGTCTACCAGATTAGGCTTGATTAGTACCCGGTCGCCCGGTCGAATGATGCATCCTAATGGATTCCAGCCTGCCGTGCCATAGCCCTCGGGGCTGAATAGTCGTAATGCCTCGCGCACCAACCGGTAAGCCGCGTTTGTGCTTTGTGAGATAGCGTTGCCGAAGGGATATTCCGGATAGGCGCTATCTGGATCGAAGGGCAGGTCGCGTGGGTAGCCCTCCGCCAATGGATCGTGAGCTACGGCTACCGGTGTGAGCGTAGCCCAATCAAAGAGCGGCAGGTCCGGAACTGGCGTGGCGGTGGGCTGGGGCGTGGCGGTGGGTCGAAGCGCAGTCTCCGTCGGTGGCAGCAGGGTTACGGCGAGGGGGGAAGCTGTTGGCGTCTCGGTAAGGAGGTTGGAGCAACCGGTAAGTGCTTCGATTGCCGTTCCTAGCGCCAGCATACCGCAGCCACGGAGGAAAGTCCGCCGTGATATGGGCTGTAACTTTTCAGGCGGGGTTTTGTTGCTCATGTCTTATTCCCAATCCACAATGACCAGGGTGCCCCAGGTCGTGGGATCACCCCGTTTGCGCGCGGCAGATGTGGAAA
>JAFGFB010000294.1 GCA_016931315.1 Anaerolineae bacterium
GCCTCCTTGTAACTTGGTCTTGGAAACCCTAGCTTACATCGAGTCCGCTCTTTCTCCAAATTTCCACCGAATTGTATACACTACCTTCGGGGGGCTTTGTAGCAATTCAGCGGGCTTCTGCCAAGACATAGGATACTTGTCTGGCTTAGCCTGACAAAAAGTGTTTTTTGCTGCGCCAACGCCGTACCCGGCGCTGCGCCCCAAAACACTAACCAAGTACTCTTTATCTATTTGGCGTCTAAAAATCCCGGTCTGTGTAAGCTTGTCACCCCAAAACATAGAAGCCCTTCACTTGTGTTAATCCTAACTGCGGGTAGCATAAGGTGTATAGGGAATAAGTAAACAATCCCCACACAGGCGCAGCACAAAGTATGAGATAGGGCGACGGTGCCAGCTCATCCTATGTTCATGCGCTATGTTTATGCGAGGCATATGGATGCGGATAACGCGGGAAGAGGTGCTGCAAATCGCTGCACTGGCGCGACTGGCGCTCACCGATGCTGAGATTGCTCTGTTCCAGGAGCAGCTGACTGCTATCCTGGACTATGCGGCTTCACTCCAGCGGCTCGAGACCAAAGCTATCCCTCCCACGACGACGGTATTGCCCTTGCATACGGCGTTGCGCGAAGATATCCCCGGCCAAACCCTGCCACAGGCTGAGGCGCTTGGCAATGCGCCCCACACGCAGGCGGGGTATTTTCTGGTGCCGCAGATCCTGCTGAAGGAGCAATTGTGACGTCGCCCGCCGATTTGACCATCCACGAAGCAGCGATGCTATTGGATGAGGGGGCGCTGACTTCTGTGGCGCTTACTGAAGCCGTTCTCGAACGCATTTTAACAATGGATAGCGCTGTGCACGCCTACCTTACTCTGACGCCCGAAACGGCGCTTGAGCAGGCAGCGCAGGCGGATGTGGTGCGTGCTTCGGGTGAGTCTTTGCCCTTGTTAGGGATTCCGCTGGCGCTAAAGGACAATCTCTCCACGCGCGGCATACCCACCTCCTGTGGCTCGCGCATTCTGGAGGGCTATGTCCCGCCCTTCGATGCCACGGTGGTGCGGCGGCTCAAATCTGCGGGGGCGGTGTTGCTTGGCAAGACCAATCTCGATGAGTTTGCCATGGGGTCCAGTACTGAGAACTCCGCCTTTTTCCCCACACGCAATCCCTGGTGCTTGGAGCGTGTGCCGGGCGGTTCCAGCGGGGGCAGTGCGGCGGCAGTGGCTGCTGGTGAAGCGCTTGCGGCGCTTGGCTCAGATACAGGAGGCTCTGTGCGACAGCCCGCCGCGTTTTGTGGCCTTGTGGGCCTGCGTCCGACCTATGGGCGCTGCTCGCGCTATGGATTGGTAGCTTTCGCCTCATCGCTGGATCAGGTGGGGCTGCTTGCCCGGGATGTGAGTGATGCGGCGCTGTTATTGAGCGTCATCGCGGGCTATGATGCGCGAGATAGCACGTCTTTGCCGCAGGCGTCGTTCGATGGGGCAGCTATTCCGCGTAGAAATGACTTGCGGGGGCTGCGGGTGGGAGTTCTCGCCGACTACGAAGGGGTGGGAGTGCAACCGGCGGTTAAACAAGCGGTGCTGGCGGCAGTTGCCACCCTGGCGGACCTGGGCGCCGAGCTTCTTGACGTGCAGTTGCCACACAGTGAGTTTGCTTTTGCGGTCTATTATCTCATTGCGCCCGCCGAAGCCAGCGCCAATCTGGCGCGCTTCGATGGGCTGCGTTACGGTTACTGTGCTGAGGCGGGCACACTTGAAGAATTGTACCGCCGTACCCGTGGTGAGGGTTTTGGGACTGAGGTCAAGCGCCGTCTCATGCTGGGTACGTATGCGTTGCGCGCGGGCTATTACGAGGCTTACTATATCAAGGCGCAACAGGCGCGCACGCTCATCCGGCAGGATTTCGAGGCAGCATTTGCACAGGTGGATATCATTGTGGGTCCGACCTCGCCGGTGACGGCATTTCGCCTGGGAGAACGTGTGGCTGACCCGTTGCAGATGTACCTGGCGGATATTTTCACCCTGCCCCAGGCATTAGCCGGGCTTCCGGCGCTCAGCCTGCCGTGCGGCTTTGATGAACAAGGCTTGCCCATCGGCTTGCAGCTGACCGCGCCAGCACTGGAGGAAGCGTGCCTGTCGCAAGTGGCTTACGCCTATGAACAGGCGACATCGTGGCACACCCGGCGCCCCAATCTGATATAGCACTTGATGATATTTGAAGACGCGTACTTGAACTTTGCAGTATAGCCTCGATAATGAAAATGATGTCACTTTCTGTGTATTCAGTGGTTATTTTAGAGGAGCTTAAGCGATGAAACTGGTTATACCTATGGCTGGATTCGGCACCCGAATGCGCCCGCACACCTGGACGCGGCCCAAGCCCCTGCTTCCGCTCGCCGGTAAGCCTGTTCTGGGGCATATTCTCGATCGCTTCCGCGACATCCCTATTGAGGAGTATGTCTTCATCACCGGGTGGTTGGGCGATCAGGTGGAGGATTATATTCGCCAGAACTATGCCCTTCCCGCGCATTTCGTGGAGCAGCACGAGCTCTTAGGCCAGGCGCACGCGCTGTGGTTGGCGCGCGAGCATCTCAAGGGACCGCTCTTCATGCTCTTTGTGGATACCCTTTTCGATGATGTGGATTTTGGGCATCTTGACCAACCGGACCTGGATGGGATTATCTTCACTAAACAAGAACCGGATCCTCGTCGCTTTGGGGTAGTAGAGACCGATGCTTCTAGGCGCGCCACGCGGCTCATTGAGAAGCCAGAATCGCTGGACAATAACAACGTTCTTATAGGCTTGTACTACTTTGCGGATGGCGCCTGGTTGGCGCGCGCTTGTGCCGAGCTGATGGAGCGCCGCATCCAGACCAAGGGGGAATACTATCTGGCGGATGCTGTGACCTTGATGATTCAGCAGGGCGCGAGTTTCCGCACGCGCGAGGTGGGAGTGTGGCAAGATACCGGCAAGCCCGAAACGACCTTCCTGACCCACCGCTACCTGCTTGAGCATGGTTATGATAACAGTTTCGAAGCACTGCGCCCGGGTGTCTCATTCATCCCGCCAGTATATGTGCACCCCAAAGCCGTGATTGAGAATTCCGTCATTGGTCCCTATGTCTCCATCCACGAGGGGGCGCAGGTGCGTCATAGCATTTTGCGTGATACGGTGGTAGATGCGGGCGCCGAGTTGGAGGGGGTGCTGTTGGAAGAGTCCCTTGTTGGACGCTGGGCGAAGACGACTGGCTATTTCCGTAAACTGAATTTAGGCGATTCATCCACCGAGGAATAGGCATAGCTCATTTGTAGCGAGCGCTGAAGGGCTTGTCAGGTGCGGCAAGGTC
This sequence comes from Anaerolineae bacterium, assembly GCA_016931315.1. GTDB lineage: Bacteria > Chloroflexota > Anaerolineae > B4-G1 > SLSP01 > JAAZNO01. The sequence continues at coordinate 3,342 of JAFGFB010000294.1, forward strand.
TGCTCACCGCTCAACCATCACTATTTTTAGGAGATTAAGAGGATGGACTATCAACATTTCACGTCTCGACTGGTGCAGAACATTCCTCCTTCGGGAATTCGGCGCTTCTTTGATATCGCCGCCACCATGGAGGATGTCATCAGCCTGGGCATCGGCGAACCGGATTTCGACACCCCGGCGCCGATTATTCAGGCGGGAATTGAGGCTCTCCAACGCGGCGCCACCCATTACACTTCAAACTCCGGGTTGATCGAGTTGCGTCGCGCGATTGCCAACCAGATGGACAAACTCTATGGGCAGACCTACAACCCGGCGAGCGAGATTCTGGTCACCGTGGGTGTCTCGGAAGCGCTTTACCTGGCAATGGCGGCGCTTCTGGATGTCGGGGACGAAATCATCATCCCGGAACCCTGCTTTGTCTCCTACGCGCCCACCGCGATGTTGGTGGGGGCTGTGCCGGTGATGGTGCCTACCAGCGCTGCTTCCGGCTTCCAGGTGACCGCAGCAGATATCGCCGAGTGTATCACGCCCCGGACTAAATGCCTCTTTGTCGCCTCGCCCAATAATCCTACGGGCACGGTTCTCAGCCGTGAGCGCCTGAACGAGATTGCCGCTCTTGCCAAGAAACACAACCTGGTCGTTCTCTCAGATGAAATTTATGACCGGTTGGTTTATGGGACGGAACATACCTGTTTTGCCAGCCTCCCCGGCATGTATAAGCGCACGGTGGTATTGCAGGGCTTCTCCAAGGCATACGCGATGACCGGCTGGCGCGTGGGCTATATCGTCGGACCTGGTGAGTTGATTGAGTCCATGCGCAAGATACACCAATACCTTATCATGTCGGCGCCGACCGCCTCGCAGTGGGCAGCTCTCAAAGCGTTGGAAGTGGGCGAGCCATTTGTGCAGGAAATGCACGCAGAATATGACCGGCGGCGGCGGCTCATCGTCAACGGCTTGAACTCGCTGGGGCTGAATTGCGTGGAGCCACAGGGGGCGTTCTATGCCTTCCCCTGCATTTCAAAGACGGACATGGATGACACCACCTTCGCCGAGAAGTTGCTCGAGGAAGAGCATGTTGCCGTGGTGCCCGGAAGCGCTTTTGGCGCCTCGGGAGTGGGCTATGTGCGCATGTCCTATGCGACTGCTTATGAGAAGATAGAGATTGCTCTGGAGCGTATTGCGCGCTTTGCCCAGCGGCACGGATAAAGGGTGTGATCTCAGGACTGCTCGTCAGGCAACGGAGCCTTAGGGCTTAATGCCTGACCTGTGATGCGTGACGTGGGTGAGATGTCTTACGAAGCCATCATCGGATTGGAAGTCCATGCTCAGGTGCAAAGCCGGAGCAAGATGTACTGTGCCTGTCCGGTCATGGAAGACACGGGCGTTTTGCCGCCCAATACTTATGTGTGCCCGGTGTGTCTGGCGTTGCCGGGGACGCTGCCGGTGGTCAACCGTCGGGTTGTTGAACTCGGAATCCAGGCAGCCCTAGCATTGCATTGCACGGTGGCGCCGGAGAGTGTCTTTGCGCGCAAGTCTTACTTCTACCCAGACTTGCCCAAGGGCTACCAGATTTCGCAGTACGATCTGCCACTGGCTACAGATGGGTATCTGGAGGTGCAGACTGGTGCTGGCGTCAGCCATATCCGTATTACGCGCGTGCACCTGGAAGAAGATACGGGCAAACTCATCCACCAGCAGGACGGTGCGTGGGTAGATTACAACCGTGCGGGTGTGCCACTTCTGGAAATCGTTAGCGCACCTGATTTGCGAACGGTGGAGGAAGTGCGCGCTTATGCCACGGCGCTGCGGGCGAATCTGATGGCACTTGGCGTGAACTCCGGCGATATGGAAAAGGGCGCCTTGCGTTTCGAGGCCAATGTCAGTGTGCGGTCTGTGGGCGAAACGGCGTTGGGGACTCGCACCGAGATTAAGAACCTTAATTCACTCCGCGCGCTGGCTCATGCTGTAGCGACAGAAATACAACGGCAGATAACGCTACTGAAAGCAGGGGGGCGCATCGCGCAACAGACCCTTGGTTGGGATGACGCACGTAGCGTAACGTTTGTTATGCGCGGCAAAGAGCATGCACACGACTATCGCTACTTTCCCGAACCCGATATACCGCCATTGCAGATTTCTGCAGCATGGGTCGAGGCTTTGCGCGCGATGCTCCCTGAGCTGCCCGCGGCCCGTGCCCAGCGGTTCATCACGACCTATGGACTGCGGGACGCCGAAGCACAGCTGCTCTCCGCTGACCCGGAAATTGCGGCGTATTTTGAGGCCGCGATGGCGGCGGCGGGTGATACGGTGACCGCACAGGCTATCGCTAACTGGATCACGGGGGAGTTCTTCAAGCTGTTTAGGGAACACGAGCTCTCGATAGCGCAGTGCCGGGTGGTTCCGGCACAACTTGTGCGCTTGCAACAGCTGCGGCAAGCGGGCGTGCTGAGCAGCACGGCGGCCAAAGCGGTTCTGGCGGAGATTTTCCTAACCGGCGAAGCGCCAGAAACGGCAAGCGAGCGATTGGCTGTGTTGCAACTTTCGGATGTAGCGATATTGCAAATGTGGGTTGAGCGCGTTATCGCGGCGAATCCCACACAGGTGGCGCAATATCTGGCTGGGAAATCGGCTGTACTTGGCTGGCTTGTAGGGCAGATTATGGCGATCTCACAAGGTCGTGCTAACCCGCAGCAAGCACGGGGAGCTTTGTTGACGCACCTGGAGCGATTCCGTTCCACTTCGTAGAAGTTGTTTTATATCATTTTTGGTAAAGGAGAGTTTGTAAGATGGCGACAGATATGAATCCCTTTGAGATGGCTCAGCAACAATTCGACCGAGCCGCCGAGCAGCTGGAGCTCGAGCAATCGGTTCGTGATATGTTGCGCTGGCCGATGCGCGAAATGCGCTTCCAGATTCCGGTGCGGATGGATGACGGTCGGATCCAGGTCTTCTTTGGCTACCGCGTGATGCACAACGATGCCCGTGGCCCGGCGAAGGGTGGCATTCGCTTTCATCCCCGGGAAACATTGGACACCGTTCGCGCTCTGGCGACTTGGATGACCTGGAAGACCGCCGTTGCCGACATTCCCCTGGGAGGCGGCAAGGGTGGTGTGGTAGTGGATCCTTCGACGCTTTCGCCCTCGGAGAAGGAGCGTCTCTGCCGCGAATGGATGGATGCGGCATGGAAGATGTTAGGCCCGCGCACGGATGTTCCCGCGCCCGATGTTGGCACGACGCCGCAAATGATGGTCTGGATGATGGATGAGTATTCCAAGCTGGTGGGGCAGTACACCCCCGGCGTCATCACCGGCAAGCCTGTCCATGCGGGCGGTTCTCTGGGTCGCACCGCAGCGACGGGCTTCGGCGTGGTGGTCACGATTCGCGAAGCCATGAAACACTTTGGCATGGATCCGAAGAACACCGTTGCCGCCGTTCACGGCTTTGGCAATGTGGCGCAATATGCCGCCATCACCTTCATCGAGATGTTGGGTGGCAAGGTCGGCGCTGTCTCCTGTTGGGATCGCGAGGACAAGACTTCCTATACTTTCAGCCGTGAGGATGGTATTGACCCGTATTTCTTGCAGAAGATTACGGATGAATACGGTACCATCAACAAGGCACAGGCGCGCGAGGCTGGCTACCAAGTGGAGGACGGCGCGGCATGGCTCGCCAAGCCTGTGGACGTGCTGATTCCTGCGGCCATCGAGGGTGTCATCACGGGTGAATCGGTGAAGACCATTCATCCCAAGGTTAAGATTGTTGCCGAAGGCGCCAACGGTCCCACCACCCCCGAAGCAGATGCCGTGCTCAAAGAGCGTGGTGTCTTCCTGATTCCCGACTTCCTCGCCAATGCCGGTGGTGTAACCTGTTCGTATTTTGAGCAAGTGCAGAATGATATGAACTATTACTGGCCCCAGGAGGAAGTCCTCGCCAAACTGGATCAGAAGATGGCGGTGGCCTTCAACGGTGTTCTGGATAAGGCCCTCAAGCACGATCTCTACATGCGCGATGCAGCCTATCGGGTTGCTATCAAGCGGGTAGAGTGGGCGATGCGCCTGCGCGGTTGGGTCTAACTCTCTCTTGACACCTTACTTCGTAGTTGGCTGAAAGAAAAGCCCCCTGCGCTTTGCAGGGGGCTTTTCCAACCGTCGTTTGAACTTTAGGAGCGGGTGAGCCTTTCAATCCCGTTCAGTACCAGCCACAGAACCACGATAACGATGGCTCCTGGAATCAAGCAGAGCAGCGAACTGAAACTGGCCTCTTTGCCAAAGATAATCCAGATCAAACCGCTGCCCCCCACTACCAGTATCACCACCACGCCGGCGAGCAGGCGTTGTTCGGTTTGGCGGCGATAGCGACGTTGATCGGTGGGCTGTGGCGCCATATCTTCAGTAGCGCAGCAGCGCCCCGATGCGGGCTTCGCCCATCAACCCATTCTCTACAACTTCCACTGCGCCGCCCTTTTCTACCACCCGGGTGACTACCGCTTCGGCTGCATCGGCAATCTCCGCAAATGTACCAACGCAGAAGGGGCATTTCTCAAGCTGTTGCGTTGTGAGATAGCCGCAGCTGTTACATCGGTATCCCGGTTTGTGGAAGTCGCGCTCGATGACCAGAACCTGAACGCGGCCCTCGTTGGCAGCGCTCAGGGTTTCGCCCAACCGAATGACACCATTGCTGCCTTTAGCTGCCGCGGTGACGATGGTCTCGGCGATGACCTTCTTGCGATGCTCGCTTAGCTGCTGTAGAATGGCGAGCGAATGGTCCTTGATTTCGTGTTCGCCAGCCTCCATATCCGCGACAAAGGTCCCCGCCACGATGGACTGAAGCTGCGCGGGCAGATGTTCCTGGAATTGCGCTACGGTGCGTTCTGCGCCGGCAAGTAGTAGACGGCGTGGATGATGCCGGTGACAGAAGGTATTGAGTGCGCTTGCGGTCTCCCGGAGGTTGCGCTGAATGACTTCTGCTTCTTTGCGCCCGGCATCGGCGGCGCCTCCGTGCATTCCGATAATGGAAGAGCCGCGTCCCTTGTGCATGCCGCGCACCTCTTCGCCTAGATAACCTTCTTGATCTATGACGACGCCCATTTGAAAGACAAAGAAACGTCCACCCTGTCGGTCTACAAGCGCTACAGCGTGGCGCCCGTAAAGTCCATCCAGCTCGACGAGGGGAGAGATATACGGTTTTTGAGCGACAGTAACGCCAGAGCGCACGGGCATTGCGAGGGTTAGGGCATGCCATAGGCTATCTGTTTGCCGGGAGAACATAATCACCCCCCGACCCGACCAATCATATTCCAGGTCAACATAGCGTTTGATGGCTTCGATGTCGGCGGCTTCAGCTTGCCCTTCGACGCTCTTTAGCATCTCACGCAGGGTTAGCCGGTATTCGTCCGCCGTGTGTTGGGTAGAATCCACATTGAGATAGACACTGAGGATGGGTCCAGAAGCTTCAATGGCAGCCAGGTCTCGCAATAAACTCTCGTCGAACATAGTCTTAAACCCCTTTCTTCGAGATTAGTGTGTTGTGCTCGTCTGGAGCACGCCGGTGGTTTGCATTTTATCAGTGATTTCTTAGTTGCGACCTCCTTGTCATACTGCTTGGGACTAAATCTCAGCACACCTGCCTGGTAACAAGCGACTGCGGGCTTCCTTCTTCAGGTCGCCCGCAGTCTTTTTACTTTCTTTGTGGTCATCGTTACGCACTCCCCGCATAACCCCACATTGCCTTTATACGGTTCATTATTATTGTAATCAGTTTCATCCTGCTTGTCAAGCTCGAGTGGATGCGGGCATTCGTAGCAGGTAAACGATCTGCCATCAACCCCACAGTTGCCCCGCGGCAGGCTAGCCCACACGGCATCTTGGTGTAATGA
>JAFGFB010000295.1 GCA_016931315.1 Anaerolineae bacterium
CTCCCGGTGGCCATGAGCAATGCCCTGGAGCTTTGGCAAGCGCCGGGAGATTGGCGACGTGGCTTGCGGCTCATGGTGCTGACTGCGGGCCTTTGCCTGACACACTATATCGTTGCGGTCATGTTCGCGTGCTTTCTCATCGCCGTGGTCCTCTATTTCCGAATCGGTTTGCGGAGCAGCTATCGCGCAACCAGTTTTCGTGCCTTGCTCGGTTGGAGTATGCTATCCCTGGGTGTCGCTGCGCCATGGATTCTAAGAGTCCTCCAGTATGCCAGCCCAAGAGCGATCGTGAGCGCAGGACTTTTCGGGGCACTTCCATCGCGCGACCACCTGAGCTATTGGTGGCATCTCCTGAATAACGCTCGAAGTTGGTTCCTTATCGGGTTGGCCACCCTGGCGGTGACAGCGTTTGCCTTCAAGCGAAACAAACTCACCGGCCTACTGCTCACCTGGCTCATCATTATGGCCATGCTATTCACGGAATGGCCCTGGCAAATACCGCCTTTCCGTCCAGATCTGTTGTTGATCTGCGCGTTTCTGCCGATAAATGTGATGGCTGCAGAAGGGCTGGACTGGCTGTTGCAGCGATTTACGTGGATGCCTCAGCCAAAGGCCCGGCGTCTTCTCACGCTCGGGACCTGGACTGTCCTGCTATTGTGGGGCGGCATCGACACTGCCACCGTCATTAATCCCCAAACTCTCCTGGCAACGAAAGCAGATGTCACCGCCATTGGCTGGATCCAGCAAAACACTCCTGAAAATGCGCGGTTTCTGATCAACGTCGCTCCTTGGCAATCCGATATTTACCGTGGCACAGACGGCGGATGGTGGATTCCCGTGCTTAGCGATCGGGAAACCCTTCTGCCGCCAGGAATCCAATACGGACACGGAAACAGCGACTACAAAGCCGCAGTGAAAGCGATGTCAGAAGAGTTGCTGGCACTACATGGGTGCTCGCAAGCTTTCTGGCATTTCGCCCTGGAGAACCACATTACCCATATCTACATTGGTGAAGAGGCGGGACTACTGCAGCCCTATTGGTTCGATCAGTGCTCGGGTGTTCACAGGATCTACCTGAGTGAAGACGTACACATTTATGAAATCCCAGCCTCGCAACCGCTATGTTGCGCGTACCTGGAAAGCAGCGCTTGCGAGGAAAATGCCTTCATGCTTGCCCGGTTTCCCGCGGCTTTCAGCAAAGCCTTACTTGCGGATGGTACCTCGGCGCCGGGCAGCCGGCACAGCATGATGGATCCTTGATATCAAATCGCCCGGACATATGTGGTTGGTTTTTGGGTCAAATCCCTGCCGACTTTTGCGCAGAGAGAACCACTGCGCAATATGGCTGAATTCAGCTCTATGCTTGCTGGTGTTGCTTGTGCTTGCAGCTGTTCTCTAGAGGTGATGAGGTAGCGATGCCGGTTTGTGAACACTGTGGTTCCGACAATAAGGAGAGTGCTAAATTCTGCCGGCAATGCGGCAGTCCCGTGCAGCAATCAAGCACGCCTGACGGCATGACCCGTTGTCCGCAATGCTCTGCACTTGTGCGGATCGGCGCCAGATTCTGCCGCCTCTGTGGCGCGACACTGAACAGTGCCTCTGCTCAACCGAAAGTATGCCCACAGTGCCATGAACCCATAAGCGCGAACTCACGGTTTTGCAGGCACTGTGGGAGTGCGCTACTCAGCAACTCCGAACCTCGTTGTGCGAAATGTCAGAGACCGCTGCGCCCGAATGCGCGGTTCTGCCCCAACTGCGGAGCCTCGATCGCGCAGCCGGTGGCTACACCGCAAGCGATGCTGTTTTCCTCCAACGTGGGCCGCACGTCCAGTGGACGCTTGCTGGGCGCTTCCACGCTCGTGGAACGCTACGTGATTCTGGAGCAGATCGCCAAAGGCGGCATGGGCGCAATCTACCGGGCCATGGACAAACGTCTTGCGGAAAGAATTGTCGCCATAAAGGAGATGTCCGAGACCGTCATCGCCCCTGCCGAACGGGAGCATGTGCTGGAGCTGTTCAAGCGAGAGGCCGAGTTGTTAGCCAAGTTACAACATCCCAATCTCGTCAGAGTAACCGATACATTCAAAGTCAACGACGCCCACTATATGGTCATGGAGTACATTCCGGGAAAAACACTTCAGGCCCTGCTCGATGGAAAGCAGGAACCCTATCCGGAGGAGCAGGTTCTCAACTGGGCCAAACAATTGTGCAGTGTGTTGTTGTATCTGCACGCACAGAACCCGCCTATCATCTATCGTGACATGAAACCTTCCAACATCATGATCGTTGACGATATAGACGAGATCAAGCTGATCGATTTCGGCATTGCACGATATTACAAACCCGGCAAGCGGAAAGACACGATTCAATTCGGCACCGATGGCTATGCACCGCCAGAACAGTATGGCAAAGCACAGACCGATATTCGCTCTGACGTCTATGCTTTGGGCGCGGTCTTGCACCAGCTTCTGACGCTGCGAGATCCTCAAACGGTGTTATTCCAATTTCCACCCGCAAAGACTTTGAATTCGAAGATAAGCAAACGGGTCAGCGATGCCATCAGTCGTGCAGTGGAGCCCAACAAGGAAAACCGCCCGCCGGATGTCGCAGCGTTCTGGTCTGATTTGACGGGTCATCCAGCAGCGGAGTTGATGACGGCTGAACAGGGAACAGCACCAGACACCCAGAAGGGCACCAGAGAAAGCGATTCCGGATCCCTCCTCGACCTTGGTCATATTACCACGGGAATCACACAACCGCACGGTAGCCTTCGAATTCCCCTTAGTAAAGGTGAAACGGCGAAGCTGGTTTCGGAAACGCCGTGGTTGCAGCTCGAAAGAACGGTGGTGAATGCCGATCAACAGGATGTTCGTGTAGCACTTTGTACCACTGGTGTCAAGCATCCCTGCCTGCGCGTTCAAGGCGGCGGCATACAGAAGTGGGCGGACGCACACACGCGGTTCTTGGTGCCTATACCACAGACTCTTCTGGGAAGGGTGCGCGTAGAGCGTGACAGCGGCGTGATTGATCACATTCCAATTCTCGTGCATGCTGATCCGCCCGGGTGGCAGGTCACCGGGGGGTGGGCCATGACCATCGGCTTAATGCTGACTGAAGCCGGAGTTGTTCTTGGTACGCTGAGCGCGGTTTTGGTCGCGTTGTCCAGTTATTGAAAGGGGCGGGCATGCCGTTGCCAACGGGTGCGCTTGTCGAAAATCGATACAGGGTAATCTCCCTCCTCGGGCAGGGAGGCATGGGATGCGTATACCGGGCTCTGGACACACGCCTGGACACGGTTGTGGCACTCAAGGAGATGACCATCGAACCGGAACAAGATCCTACATCCCTGGCACAAATGCATGACCAATTTCGTCGCGAAGCCAGACTGCTGGCTAACTTGACCCACCCCAATCTCGTAAAGGTTACCGATTACTTCGAGTGGGAGGGCAACGCCTACCTGGTGATGAACCTGGTCGTGGGAACCAGCCTGGATCAGGCACTCGCTTCCCATGGCGCCTTCGAGGAATCACAGGTCGTCGCGTGGACTTCCCAGATTCTTCATGCACTCATCTACTGTCATGGCCAGGGCATTATCCACCGGGACATCAAACCCCAGAATGTCGTCATACGACCCGATGGTCAAATCGTATTGGTGGATTTTGGCCTGGCCAAACGATGGAATCCGAGCAATCCACACACGCAGACGGTTCTTCGCGGCATGGGCACGCCCGAGTATGCACCTCCAGAGCAATATGATGGGTCACTGAGTCACACCGATGCAAGGAGCGATTTGTACAGCCTGGCGGCTACCATGTACCACGCCTTAACGGGACACGCTCCGCCGACGGCAACCATGCGGATCCTCAATCCTCAAAGCCTGACTCCCATACGCCAAGACCACCCCACGGTGAGCCAGAAGACCGAGGGCATTCTGATGCAAGCGTTGGAACTACAGCCCAACAGACGCCCTCCGGATGCGCTGGTCATGCTCTCAGCTTTCGTGACTGATTCCACGCCCGTGTCAGGCAACTTTCCCGGGAAATCTCGCACAGCAGGACAACGACTCTCACTGGTGTGGCTGTTTGCAGGAGGGCTGGCGCTGCTTCTCGCCGCATTCCTCCTTTATTCGCACCTGCGCGATAGTTGGGAGCGTCCCGAATCAAATGAAACCGTGAGCGCGGTATCTGGATCCACCGTACCACCACCAACAAAAACAACCCCAGACAGCCCGGTCACACCCACGGTAGCTGTTGGACTCCCGCAAGACACACCAGCCCTTGATCGTAGCACCCAAGCCGTGGAGCCTGCCGGGACGCCGCAAGTCGTGCGCATCTACTTCGACTCTGACCGTTCCGGTGACTGGGACATCTACTCTCTGGAACCAGACAGAGCGCAGGAGGTTCCAATCGTTCGGATGGCCGCTAGTGGGCAAGGAGACACTGCCTGCAATTCGTTGACCGGAAGAATCGCCTACGACACCAATCAGGATGGCAACTGGGAGGTGTACTCCGCGGATTGGACCGGAGCGAACCAAAGGAATCACACGCAACACCCTGCAGATGATGAGGAACCAGCCTGGTCAAGCGACGGGCGTTATCTGGCGTTTAAGTCCGACCGCACGGGCAATTGGGACATCTGGATTCTAGATCTGACGACGCAGGAATACCATAACCTGACCAATCACCCTGCTGATGACCGACACCCGTCCTGGTCACCGGATGGACAATGGGTGGCCTTCATTTCCGACCGCTCTGGGAATTGGGACCTTTACAAAGTGCGAACCAGTGGCGTTGACGTGATTCCACTCACTACAACTTCGGCAGAGGACCGCTTTCCTACGTGGTCACCAGATGGCAAGCAAATCGTTTTTCATTCTCGCCCCCAAACTAACGCAGATTCGGACATTTACGTCCTGGATTTGGAGAGTTTGGAAACCCGGCGCTTGACGTCTCACGCCGGCGATGATTGGGGCGCTTCGTGGTCACCAGATGGACTGCAAATCGCGTTTGTGAGTGTCAGAGACGGCAATAATGAGATCTATGTGATGGACCGCGACGGTGGCAATCCCACCCGATTGACCTATCATCCAGGCAGCGATACGTGGCCCTGTTGGCTCATCATTCCATGACCCAAGAGCCTCCGGCACGGAACTGAGGTAAATATGACTCAAGTGAATTGTCCACAATGTGGTGCTCTCAACCCGGCGGGTACGGTGCGCTGTGCCAGATGCCAGGCAGACCTGAGCGCCGGACGCATCCCACGTGCAAACAAAACACCGGCGCCGCAAAAGTCCGGGTGGAAGACCATCATGGAGTGGCTTGCGAAGCCCGTTGAGATCGACCCAGGCCGGTTTTTCAAGCGCCGCCGCTCCACGCAACGGCCTGACACCCGGGTGCTCCCCGTGCCCATCACAAGCGGACATCTACAGCAGCGCCCCCAAAGCCCATCGCCCGGGGAGATGCAAAACCGACCGCAGGCGCCATTGCAGCGAACCACCGCAGAGTTTGTGCACCCTCATGCAGGTCAGCCCGCACCTACGACTATTGGCCCGAATGCGGCTTATACAGCGGACCAACTCCAAGCGCTGCCAGCAGGTGCGGTGCTGAATTACTCTGACCATCGCGCGCAGTACCGCTATCTCATTACGTCGATTGCGCCACTTACGCATTCCAGGTATTACCATGCTGTCGACCTGGCGTGCCGCAGTTGCCAACAGGTGGCGAATCCTGCCATGGTTTCTGCGAATCTCCTGTGCCCACAGTGCAGATCCACGCTTCAGCCGGTGCTGATTCACGAACACACCACAGGCCGACCCTTTGGTATTGCGCCACGCATTCCCGAGCTTCTGAACTTCAGCCAGGAATGCCCTGGGGTACTCAGGCATCAGGTCATTATGGTCCTTAACCAAACTGTGTACGCGGTTGTAGATCATCCGGGAAGATGGGGTGTTGTGGTACGCGGCAAGCAACAGTGGTCCTTGGACCAATCGTTGGCAGCAGTGATGCAGATCGGGCGCCTGATCGAGGCGTTGCACCAGCGCGGATTCGCCTTTTCAGAGCAGGGCTTTGTATTGCGAGAATCCTTAATCAACGTCGGGAGCGCGACGGAGCTATTTCTGGCTGATTTGGGCGTGTGCGAGGTGTTAGCGACCGATGCAACCCAGGCGCACCACCAACGCACGTCCGATGTCAATTTCCTGATCGAGCTGCTGATCTACCTTTTGACGGGCAGAGAAGCCTCAGCAAGCCGTCTGTTCGCGCTGCCGGAGTTCCTGTCTCCCATCATCCAACACGCGCGGCGAGGGGAATACTCAGCAGTAGGCGACTTGTTGAGAGATTTCGAGCGCTTGCCTGCCACATCAGCGCCTGACCGTACCCTGAAACCTATGCATGGACAAAGATCCGATCCCGGGCGACATCACACAATCAACGAGGATACGATTGTCACGTTCACTTTCGATAAGGAGCAGGACCGGAAAACGGTGCCGATCGCGTTCTACCTGATTGCAGATGGCATGGGAGGTCACGACGCAGGCGACGTGGCAAGCCGTACAGTCTACGAAGTGGTCACAAGCACCATTCTGCAGATGAAAGTACTCCCGGACATCCACAAGTCAACCCGGAAATTCGGCACTGACGTATCAGGAGAACTGCTCAAACAGGCCATACAAGAAGCCAATATCAAATTGCAGCAGCAGGCTGAAGCCAGGGGCAACACGATGGGCTCTACGGTCACAGCAGTGCTTCTGATCGGACAGCTGGCTACGGTCGCCAACGTAGGGGACAGTCGCACTTATCTTCTCCGGAGAGGGCAGCTGGAACAAGTCACACAGGATCATTCGGTGGTTGCCCGACTGGTGGATGCACGCGCCATCACCCCCGAACAGGCGCGACAGCATCCGCAGCGCAATAGGATTTACCGATCGCTGGGTCAGAAGACAGAGCTGGTCGTGGACACCTTCACTGTGCCGATGGAACGTGGTGATCGCCTGATTCTCTGTTGCGATGGCCTGTGGAGCATGGTCGAGGACAGCGAGATCAAACGCCTGGTCGAACAGGCGCGCACCCCGCAGGATGCGTGCGATACCCTGGTGGCAGCGGCCAACCGGGCGGGCGGCGAAGATAACATCTCCGTTATTGTGGTGGAGATGGTGTAAAGTACGGCGAGAGATCTGCACTATGAGAAACAAAATAACCTACATTCTGGCGGGTCTCGCGATGCTAGTCCTGATCGGCGCCCTGGCCGCCGCAGGGGGCGCGTTGGCGCGCCTGGTGTCGGACCGCTTCCTGCAAGCCGACCCAACACAAGACGCAGAACCCACAGCACCAGCAATCGCAACAAACACAGCCGCGGCACCTCCACCTACGCCTTCACCGCGAATCACGGAAGAGGATACAACGCCCACCATCGTGCAAGCAACGCCGCGCCCCACCTCCACACCCAAGCCGGCACCCACACCGACTGCTACTCCCGAATATGAGACTGTGCTTCAGGGTGAGGGGGTGCTCATGGTCTGTCGCCGGCATTGCCCGGGGATAACCGAACCACAAGCACAAACGTGCGCGGAAGAAGTCAAACGACTAAATGGTTTGTGGGGAGATAACCCCCAACTCATTGTGGGGAAAAAGCTACGCATGCCCCCATGTCCGGAAGTGGAGTAGATGCACGCTCGATTTCGGCGGGGTTCCGAGGACCTGAACACAACTCCCGTCTGCGAGTTTTATCCCACTGTCTCGAAAAGTGAGGTGCCATGATCCAATCAAGCACGTTGCAGAACCGTTATCGAGTCCTCCGCCAATTGGGGGGCGGCGGTATGGGCACCGTCTATCTGGCGGAGGATACGCGCCTGGCTGGTCACCTCTGTGCCATTAAGGAACTCTCGCCTGCCAATCTGCCCGCCACCGAACGCAACTGGGCCATACAGGCTTTCCGCCAGGAAGCAGCCATGCTGGCAAATCTGCAGCACCCCGGCTTGACGGCTGTGACCGACTTCTTCCCCGAAGAAGGCAACTGGTACCTGGTGATGGATTTCGTCGATGGCGAGACGCTGGAGACTACACTCGAACGCGCGCCAGGAGGGAGATTACCGCTGAATGATGCCCTGGATATCACACGGCAACTCTGCGAGGTGTTGGATTACCTGCACAAGCAGGATCCCCCTGTCGTCTTCCGTGACCTTAAGCCCGGCAACATCATGCTCAACTCACAGAGGCAGGTGAAACTGATTGATTTTGGCATTGCACGCCACTTCAAACCTGGCAAGACCGGCGATACGGTGAACCTCGGCACGCCTGGGTACGCGGCTCCAGAACAATACGGCGGCATTGGGCAAAGTGGTCCACAGACTGACGTTTACAGCCTGGGAGCGGTGTTGTTACAGATGGTGTCCGGATATAACCCCACGGCAGCCACGACGCCGTTTCCCCTGCCAGCCCCTGGCAGCCTCACTCGGGGTCTGCCGCACCATATCGAGCAAGCGATAGTCCGCGCGACGCAACTCCAGCCACAAATGCGTTACGCTAATGTCCGGGAGTTTCAACAAGCGCTGCAGGGTTACGGAGGGGGAACACCGCCCATCAACAACCATACCGTGGCAATGCCAAACGCAGGCCCATATCCCTATCCCTATCCATATCCCGTGCCGCAGCCAGGACCTGTCCCCCAACCCCAAAAGAGCCCGAACGTGCTTCTCATCGTGGGACTCGGCTTCCTGGCGATTCTGTGCTTAGCCAGTGGAGCTTTCGGGTTCGATTATGTGAGGAAACTGTCTGCAAACGGTCCAGCCGAGACTTCAGCGACAATAGATGCCCCTCGTACGGTGGAAAATACGATGGCGCCGACCAACACACCCCAGGCAACACCTGCTCGACCCACTGCTGAGCCAACGGAAACCAGATCGACCGCGACACCCACGCCCACAGAACCACCGACGTCCGCGGTTACAGCCCTGCAATGGAGCAGTATTGGATCCTCAGTCCAGCGTCGTGAGCTATCTCTAGCGAAGGTGGGATATAGCGGTAGAACCGCCGTCGTGGTGGTGGGCAGCATTCAAGGCGACCAGGTCAGCACACGAGATGCCGTCAATAGCCTCATCACACGTACCAATAACGATAAGGGCGCTATCCCAGCCGGCACCATGTTCTACTTCATCCCTTCGATCAATCCCGATGGCAATGCCAGTAATTCACGCTATAATGCCAATGGCGTCGATCTCAACAGGAATTGGGATACGGCGGATTGGCGCTCCAATGCGGCGGTTCCGGGCTATCCGGATGGAAAAACGGGTGCAGGTGGACGATCACCTTTTTCAGAACCGGAGACTCAAGCACTGCGGGATCTGCTGAGGCAATTGCAGAGCAGTGATCTCAAAGTCATTGTCTTCCATTCCTCGGTCAGCTCGCCAAACGAGATATACTCGGCTGGACGGAACTCAGATGCCATGGCGAGCACGGTCGCCAGCATTTTGGGCTACTCCGTTGAAGCGTCGTGGGGCGCATATACGCCTACGGGAGAGGTGCTCACCTGGTGCGGCGAACAAGGAATTCGTGCGGTCGATATCGTGATACCCCAGAAGGGCGTGTCTTCACTCGACCGCATGTTCCAGACGCTCATCGCGGTTGCGGAATACTAATCACAAGAAAAACCACTGAGGTGCACGCGTGCATTCTATACGCCGGATATTGACCTATTTGATACTGGGAGCGGCAGCTATGGCTGCTGTAACCATGATTGGTTTGGGCATTGGTGGAGCATTGGGATCAGTTTCCACTGCTATAAAGCCGGATGCTAGCGTAAAAATGACACCGCAAGCTGCGCTGGCTTCTCCGACTCCAACTCCCGCAGCCGTCATGGAAACCGCAACACCGGCAACCCTCGAGGTAGCACAGGCTGCCCCCACCCCAACACCCGCCCCGACGGTCACCCCAACACCGCCGCCGCTACCCTTTGAGGAGACCTTCACCTATGGCTACTCCGTCGAAAACCGTCCGCTGCAAGGCTTTCGCCTGGGAACGGGTGAATCGGCGAGATTCATCATCGGAGCAATTCACGGTGGGTATGAGTGGAATACCGTTGAGGTGGTGAGCAAGACACTGGAATATTATCGCGAGCATCGCGAGGAGCTGCCTGTAAATGTTGCTCTATATCTCATCCCGCTTGCCAATCCCGATGGCTATGCAGCCGGGAGAGACGCGATTGTAGGGCGCATGAATGCACACAGCGTGGATCTAAATCGCAACTGGGACTACCGTTGGCAGATGACCGCCACGCATGGTACCCGCCCAGTGAGCGCAGGCGCTGGGCCTTTCTCCGAACCTGAGACCGCGGCTCTGCGCGATGTGCTGCTCGAAAAACGTCCGGATGCGGTGATCTTCTATCACAGCGCCATGGGCGTCGTCTTCTCGGGCGCGGATAGGGAGAGATCATTTACCTACGAGCTCACCGAAAGTATTGCTGCCGCCACAGGCTACCGGCACCAGACCGAGGGCATTCCCGGGCAGATCACCACAGGAGACGCCATCGATTGGCTCTCCACCGTCGGCATTGCTGGTACCGAGATCGAACTGACAACCCACGCCAGCATCAGCGAGGCGGAGTGGCTCCGTAACCTGAAAGGGATCAGAGCGTTCCTCGAGTGGCGAGTGCCGCAGAGCACCGTGGTCGACGATGGGTCCCCCGAAAATGGGTCTTTGCCAGCTGACGCGCCAGCAGGGTACAAGTGGTACACCATTCCCGATGGAACTACTCTCTTGGACATAGTGTTTAGTGTGTGCGAGGGGAGTATTGAACTCGATGAATTGGTCAGGCTGAATAAAATCGCTAACCCAGACATGGTTCCTGCAGGCATGAGAATCCTCATTCCGGAAAGCTGTCAATGAGACACCTCCGCAGCCTAGGCTACAGCAGAATACGCGTTGCGGCCCTGTGTTTGGCGCTTCTTCTCTCTCTATTTCCAGAACAGACCGCCGTCGCGGTCGGTGAGGTTGGCAGTCCTGTCAGGGAGTATCACGTGGCGGACGAACGCATTCTAGCGCGAGTATTGATCCCCATGCGTCTGCCGCTTGCGCAAGTAGCGCGAGAGGAGAGCCCGACGCCGGCACTAGCAAGCAGTCCTCCTCCGACGCCAAACCGCCAAGGTTTCTCTGCGCGCAGGGCTGACGAGGCGGATTCAGCTTGGGAAGACCCCCGAGAGTTGCGTCATTGGAGGCTGCGGACGTCATTGCAGCAGTCAACGCCGCCTGCGGTTTCAGCGGTGGCAACTCCACCTGCCATCGCTCCTGGCGCTGAGCCTAGACTGCCCAAAGGCAAAGCCCTGGTCATCAATCAGGCTGCGCAGCAGTTGCAGGTGTTTGAGGACGGGGTTGAGCTGCGAGCGCTTCCGATGAGCAGCGGGCGCTATCCTCTGTACACGCCCGCGCACCAGGGTTATGTGGGGCACTATGCGCCTACACTCTACGGCTATGGCAGCCTGGCCGACCATGCCTGGTATCTCTTCAAAGCGGGGGGAAACATCTACATCCACGGCGCGCCCTACCAGCTGAAAGACGGAAGCAAAGTCTATGAGGAGCTGGAATACATTGGAGTCGAAGCCGTCTCCCATGGGTGCATCCGGCTGCTGCCAGGGGACGCAGAATGGCTGCGCGACTGGAATCCCGTAGGGGCGTACTTTATCGTCACACCGCCGAATCTTGGCAACAATTAACGACACACCTGACAAGCCGGGAATCCGGAAATCTGTGCTAATAATCGCTTATTGAGGAGGTGCAATTGTGAATTGTCCCCATTGTGGTAGTCCATTGCGACCTGGAGCTGTCTTTTGTTCGCGTTGCGGCAACTCTACCCAGACCGCCCCTCCTTCGAACCCGACCACCCCGCCCACGGTTCAGGTCAGCGGTCCGCCACAGTTTCCAAATACGCCCCAGAACAGTCCACAGTACCCCTCAAATCCAGCACCTGTGTATACGTCGCCGCCAATCCAGCCCACGTACACCCCTCAACCCTACGGACCGGCACCTTACGCCATCAGTCAGGTGGGAGCGGTGGGACAATCCTCAAGCCTGTGGGGGCCATTTGCCGGTTACGGCGTGCGGCGCGAGCATGTCGCCTGGCTACTGCAGGGATTGGGTCAACGTGCTGATGATTTGCGCGACCGGGTCACCCAGCAGTTTGCGCAGCGACAGATTCCCGAGGCACGAGTGGACTTGCTCACACTAACCGGCAAGGGCATCGCGGTGGAGCAACGCCCTTTCTATCGCGTGCAACGAGGCCTGGCGACAGTATGGCTCTACATCGCGCGATTTGGTGAGGATCTGTATGTGTCCCAGGTTTCCTACATCAAGGGTCAGATCAGCCTTGCTCGCGTCATTCTGCTGATCGGCATGGTCGGATCGATTTTGCTGTCTTTGGTGAACAGCGTCGCGGTCTCCAACGACCTGCAGGGAGTTATTGGCAGCACATCACTCTTCGGAGGACCTTCACAAGAACCCAACATCGCCCTTTTGGCATCGTTTGTCTGTTGTCTTGGTCCCTTGGCCATCATATCGCAGATCGGCCTGACTTTTGGACTGATTTTCAGCGTGTACAAGTATGTCACCGAGAAGGATTTCCTTGCTCTGCTCCGCGCCAAACCCAATGAGTTCCAGGAAGACGACATCGTCTCACTGGAGAAAGCCGTGAACGAGACCGTGCGGCAAGGTGCGGATGTGGTGGGTATTGATCTGAAGTTGCTTGATCCTGGCAAGGCCTATCAATCCGCTCGCCGATTGATCTAGGGCATACAGGCAAAAAGTGCAGGCACTCACGTGAATTCCTGTCCACGTTGCGGGCAAGCTGTGCGCGCTGGAGCGCGTTTCTGTGGGAGTTGTGGCCAGCTGCTTCCGGTTGTCGTTGCCGCGCCGGTTGCCGCGCAACCCCTCATGGCGGCTTCGACATCACCATATATCCAGATGGAACGACCCGTGACGCCGGCGGCGGCATTGACGGTCCTCAGTCCACTTTCGACCGAGCAAGCCGTGTTCGGCTTCCGAATCACTCAACTGCCTGACTGGCTTTCCGCACCCGAGACGCTAGGGCAGACTGACGCAGACAAGCTGGCGTGGGTGCTGCGCACATGGCAACAGATGCTTTCCAGCCTGTGGAAGTGGAAGACCTGCGCCCTGGCCCTGCGCTTTCTATCGCAGCCGCAACAGGGCGCCATCGAGATGAGTGTCCTGGGACGGGCGCGCCCGTCGCGCGAGGCTGGTGCTGTGGCCCAGGCATTTGCCGCGGACATACAAGCGCAGTTCGCGGCGATGCGCCTGGGGTTGCGCCCCCTAAACGCTGCAGAGCTGAGCCAAACCCGAGCGTTGCCCGGTCAGGTTTTTTTGGAAGTACGCCAACATGAGAAGGTTGTGCAGCTCAATCTCGGTGATGCCTATGTGGTGCACCCGTTGCGCCAGCCCGCTGGAGATTTCCGACTGGTTTTCGAGACCTTAGTACGCACCAACACGCCAACACTGCTCAGTCTGGTCCTTGAGCCGGTGGATCTGGCGTCTGTAGAGCGGCAGGGATTCGCGCAAGCCGCGGCTGCAGCCAGGACGTTCTCGGATTTTCAGTACAGTGGTCAGTATTATCAGGGCCGGTGGCAGGATCCACAGGCTGCGCTGGTGGGCACGGCTTACGCAGAGCTCGTACGGCGCCTGGATCAACCCTTCCTCTGCGCGGCGCATATTGCCGCGGCCGAAGCTCCCGCAGCCTGGACCGTAGCCCGCGCTCTTACTGATGCCCTTGCCGTTGAAGCCTTGCCGGCGCCGCAGAACCCCGAACAGCTTCCAGCGCAATGCGATGCTATGCCGGCGCGGAACCCGCAACAGATTGCTGCATTGCAGTTGGCGCTGAATCAGTTGACGTTCACCCTCTGGGATGATGTCATGGCCACACCGGGAAAGGAGCGGCTGCGCTATCTCACCGATGCAGCGGGCGCGGCTTCATTAGTGCGCTTTCCCGTACCAGGGCGCTCGGGGATGGCGGGTGTACAGGTGCGGCAGGTCGCGCCGGGCTATGGGCAGGGGCCGCAACGCTCCCAGGTCGCGGCAGATGAGATCGCCGTAGGAACCTTCTTGACCGGCGGAGTAGGAGCGGTCAAGCGTTCGGCATTGACCCGCCATGGTTTGATCGTGGGCTTTACCGGCAGTGGCAAGACCAATACCTGTCTCTATTTGATCGAGCAGCTCTGGCAACGGCATCACATCCCGGTGCTGATCATCGAACCAGCAAAGAACGAGTACCGGGGATTGCTCACCCGGCGTGGCTTCGAGACCACCCGCGTCTTCACATTGGGGGATGAAGCCGTCTCGCCTTTTCGTTTGAACCCCTTTGAACTGCTGCCCGGTGTACGGCTGGAAGCGCATCTCTCGGCGCTCAAGACTTGCTTCAATGCTGCCCTGCCACAGTTCGGCGTCCTGCCCACGCTCGTGGAGGAGGCGCTGATTCGCATCTACCGGGACAAGGGCTGGGACCTCACAGATAGACCCGAAGCACAGGAGAAACGGCTTCTCCCTACCCTGCGCGACATGTACACGATGATCATCCGCGTGACCGAGGAGCGTGGGTATGCAGGCGAGGTGCGCGACAATATCCGCGCGGCAGCGGCCGGGCGCATCGGTAGCCTGCTCGCGGGAAGTAAGGGCGCCATGTTCAGTTGCCAGCACTCTATTCCGATGGAGATTCTGCTGGGCGGACCCGTGGTCCTGGAACTGGATACGCTCAACGACAACGAAAAGGCACTGGCGATGATGTTCCTGCTCACGCAGCTGCGCGAACATTGCAAGCTCAACCGCCCGGAAAATCAGTTGGCGCATATCACCTTGATCGAGGAGGCGCACCGGGTGTTGGAGGAGGTACCCTCCGTCGCCGGTAGTGAGGTCGCCGCGGATACCCGCGCTGAGGCCGTACGCTTCTTCGGAGGGATGCTGGCGGAGATTCGCGCCTACGGTGAGGGCATTCTCATCGCGGAGCAGTCGCCGAGCAAGCTGGCGGCAGATGCCGTGCGCAACACCAACCTCAAGCTCGCGCACATGCTGCTCGACAGCCGTGACCGCGAAGCCATGGCTGGAGCGATGATCATGGATGAGGGGCAGCAGACCTTTCTGGGCAAGTTGCCGGTGGGCCAGGCGGCTGTGTTTATGACCGGGTACGAGAAAGCCACGTTTGTACAGATTCCGCCCATTAAGGGTGAGGGCTTCTCAGAACGGCTGCCCGAGACCGAAGTCATTCAACGGATGGAAGCGTTTCGTGAAAAACACAGCGCTGCGTATTTACCCTTCGACGGTTGCCGCTTTTGCGGGAAGCCTTGCGCGTATCGCAAGCGTATCGAACCGCTGACGCTGAATAAGGCGCTCCACGCAGCTTTCAGTGAAGCTCTGCTCACTTTCGACAAGCGTACGGCGCCCGGTGACCTGGCGCGCAACTGGGACGATGTAGCGCGCGCCTGCGCCGCTGTCGCCAACCAGGCAGGCTATACCGGTGAGGCAGATGCCGCCTTCTGCTACCTAACGCACGAGATTGATTTCCCCTTTACCCCAAACATGCGTAAGCAATTCGTCGCCGCTTTTCAGCGTATTGGAGGCAATTAATGACTTCACTGCAAAAACCACAATGGACACAAAGGTCACAAAGGATTTTACGGTTCGGAGGAAAGAAATGCCTGTTCCCGCTTTGAATCATTAGAAATTCTGAACCTTACCCGGAGCCCTTAATGTCCGCTTTGTTATTAGTAGGACTTTTTCCAGGAGAGTCAATGATGGAAAGTATCAAACCCGTGGTGGATACCGCGTTGCAGGCTGCAAAGACCGGCGTCGAGGTGGTGCACACAGCCTGGTCGTTGATGGAGGCGGCATCGGAGAAAAAGCCGCCCTCGGAGCTGCTGAGCCAATCCGCGGTGCGTCGCATTCAGGGGCAGGATGGCTGAAGGAGGGCGGGATGAGCGTAGACGATACGCGCGAAACCCCAGAAACCGTGGCGCCTGAAACCATTGCACCTGAGCGGCTTAGCCCTGCCGGTCAGCACGCGATGCAGGGCTCGGCGTCTGAGGGAAAAGCTGAGCAAGCGCAAGACAGTGCGCCTGTTGAGGAACTTACCACAGCGCGGGATTTTGGGCGCTTTGCGCATCAGGGCTATGAGGTAGCCGCTGAGAACAACCTGGATAGGGAATACGTAGAGAGTGAAGTACCTGCGCGAGTCGTCAATGCCGATGGGATGGAACATGAAGGACGCATCGATACACTGGTCGATGGACGGCACGTGATTGACTACAAAACCAATGATATGCGAGATTGGGTTCCGACGCAGGCTTACCAGGCTGGACTGGCGCACGGGGCACAGGTGTCTGGCTATGTGAACAGCCCGGACCTGCCTTCCGACGCTACGGGAACTGTAATCGCTACCGTACCGCCTGTTTCGAGTGAGGCACGCCAGGCTTATGCTGATGGATTGGCCCAATATGGTATAGGAGTTCAATTCTCTGAAAGTGAGGATCCGGATGATGTGGCAGGCGCAGTTCAGGAAACGCTGAAGAACACGCCTGAGGATGCCTGAGCAGCATGGGTGTTGCAGCTATCCCAGGGGGCACAGCAAATGTAGTTTGATTATGTGCTGGTACGCCCAATTATGGGTTGAGGTACGCGCGTCGTGGAGGCAAGATGCATGATAGCGTGATCCCCTTCCGTGAGTGTGGCGCACCTGTGTTCGCGGCCCTGCCTGTATCCGCGCCGGGAGGGCTCACACTGCTGAAAAGTAGCGCTGATTGCGGCGCCTCGCACCTGGTTGCGCTTCGCCGCCAACCGCGATATGATTGCCGTGCGCTGCTGGCGTATCGAGGGCCTTCTTGCGAAGCGCATAGTCTGAATCAGAATGGTAGGGGACGCCAGCAGCCCATCCGCCGTTGGTAATACACAGATAAGTTGGGGCATTGAGGCAAGTGGCCGTCAGCCTGCACATACGGCTTGGATTCACGGCGCCGATGCGGAAACAGGACTGCCGGCATGAGGGACCATAGTCCAGGAGGATTCATGCATCCATCGGAGACAGAGGGTAGCGATCAAACGTCGCCGCCCGAGACAACCGACAGCAATCAGCCTGTAGAAAACGTGGCGTCGCTGCCTCCAGAGCGCCAGTCGGCGTTGGAAAAGCGCATGCAAGGCGCGGCGACCGATGATGGGTCCGTCGCGGCAGATACGGGAGAAGGGCAGGTGTTTGGTGATCCGGAAGGCGATGCGCAATATCTGCATGCCCAGAGCGGTGATACCTGTGCTACCGTCGCACAAGAGGGCATCATTGAGAAGCGGACTGGTGTGGACTACGGTGAGGAAGCCTTGGCGCAGGAAGCCTACGACCAGGGCTGGACGGATGAATTCGGGGGAACTTATCCCCAAGACATGGGCAATCTGCTGGAAGCACATGATATTTCGACACAGCGCTGGCTGGATGGTTCCGCCGACGCCGAAACGCTCAAGGAGCAATTATCGCAAGGCAAAGACCTCATGGCTGCCGTTGATATGGGCGCTCTATACCAGGATGAAGCCTATGCCGGGGCCGGTCATGCCGTGTGGGTGACCGGGCTCGAAACTGATGCTGAGGGACAGGTCACCAACGTGACCGTGAATGATAGCAATCACCCTGAGGGTCCGCAAACTCATGATTATGCGACGTTCAAGAATGCGTGGGATGGCCGCAATCGGCTGTTGGTTGCTGCCGGATAGGTGCGCCGGCAAGATGGAGGAAACGCGTATGCCGAACCCCTTAAAAACCTTGCACGCCCAGGTCCGTGACCTGCCGGCGCTGCAATCCCTGATTGTGCTGGAAGATGTGCTTTCGTATCCGATTCCCTGTTACAGCGGAAAGCAACTGGCGCTGCGTTGCTTCTTCTTTTCCAGGGGCAGGGAAAAGGATGCCGAGGGCACTGTGGCGCTGTACCGGCCCCATGTGCGGGTGAGCGTGAGCTATCCTGAAGGCAAATTGCTTGAAGTCGTGGATTTGGGATTCGAGAGTGGCACCGCCATTCCGCGTTGTGGGGAGATTGTGGGGCGCTACCCGCATCCGGCGATGGCTGCTCTGAGTTATGCCGAGGCGCAGGCACAGAAAACTGCGTATTTCTACGCCCTGCAACGGCTGCTGCCCGTCTATACGAGGCGGGCGGAGCCCTCGCCTGAGGCGTTTTCCCTGGTTAAAGCGTGCATTGAGAGTTTCGAACGTGTCAGTGAACCGGCGTTCCGGTCCGATTATGAGGCGCTTAGCCCGCCATTCTTTGCCTGGCTCAAGAGCATTCTGGCGCAGTAATCGGTTGATGGTTTTGTCCTGGCTGTACATTATCGTTGAAACAGAATCGAGGTGACCTTATGGTCTTGGCTGCTCAGACCGTGCTGCAAGACCGTTATCGGATCGTCACCCTTCTGGGACAGGGCGGGATGGGCGCCGTCTACCGCGCCTGGGACCTGCGGCTCGAGGTGCCCGTAGCGCTGAAGGAGCAAATTCCCCAGCCAGACCTGGATGCCGGCATGTTGGCGCAGCTGCGGCAGCAGTTCAAACAGGAAGCCGTGACGCTAGCACGCCTGAGCCATCCGAACCTGGTGAAAGTGATGGATTTCTTTGACGAAGGTGGCAGCGTCTATCTGGTCATGGAATTCCTCGAAGGTGAGAGTCTCGCCGACCGTGTCGCCCGCGACGGCCACCTGCCAGAAGCGCAGGTGCTTTCTTGGGCGCAGCAACTCCTCGACGCGCTCGCTTATTGCCACAGTCAGGGCATCGTCCATCGCGACATCAAGCCGCAGAACATCGTGCTGCGCCCGGATGGGCGGGCGGTGCTGGTGGACTTTGGCCTCGTCAAACTATGGAACCCCAACGACCCACAGACGCGCACGGTGATGCGCGGCATGGGCACACCCGAATACGCACCGCCGGAACAATACGGCCGACAGGGTCAGTCCACCGACCCGCGCAGCGACCTCTACAGCCTCGGAGCCACCCTCTACCACGCACTTACCGGGCAGGCGCCGCCCACCGCGAGCGACCGCATGGCGTATCCGGAGCTCTTCAAACCGGTGCGGGCGCTGAATCCGCGGGTGAGCGTGCCGACCGAGATAGGGATTCTGCGGGCGCTGGAACCTGCAGCGAATCAACGTTGGGCTCAGGCGAGCGACATGGCGGCGGCACTGAGATGCGAGACGGTTCCCCGCCATCCTACCGCTCCGCCTGTGCAGCCCAACGTGGCCCGTGCATGGAACTCGGGTACAGTCGTGATGCCGAAGACACCGTCCCCGGCGCCGGCTTCAGTGACCCGGCGCATTCCGTCATGGGCCTGGGTGGTTGGGGCAGTGGTGGGGCTCGCGGCGCTGGCCGTGGCGTGGAATGCGCTCGGCGGACTTTCACGGGCAACACCAACGGTAGCCGTTACCGATGCGGTGACGCAAACGCCGGGAGTGACTGTGACACGCCCCTTAGAGCCCACTCCAACATTCACGCCTGAGCCCGCACCCTCAGCCACCCCAGCGCCAGAACTGAAGCTGGGCGCTACCCGCACGCGCGAAGCGGACGGCATGGTGATGGTCTACGTGCCGGCAGGGGAGTTCCAGATGGGCAGCACACAGTATGACGACGAGCAACCGGTGCACACCGTGGCGCTGGATGGCTTCTGGCTGGACCGCACGGAGGTGAGCAACGCGCAGTATGCAGCCTTTTTGAGCGCTACGGGCAATCAATCTGAAGGTGGAGCCACCTGGCTAGATTCTACGGATGAGGACTGTTTGATTGAACAAGTAGGGAACACATTCCGCCCTAAGAGCGGCTATGCCCAACATCCGGTGATTGAGGTCACGTGGTACGGCGCGGCCACCTATTGCGAATGGGCCGGGGGCCGGCTACCCACGGAGGCGGAATGGGAATACGCCGCGCGGGGACCGGAAGGGCTGACCTATCCGTGGGGCAATACCTTCGATGGGACGCGGTTGAATTTCTGTGAAAAGAACTGCAATTATGATTGGGCAGACAAAAGTGTGGATGATGGGTACAAATTCACCGCGCCGGTGGGGAGCTATCCTGA
>JAFGFB010000296.1 GCA_016931315.1 Anaerolineae bacterium
ATATAAAAATAGACTTGGTGGAGCGTAATGCGGCTATTTTCTTGGGAGGGCACCTATGCAAACGTTACTTAGTAAGCACTGGCACCATTTACCTGTTGAAGAAGTTCGAGGTATTCTGGAGACCGATACGGAACGTGGGCTGGACCGTTTTGAGGTTGAGCACCGACAGGCGCGCTTTGGGCCGAATGCCTTGACGCCACGGAAGGGTAGAAGCCCGCTAGTGCGCTTTCTCTTGCAGTTCAACAACCCACTTATCTATGTTCTCCTTGTTGCCAGCGTCATCACGGCTTTCGTCAAGGGTTGGGTGGACGCGGGTATTATCTTGGGGGTGGTTCTCGTCAATGCCATCGTCGGCTTTGCTCAGGAATCCCGCGCTGAAAACGCCATCGCGGCACTTGCACAGAGTATGGTGGCGGAAGCGACTGTAATTCGTTCCGGACAGAAGCTGCGCCTGCCTGCACCGCAGCTTGTGCCAGGGGATATGGTGCTGTTGCAATCCGGCGACAAAGTGCCAGCGGATGTGCGCCTTGTGCAGAGCCGCGATTTGCAGATTGCTGAAGCGACGTTGACCGGGGAATCGGTTCCTGTTGAAAAAGCTGCTGCTGGTACTTTGCCAGAAGATACTTCCCTGGGTGACCGCCGTAATATGGCTTATGCGACTACGTTGGTGACGTATGGGCAGGGGAGTGGGATTGTCGTAGCAATTGGCGATGCAACTGAAATCGGGCGCATCTCGCAGTTGATTTCCGAGGCTGCGGAACTGGAAACGCCATTAACACGCAAAATTGGTGAATTTAGCCGCTTGTTGCTCTATGCGTTGCTCGGCGTCGCTGGGTTGGCTTTCCTTATCGGATTGCTGCGTGGGCAACCGCTGGCGGATGCTCTGACCACTAGCATTGCCCTGGCGGTCGCCTCCATTCCTGAGGGTTTGCCGGCTGCGGTGACGGTGACGCTGGCAATTGGCGTATCGCGGATGGCGCGACGCCGCGCCATTATCCGCAAGCTTCCGGCGGTAGAAGCGCTCGGTAGTACTACTGTCATTGGTTCGGATAAGACCGGGACGCTAACACAGAACCAGATGACTGTACAGCGGATTTTCACCGGCGGGGAGCAATTCGTCGTGGAGGGGAGTGGTTATACTCCCACAGGGCGACTGCTTCGTGACAACGCTGCACTGTCGCCAGAAAATTTACCCCCGGCGTTATTGGCTACATTGGAGGCGGGCGCCCTTGCCAATGATAGCCGTTTACTCCAGGTGGAGATGCGTTGGGACATTCAGGGGGATCCTACTGAGGGCGCTTTGCTTGTGGTCGCACGTAAGGCTTCCATGGATGAAAACGATTTACTCCAACGTTTCCCACGGTTGGATGCTATCCCCTTTGAGTCGGCGCACCAATATATGGCGACTTTGCACTCAACAGGGGATGGAATGCCGCGGCGTGTGTTGGTCAAAGGTTCGGTCGAAGCGTTGTTGGAGCGGAGTGCACAGGCGCTATCCGCCGATGGTCACTTGCTTCCCCTGGATAGAGCTGTGATTCTCACGCAGGTAGATGGCATGGCTGCGGATGGTTTGCGTGTATTGGCTTTTGCCGAGAAGAGTCTCCCTGCCGGTACACAGAAGCTGGCGCACAGCGATATTGCCAGTGGGCTAACCTTATTAGGGCTTCAAGGGATGATGGATCCCTCGCGTGTTGAGGCGACCGCCGCCGTGCGAGCGAGTCAGGAAGCCGGCATTAAGGTGAAAATGATCACTGGCGACCATCCCCTCACGGCTGCAGCTATTGCACGGGCGGTGGGTATTGCTGAAGCGGAGGTGGTCTTTACCGGGAAGCAGCTGGCAGCGCTGAGCGATGATGAGCTGATTGAGGCAGTTGAATACGCCGGGGTCTTTGCTCGTGTCACGCCGGAGCAGAAGCTGCGATTGGTGGAGGCGCTGCAAGCGAGAGGGCATATCGTCGCTATGACCGGCGACGGCGTGAATGATGCGCCCGCGCTTAAGCAAGCCAATATTGGGGTG
The DNA here is from genome assembly GCA_016931315.1 of Anaerolineae bacterium. Classification (GTDB taxonomy): domain Bacteria; phylum Chloroflexota; class Anaerolineae; order B4-G1; family SLSP01; genus JAAZNO01. Next base: position 2,018 of record JAFGFB010000296.1, read on the forward strand.
GCGATGGGTATCACCGGAACGGATGTCTCCAAAGAGGCTGCCGATATGGTGTTGACCGATGACAATTTCGCCACGATTGAAGCGGCGGTGGAAGAGGGGCGCGGCGTTTTTGAAAATCTCACCAAAATCATCACCTGGACACTGCCCACGAATTTGGGTGAGGGTTTGGTGATTCTGGCGGCGCTTTTGGTTGGCGAGGTGCTTCCCATTCTGCCGGTGCAGATTCTATGGATCAATATGGCGACGGTAGCCGTGTTGGGATTGGTGCTGGCGCTGGAGCCTCGCGAACCAGGTATCATGCAGCGTCCTCCACGTAACCCTGATGCGCCTATTCTCACCGGAGCTTTAATTCGGCGCATTGTACTGGTCGGCACACTTATCCTCATTGGCGCCTTTGGGTTGTTCGAGTGGGAATTGCAGCGGGGTGCAACGCTAGAGGTCGCCCGTACTGTAGCGGTCAATCTGGTGGTTTTTGTGGAGCTCTTCTATCTCTTCAATAGCCGCTCGCTGACCCATTCGCCCTTCAAAATCGGGCTATTCTCTAATCGCTGGCTCTGGTTGGGGGTTGGTGGCATGGTGCTGCTCCAGATGGGTTTCACTTATCTGCCGTTTATGCACGCCATATTCAGCAGCGCCCCGATGGGATGGGCAGAGTGGTGGCGCATCACCGTGTTCGGCGTGCTGAGTTTTGGCGTCGTGGAGCTTGAAAAGTGGCTGACGGCACGCCGGTTGGGCTGATCGCGTACTGTCTAAGCTATTCATCGCTACTGAGCGCCTGAAGAGATTCAGGCGCTCAGTATTTCTCTGACTATTTGCTGTACACGTGGTGTCGCGACTCAGGGTTTCTTCGTAGTTGCAGGCAAAACATGATGCTCAAAGAACTCCCACATCAACTGTGTGGCATTGATTTCCTGCGTTGTGACCCCGACCAGCCATTGGGGAAGCGCTTCGCCGCCAGGCCAGGTGTGTCCTCCGCCCTCGATTGTGTAGAGTATCACATCGGCTTCTCCATCGCAAGCCGTGTATTGGACCCCGGTGATGCTGCCCTGAGTCGGGAGGCTTGACGGCGTGTTATCGCAACCATTGAGCTGCGCTCGCTGGGACATCCAATCGGGAATGATGGGGAAGGGTAGCTCAAACCAATGCGAGGGTCCCCCCTCGTAGGGCACAACCGGGTCGGCTGTGCCGTGAAAGGCGATCATGGGCACCGGCCTTGCCGGTTGGCATTCCTCTAGCGGCAACATGTAAGCGCCTGCCACACTTCCAATCGCCGCGATGCGGTCCGCCAGGCGGCAGCCTAGCATATAGGACATTCCCCCGCCGTTGGAGAGGCCGTTGGCGTAGATACGGGTGGGATCAATGTTGTAGTTCTGTTCCAGATGGGTGATGAGGTCGGCGATAAAGGTGACGTCTTCCACCCTCCAACGCTTAGGGAAATCCAGCCCCGAAGGATAGACGACGATGAAGCCCTCGGCATCGGAGAGATCATTCCAATGGCTGGTTTGCATCTGATGTGCGGGCCATTCAGCGAAGCCATGAATGCTGATCACGAGCGGCGCTGGCGTTGCCGGGTCATAAGTGGGTGGCACGTGCAGGAGATAGGTGCGCCGCTGCCCTTCAGATATGAGTTCTCCATTGGTTTTGTTGACCAATGCAAAGATTCCCATTCCCAGCAACGGCAGCAGGATGATCAACCCACCCAGGATTAGCAGTCCCCTATGTTTCCTGGTCATGATTTTTCCTTTTGGTCTCGAGCGGAGGTTGCAATACCTCTAAACACGCCGTGCGCGAAGATACTGTTCGGGCCAGACAATTTCCTGGTGTAGTGCCGCTGCGGCATCGAGCGCCCAGTAGGGATGGCGCAGCAACTCCCGTCCCAGGGCAACCAGGTCGGCGCGTCCATTACGGATGATCTCGTCTGCCATTTCTGGCGCCGTGATCAAGCCTACAGCTGCGGTGCAAACGCCGGCTTCGCGGCGCAGGCGTTCGGCGAAGGGAATCTGATAGCCGGGCCAAACGGCTTGCGGTCGCGCAGGGCTTAGTCCGCCGGAGGAACAATCCACCAGGTCAACGTCGCGTGTGCTCAGCGTGCGGGCGATAATGACGCTATCCTCCACAGTCAACCCGCCTGGAGTGCCCCAATCCGTTGTCGAGAGCCGCACGAAGAGCGGCTTTGAGGGAAACCACACGTTGCGCACAGCGTCTACAACGCGCAACAGAAAAGTCATACGCTGTTGCAGGTCGCCGCCATAGTCATCGGTGCGTTGGTTGGTCAGTGAAGCGAGGAATTGGTGGTTGAGATAGCCGTGCGCGGCATGGATTTCGATCACATCGAAACCGGCTTGCGCGGCGCGAACGGCAGCAGCCTTCCATGCGGTGATGACGTCTTCAATGTCGGCCTCGGTGAGTGCATGGGGTGTTGCCCAGGGTTTATCAAAAGGAAGGGCGCTCGGAGCGATTGCCGATTCCGATCCTTGCCCCTCAGCCGGTCCCCAGGCTTTGCGCCCGGCATGTGCCAGCTGCACGCCGGCGATAGCGCCTTCGCTGTGCAATGCTGAGACCAGGCGCGCCAGGGGCGCGATTTGGACATCTTCCCAAAGCCCCAAGTCATGTTGGCTGATGCGACCCCGTGCCTCGACAGCGGTTGCCTCAAGCATGATCAGCCCTACCCTGCCCACGGCGCGCGCCAGGTAGTGTCCCAAATGCCAATCGGTGAGCCGTCCATCGTTGCCCGCGGAGTACATGCACATTGGGGAGAGCATGACACGATTAGGAAAGATGGTTTCACGCAACGTCAGGGGAGAGAAACATTGATCCATGGAATACCCTCACTGTGAGTTGGAATGCTAAGGCGCTATACCAGCGATGGCAGGCAGGGCAGATAAACCTTTGCCTGTTGCTCGCGCGGTCTACAAACATGATTATAGTCGCCTGTTGACCGAAGCAAAGTGGGTGGCTATGTGTCTTATGCCCCCTTTTCATGCCCATTGACAAAGACCTACTTCCTGGATACTATATCTATCATTGCGGTTTTATGAGACATTTCGATGGCGCTTTGCTCAACCCATACAGATGAATCTCTCACGTCAGGTTGATCGCGTTTCCCTGCGCCTCTACATCCTTACTGAAGTCTTAGCCTTTGAGGAGGAATCATGCACATTGCCAAAGCTGTGATTACTGCCGCCGCGCGTCCGCAGCGCCAGCTGCCACTACAAACACTGATTGACCGCGATGGCGTCGAGAAGTCTGTGTTGACTATTCTAATCGAAGAAGTCCTCAGCGCTGGAATAACGGAGATTGCCATTGTAGTGGCGCCTGGTGATGAGGTTGCCTATGCGGCTGCTGCTGGAGACCACGCCGAAAGTCTCTCCTTCATCCCGCAGACTGAACCGTTGGGGTATGGGCATGCTGTCTATTGCGCGCGCGCTTTTGTGGGTACTGCACCTTTTCTGCATCTTGTGGGGGATCATCTCTATGTGAGCGGTGGCGTGCAGGGTTGCGCGCAGCAGCTGGTGGAGGCCGCTCGTGTTGAAGCATGCGCCATCTCTGCCGTACAGGCGACGCGTGAGACACTCCTTCCCTATTACGGCGCCGTTGGCGGGCGACGTGTGGCAGGTCGCAAGGACCTTTACCTTATCGAGACCGTTCTCGAAAAGCCCACCCCAACCGAGGCGGAGCTGCAGCTGTTGGTTCCCGGTTTGCGTGCGGGGCATTATCTGTGTTTCTTTGGAATGCACGTGCTTACGCCTGCGGTGATGGAGATTTTGGGTGCATTGCTGGCGCAGCAAAAGGCTGGCGTCACGCTTTCAGCGGCGCTGGCGGCACTGGCGCACCGCGAGAAATACCTTGCCCTTGAAGAGAATGCCGCGCGCTATGATGTCGGCGTCAAATACGGTCTGTTTACCGCGCAGTTGGCGCTAGCTCTGAACGGCAGAGATCGCGAGTTGGTGCTCACCCGGTTGCTGGAACTGCTGGCGACACGCGCGGTGGAGTCGAACGCATGAATAGCGCTTCAAGGTCTGGCGCCCTGGTTAGCATTATCCGCGCCACGGATGCGGAGGAGCGCAACCGCTCTTTGGAGCATTTCTGCCGCACAGCGAGCCTGGAGACTCTGCTCGCGGAGTGTGGCGCCCTGGAAACTTTCCGCCGTAGCAGTCAGAATCTCTATGAACGGGTGCGGGCGCTCTTCTTCCTGTATGCGCTGCATCGTTTTCACCTGCCCCAACATGCTGCGTTGCGACGTCAGGGATTGATTCCGTATGACGGCTATGTGCACTTGCTTAATCGCCGTTTCGAGGAGGCGATTGAGAGCTTCCTCGCGGCGCAAGCACATCAAGGATCCTCAGAGGCGCTATCGAGCGCTCTGGCAGCGGCCTACCATCGTTTGGGATTCCAGACGCTGGCGGACCAGGTGCGGCGGAGTGTGCGCTCTGTGCGCGGGAATCAGTGGATGTTCCGTATCGGGCATCCAGCAGACCACCCTCTGCGGGTGCGCCCGGAGCTCTGTGCTGCCACTGCCGATGGGCTTTTCCCTTTATTGCGCGAGGTCACACCCGTGCGCATGGACTTGAGCCACAGCGGCTGGAGCGATATCTTCTTTCTGGGGATGGATTTCCCTGAGGGCGCCCGGGTGCTCAATGTTTCCATTGATCTTGGCGTTCATGGGCGTGATGCGGAACCTCGCCCCCCGGTCGAGGCTTATTTTCGTGTGATTGATCGCCCTGTATTGCGGTTGGCGAGCGTGGATCTGGGCGCGGTTGCCGAAATCACCACGCTCCGCGAAGTCTTCGACTTTGCAAAGGATTATCTGGGCTTGCTCAAGGCGGCAGTCATCGCGGCGGGATTGATTCCGCCGGGGATGGAGGGTGCTGAAGAGGCGCTGGAGGAGTTGCTTGCCCGCCTGGCGGGTCCCGGGCGCGGCATCGAGATTGTCAGCGCCGTGAACGGTATTCCCAAAGGCTCACGTTTGGCGGTGTCCACAAGTCTGCTGGCATGTTTGATCGCAGTCTGTATGCGAGCAACGGGGCAGACTCGCGCGCTTACCGGCGTCCTTCAAGAGCATGAGCGGCGTTTGGTAGCGGCGCGAGCGATTTTGGGCGAATGGCTCGCTGGCTCGGGCGGTGGTTGGCAGGATTCCGGCGGTGTTTGGCCCGGTATGAAACTCATCACGGGCGAGCTTGCCGGTCCTGATGACCCGGAATTTAGCGTCAGCCGGGGACGGCTGTTGCCGGGGCATCATGTCTTGAGCCTCGATGAAGTTGATGCCGCGACGCGGCAGCGCTTGCAGGAGAGCCTGGTTCTCGTGCATGGCGGGATGGCGCAGAACGTGGGACCTATTCTGGAGATGGTGACGGAGAAATACCTGCTCCGTACCGAGGCGGAATGGCGTGGGCGGCAGGAAGCTCATGGTATTTTTGACCAGATTGTTGCTCTGTTGAAGCGGGGGGATATTCAGGGCATTGGGCAAGCGACCACGCAGAACTTTTTCGGTCCTCTTTGTACCGTTATTCCCTGGTCCACGAATTTTTACACGGAGCGCCTTATTGAACAAGTCCGGGCAGCGTTCGGCGATGATTTCTGGGGGTTCTGGATGCTCGGTGGTATGTCGGGCGGTGGGATGGGCTTTATTTTTGCGCCAGAGCGGCGCGCCGAAGCCCAAACGCGCTTGCATGAGACTATGTTGGCGACCAAGCACGCCTTGGAATCGGCGTTGCCTTTTGCGATGGAACCGGTCGTTTATGACTTTGCGATCAATGATCGTGGAACTTTTGCGGAGCTGTGGGTTGGTGATATGGCGTTGATGCCTTCGGGTTATTATGCGCTGACCCTGCCCGGAATGTTACACCGTGATCCGCAGACGCTTTCTCCCATGCGTCGCGCCGAGCTCGATCGTTTTGGAGCGGCATGCCGCGCGCGCCCGGAGCTTGGGAGTGTGGTGCAGACGCTCTTTGACCGGTTGTTGCCTCGCACGCGGCAGGAGGCAAGCGAGGGTTTGCCGTTGCAGGCGGTTTTGGATGAATGGGGTTTTGATCGTGTGCAGCACGAGCAGGTGCGCGCCGATTTGCGCGGTGGGCGGATTGGGCTTGCACAGAACCGTTTGCCCGCGAGCACGGAAATCCGTGATGTAGCCTTTAGTGATGTGACCGATGCTTCGGGTGGGTTGCCCGAGATGCTGCGCGATTTGGGCTTGCAAGCGCTGCGCGAGGGCGCGGTTGCAGTTGTGACGCTCGCCGCAGGCGCCGGTAGCCGGTGGACGCAGGGTGCGGGTGTGGTCAAAGCCCTCAACCCCTTCTGCAAATTGGGTGGAAGGCATCGTTCCTTCGTCGAGGTCCATCTGGCAAAGAGCCGCCGCGTGAGCCGTGAGGTGGGTGTTCCCTTGCCGCACGTGATTACGACCGGTTATCTGACGCACGCGCCCATCCAGGGCTATCTGGAGGTCAACGCAGGGCATGGCTATCCGGGGCCCTTACTTCTCTCGCCGGGACGGGCGGTTGGGCTGCGTCTGGCGCCGATGACACGAGACCTGCGTTTTGCCTGGGAGGAAATGCCTCAGCAACTTTTGGATGAACAGGCGCAGAAGATGCGGGATAGCCTGCATGCGGCACTTATTGCGTGGGCGCAACAGATGGGTGAGGGTAGCGATTATACGGATAACTTGCCGTTGCAGTGTCTGCATCCGGTGGGGCATTGGTATGAGGTCCCGAATCTATTCAAGAATGGTGTGCTGGCGCATCTGCTTGCCGAACGCCCGCAGCTGCGGGTGTTGATGCTGCACAATATTGACACGGTGGGGGCGGGTGTGGACCCCGCGCTCCTGGGTGCGCATTTGCACTCTGGAGCTACCATGACCGTCGAGGTCATCACGCGCCGGGTGGAGGATCGCGGCGGTGGATTAGCGCGGGTGGATGGGCAACTGCGGCTCATCGAGGGTCTGGCGTTGCCCCGCGAGGAGGACGAGTTCCGCCTCTCGTACTACAACTCCAACACTTTCTGGCTAGATATTGATCGGTTGCTGGCGGTCTTTGGTTTGACACGGGACACCCTACAGGATACGGAACGGGTCACTGCCGCGGTGCGAGCGGTGGCGGCGCGGATGCCGACTTACATTACCCTCAAAGATGTGAAGAAACGTTGGGGGCACGGTCAGGAGGACATTTTCCCCGTGGCGCAGTTCGAAAAGCTCTGGGGTGATATGACGGCGTTGCCGGAAATGGCGTGTCGTTATATTGTCGTGCCGCGTCTGCGGGGGCAGCAGCTCAAAGAACCGGCGCAACTGGATGGTTGGCTGCGCGATGGCTCAGCAGCCTATTTGGAAACCCTCTGCGCCTGGGAATAGCGTACTGCACGCCTTTTCAATTCGCGATCCTTGACGTGCGCTAGCTTCTCCGCCATAGCATACGGTTTTCCGCCATCTCGACAGCCGCGGCTCCCGCCCGCTGGAGTGAGGTCAGGGCGGCGTGGATGGTGGTGAGTGCGAGCAGGTAGAATTGTGGCGCGGCAAAGGTGACGTCAAAATGTGCGGCGACGGCGCGCAGCACCGCCCCTGACTCGCATGGGTCTGCCAGCGCTGCCCACGCCTGGTCGCGGATTTCTTGCAGTCGCGCTGCGTTGGCTTTCGCCAATGGAGCGATTTCCGTTACCGATTCTCCATGTCCCGGCACAAAACGCGCGTAGGGCAATACGAGTAAGCCGTCAAGCGTCTCTAGCCACGCATCCAGATCGGTGCAAAAGAGGATGGGATGTCGCGCCAGCGTTTCCTCAGGGAAGACGACATCCCCACAGTAAAGCACATCACCGTAAGCCACTCCTAGCTGTGCTGGCGCATGCCCGGGGAGTGGGATCAGGTTTAGCGCGAGCCCGGCGAGTGTCAGCGCTCCGGGCGTCAGTGCCTTGATGTGGGGCACGCTATCCTGTGCGAGGGTGAATTTACCCTGCAATTCTCTGATGGGCGCCGCGCCACCGTAAAGGAACAGTGGCTCTAGCAGGGGGTGCATGGCAAAGACCCCCTCCAGCGCCGGAGCATAGATGGGGATGCCGCGTTCCGCTATCCAACCGGCGCCGCCGAAATGGTCGGCGTGCCCGTGTGTGATAACCAACGCCTCCAGACGTGCACCCAGCGTCTCAATCTGCCGCCATGCTTTTTTGGCGGTGCTGCGATCCAATCCGGCATCTATCATGATGGCGCGCCCTTCACGGGCGATGACGCCAATGTTCGAGCCGCCTAAGAGGGCGTAGGCGCCAGTACCAAAATCAAGCCAGTTAGCGCTCATTTACACTCCGAATTTGGCAAGGGTCCATTCAGGATGGGGGTTGTGACCCGGTTGCACTCAGTTTTCACGCAAGAATTGCAGCACTACGCTTCCGTAGGGCGGGATGACTTCTACAGGGCGGTAAGGGAAGAAGCCGCCGGCAACATTGATTTCTGGTGCGTAGAGCTCGCCCTCGCCCAGGAGCGCTGCGGGTTGCGCCCCCGGTGTGAAGGGACCCACTTCCAGGCTCAGGCTGTAATCATCCGCCGGTCTGCCACTCAGGTTGACTGCAATAAGCAGAATCTCATCCTCAGTCGAGCGCAACATGCTGTAAACTTGCATGCGGTCGGATTCGATGGGTTGCCACGCGCCGGTTCGTAGCGCTTCGTGCTGGTTGCGCAGGCGAATTAGCGTGTGATAGTGGTTGAGGAGTGAATCCGGTTCGGCGCTCTGCCCCGCGATGTGCCGTTCACGGTAGTCCTCGTAGTAGTCGCGCCAGGGTGTCCCCGTCGTGAATCCTCCGTCCGCTGTCCATTGCAGGGGGCGGCGAATATTCTCATCGGGTTTGGCGCCTGACATGCCAATCTCCTCACCGTAATAGATAAAGGGCACGCCGCCAAAGGTCAATTGCAATGTTGCGGCGACTTTGGCCTGCCCGTCATTTGCCAGTTGCGAACGCGTACGTGCCTGGTCGTGGTTGGCAAGGAACGTGGCGTATTGCCCCGGCGGGTAACTGGCGATGATTTTTTCCTGGGCTACTTGCAACATCAGCGGTCGTGCATTGAAGGCGGCTTTGAGCATGGCTTCCGCCAGGTCGAATTCGAAGGCGAGATCCACCTTATCTCCAATGTAGGCAACGACCTGCTCCGTATTGCTCCATACCTCGCCCACGGTCAGCGCGTCGGGGTTGATGTCCTTGTAAAAGACATAGAAACCTTCGAACCAGGCAAGCGTGCCTGGCGTGTTCTCCAGCACGCCATTTTCCTCGATCAGGTGTTTGATGGCATCGAGGCGGAAACCATCTACGCCCATATCCTCGAGCCAGAAGCGGATCACATCCTGCATCGCCGCGGTGACCTCGGGGTTTTCGTAGTTGAGATCGGGCATCTGGTCCCAGAAATAGCCATAGTAATAGCCGCTGCCGGGCAACGCGTTGCCTGGGTCCTGATGCCATCCCTCGCCCGTTGGGCGCTCGTTGGACCAGATGTACCAATCTCGTCGCAGAGAGTTGGGGTCGCGTGATTCCTGGAACCAGGGATGTTGCGTGGAAGTGTGGTTGAGCACCAGGTCAATGATGACGCGAATGCCACGCGCATGTGCTTCGGTCATCAATTGCTGGAAATCTGCATTAGTGCCGTATTCATCGTCTACGGTATAGTAATCTGTGACATCGTAGCCGTGGTAGCTGGGCGATTGGTGGATGGGCATGAGCCAGATGCCGGTGATGCCCAGGTCTTCATCGGTGGTGGGGTCGCCGTCGTTGAGGTAGTCGAGCTTTTGGATAAGCCCCTGGAGGTCGCCTACACCGTCGCCATCGCTGTCATAAAAGCTGCGCACGAAGACCTCATAGAAAACGGCATCGTTCCACCAGGGCATGTCGCCTCGGTTCGAAAGCGGAACGCCATCGAAACCTACTGGGAGAATGGGTCCCGCAGTGCGTGTTTCGGCAGGAATGAAGTTGACGGGGGTGGTAGGGCGCGCGGTGGGTGTGGGGGCAGGTGTTGCGGTGGGTCGAGAAGTTGGCGCTGACGTGGGGGTGACTGTGGGCGCAATGGGAGTTTCTGTGACGGGCGTTGTGGGAGCGAGTGTGGTTTCAGTCGCAGGACAGCCGGTCAAGAGCAAAGACAGCAATAGCCAACCGCAAATAGCTAAGCGCCGGTTCTTCATGGAGGACCTCCCAGGTTCTTGATCGAATACGTTCAAGGTGGACCATAATCGTAAAATCGTTATAGCCGGACTCGCGCAAATTGTCAACTGTGTTACACTTTTCGATGATCCGTACATGGTGTTTGGCGACCGGTCATGACTCTTGTTTTTTGATTCTTGACTGCGGAGTCTGTGCCCTTGTGAGGTATCCATGCGCCTTTTTGAGATTTTACTCGTTGTGGTAATGGGGGTAGCGTTGGTCGCGGAGCTGCGTCGTGGCATCCGCGGCTACCGGCGCACCGATGCTGCGCGCGTCGTTGTATTGCTGACCGTTGCACAGCTGCTTCTGGAAGGCTATCGCTGGCAGCTGTTGCCGATCTATGCTTTGGTGGGGGCGCTCTTCCTACCGAGTGCGTTTCCCCGACGGCAGGTGCTCGCGCCGCCTCCCTGGCGCAAGGCTATCGTCATCGGGGCATTGGCGCTTTTGGGCGTGGCAACGCTGCTGGCAGTGCTTTTGCCGGTTCCACGCTTGCCGCAGCCCGAGGGTCCCTATCGCGTGGGTACGCTCACCTATCACTATGTGGATGATTCGCGCCCGGAGGTTTACGGTGAATCGCCTTCCGGGAATCGCGAATTGATGGTGCAGGTCTGGTACCCGGCGGAACCGCAGACCAGTGCGCGGGCGGAACGCTGGTTGGTGGACGGGGCGCCTATGGCGCGCGCTCTCGCCCGCTGGGGGGGCATGCCTGAATGGCTCCTGAACCAGCTGGCATTGGTGCGGACGCACAGCTACGCCGGTGCTCCCGCAGTGACGGCCGATGCACCCTATCCGGTAGTGCTCTACGTTCACGGTTGGGGCGGTTTTCGCAATATCAATCAAGATCAGCTGGAAGCGTTGGCATCACAGGGCTATGTGGTGGTCAGCGCGGATCATGCTTATGGGGCGTTGCGTTCGGTTTTTCCCGATGGGCGCGTGGCGGAAAATAACCCCGAGGCGCTGCGTGGCGAACGTGGCGAGGCTGAATTCACCGCGAGTTCGCAGGCGCTGGTGGCGGCTTATGCCGCTGATGCGCGTTTTGTGCTGGAGCGACTGCCAGCGCTGAACGAGAGCGGTCCGCTAACAGGACTTTTTGATTGGGGGCGTGTGGGGCTGTTTGGACACTCCACCGGAGGCGGTGCGGTGATGGCAGTCTGCGCTGTAGATGCGCATTGCAAGGCGGTGCTGGGGATGGATACGTGGATCGAACCGGTGGGCGAGGAAGTCCTCACTGCCGGGCTGGCGCAACCGGCACTCTTTCTCAACAGTGAAGCCTGGTTCACGGGTCCTAATCGGGAGGTGTTGGAGGGCTTCTATGAACGTCTTGATGGTCCAGCTTATTGGATGGATATTGCCGGCAGCGTGCACTACGATTTCACGCTTGTAGCGATATTTTCTCCGTTAAGCCAGGCATTGGGAGTACGCGGTGCGCTGCCTGGGCAGCAGGCGCTTGCTATCAACCGCTCCTATCTGGTTGCTTTCTTCGATGCAACCCTCAAGGACAAGCCCTCGCCCCTGCTGGACGGTCCGTCGTCAGAATTTCCAGAGGTCAGTTTTGCGGAGAGGCCCTGATAGCGTTTGGTCTAGTGGATTACATCTGTTCTACCCAACTGATGATGTATTCCGTATCGGGATCCGGCGGCGCAGGGAAGGGTTGCGTTTGCCAGGCCCCCCGCAGCCTGAGGGCAGTTGCTGTAAGCGCCAGGTGGCTCATCGCGATGCCGATATCCACCCGTTGCAGGTCAATCGCTGTCACCAGTTTCATCTGTTTACGGTAATTGGGATTGTGATGTAGGAAGAAGTGCCAGGCGCCCGCAGTCTTGAGCACCCGCCATGGCTGCCGGTTGGAGGCTGAGGGACCTAGACGGAGCAGCTCTAATGCTTCAGCGTAGGCGCCGGTTTCTGTTAGGGTGAGGGGCGTGTTAAAGTCATTGTTGAAGAAGAGCCGCTCCCACGGCAATCGCCGGTCCGAACCGGCGCCGCTCCGGATGAGGCGATCCACCAACCGGGGGCTTTCGGCGGGCAGGCCTGTGGCGATGACGGCAGGCAACAGTTCCTCCGTTTGAAGCGCCAGTGCGTGAGCGAAGCTGCTGCGGGTGAAGCTGCCGCCTAGCCAACAGGTCCCCAGTCCCAGTGCTGTGGCTTGCAGCACAATCGTTTCTAGCAAGTAGCCGAAATCCTCTAGATTGTAAGGACCCTGCTTCACAGCGCCGAGAATGAAAGCAGTGGGATTCCTGATGAAGCCATACGTTCCCAAACCTTTGAGCGCGGTGCGGTCCTCCTCCGTGGCGCTGATAAGCAGAAAGCGCGCCTGCGTGCCAAGTGGTCCGCGCGTCTGCGTCGCGCAGAAATCAGCCAGCTGTGTCCGAACCTCCGGCGGGGCAGGGGACTTCTCGTAGCTGCGGCAGGAGGTGCGCCGACGGATAACCTCTGTGATTGCTTCTTCATTCATGGTTAATCTCCTCTGTATATTTGGTTACGATTGTACACCACCTTATGTTTTTCTTCGGGAGGGTGACCATGAGCCATAACCTTGCAATTTAGCGTAGCACCAAAATCCAGATTCGCGAATGGTTAATTGGGTGTTGGAAGCTTGCTCTCAGCCGATTCTTTAAGTACTGCATTACTGCATTCAACCCTATTGACACGGCTTTCGGAATCGGGTATAGTAGATATGGGAGCGCTTCCAGATACACTTCAATTGTGGGAGATACCGATGACGCAACTTACCCTTAAGGAAATTGCCAGATTGGCGGGAGTTTCGCGCACCACTGCTTCCAGGGTACTGAATGATCAACCCCATGTGCGCTCGGAATTGCGCGAGCGTGTGTTGCGTGTGGTAGCGGAGACTCGCTATCATCCCAATCCGGTGGCGCGCTCCCTGGCATTGCAAGAATCCCGCATGATTGGTTTGGTGGTGCCACGCAGCGTGCACTCCTTTTTCTCCGACCCCTATTTCCCGCGTCTGACGCAGGGAATTGCCGAGGCGTGCAATCAATACGATTACACGCTCTCATTGTTCCTGGTGCAGACGCCTCAGGATGAAGCAAAGGTTTTGCCCAAGATTACCAGTCGGGGTTTTCTGGATGGAGTGGTGGTGCAGGTGGGGCAAATGGAGGATCATCTCATCGCAACGTTGGCGGATTCGGGTCTGCCGATGGTGGTCGCCGGGCGTCCTGAGATTACGGAGGGGATAAGCTTCATTGACGTGGATAACGTCGAGGGTGCACGTAACGCTGTGCTACACCTGCTGAAGCTGGGGCGACGGCGGGTGGCAACGATTACCGGTGGCCTGAACACTGCGGTGGGGTTGGATCGCAAAGTGGGTTATGAGCGCGCCCATGCTGAGATGGGGTTGCCCTGCGATCCTGCGCTTATCGTTGAGGGTGATTTCACCGAGAATAGCGCTTACCAGGCGATGGGGCGTCTACTACAGCATCACCCGGATGCGGTGTTTGCTGCCTCGGATATCATGGCGGTGGGCGCCATCCACGCGATTCAGCATCACGGGCTGAACGTACCGCGTGATATTGCCGTGGTGGGCTACGACGACCTGCCCCCCGCGTTGATGGTGACGCCGACGCTCACCACAATTCGGCAACCTGTTCGGCGTTTCGGTATCCAGACAGTGACGACGCTGTTGGAGCTTCTAAAGAATGGTCCTCAACCTCCGCGTCAGGTCATCATGGGTACAGAGATAGTGGTGCGGGAATCTTGTGGCGCAATCCTGGCAGAGGGAGCAAATATTTCTTGAAGTCCGTCTTGCTGCGCGGCGAGAGACCCGTTGTTATTTCCCTTTGCTAAAGGTGTAGCTAATCACTTTCTTGGGACAGACATCCACGCAACTGCCGCAAAGGATGCACTCACTATTTTCCATCACGCCACGCTGCACCATGCCATTGACATCCAGACTCATGGGGCAGGCTTGCGTGCAGCGCTCGCAGTTAATGCAACGTTCTGTTTCCGCCTTGAGTCGCAAGGCGGGCCAATTTCCGAGGTTGCGCAGTTTGCGTCCTAGAATCATGAAGGGCGCCATCCAGCAAATGGTGTGGCAGCCTGCCCGCCTTCCCACAAAGACGGAGAGCGCTAGAAAGACGCCGAGGACGATGTAGTAGATGAAGTAGCGCTCCGGTGCATCCATCGAGACGCCGCTTTCGGTGAGGTGGAAGAAGTTCACCTGATGATAGCCGCCCGCGCTAATGGCAGCCCACGCGATAATGCCTACCCACGGCGCCCAGATTGCCCACTTGAGCCAGTTGCCCTGTTTGCCGCGCAGCGGCTTATCGTTGACGGTGAAACAGGCTTCTCCCAGCCCTCCCGCCGGACAGCCCCACCCGCACCATAGCCGCCCCACAAAGAGCGCTGCCAGAAACTGTATTCCAAAAACGATAAGGCTGCCGTTGATAATGCCTTGTGCCGCACCATCAATGATCACATAGGGCGAGAAGTAATTCATAGTGACGGGAAATAGCAGCAGTGAGAGCAGCAATAGTGCCTGTCGTATGCGTTGACGTACCGGTCTCTTGGTCATCTTTGATCTCCCACAAATCTGGCTAACCGGCGGTGTGCCGGGTTTTGGGGCAGTGTTATTTGATAGGGGTGGTATCTCCGAGTTCTCGCGCACTCCAAGGCTTTAGCTGCGCGGAGCATTCAGCCACATGAACGCCTGCGCCATCAACCTGCGGTAGGCTGGCAGCGCCCACACTTTCTCGCTGTGACCCAAACCAATGTAAGCCACGCGTCCTGCACCTTCATGTCGCGTCCATACCAGGGGGTGACAAACGCGGCGATGTTGCGCTACCATGTGAATCTCGATGTTGCTTTCGTAGGCGTTGATGAAGAGCTCATCCTGAACCACGAAAGTTTCAACGCCCTGTGTGATGGGGTGCTCGCGATACAGCGGCACCACGGTGAATTCCGCCTCGGGCGGATGTTCGATGAAATAGCCGCCTAAAAGCCGCCGCAAGCGTTGGCTTTCTTCTCCGATGACAGAAGCAGCGTGTAAGCCTAGCAGCCCGCCGCCTGCCTGCACCCAGGTTACGAGGCTTGCTGTCTGTGCAGCGTTGAGGTCGGCAGCCCAGGGCCCTGTTTCCCGGGGACCTCCCAGACAGGTGTTAAGCAAAACTACATCCACCTCAGAAAGTGTGGGTTCGGTGAGCGTGTCGAAATCATAAGTGGCACGCACGGTGTAGCCCTGCTGTTGAAAGAAGGGAAGCATGACCTCGCGAAAACCTTCGAAGTCGTGGTAGATGCCGCCGAGGAGCAGTAGCATGTTTTTCCTAGATTCAGACATCGAAAAAACCTCCGCTATGATGTTGTCGTGCAACCCCTAGTGTAGCACAAATGAGCCTGCTTGCCAGGGTGGGCATTTCAACTTTGGGGCAAAAGCAAGCCGGCTGTCATACAAAAGTTCTCTCTTCAATTGATTTTTTTCTAGAGCGGCAATAGTGGCTAGACTAACGAGCATGTGGGCGATGCAAGAACACAAAGAGGTAGCTTTTTTGTGATTTTTG
>JAFGFB010000297.1 GCA_016931315.1 Anaerolineae bacterium
ATGACCCCGGTGCAGGCAAGACGATCATGGCAGGCTTGCTCATCAAGGAACTGAAGGCGCGGGGACTGATCCGCCGCATTCTCATCGTGGCGCCGGCTAATCTGACCTTCCAGTGGCAGCGAGAGCTGCGCGACAAATTCCGCGAGTCATTCCAGGTGGTGCGCGGTGCGGTACTGCGGGCGACTTACGGCTCCAATCCCTGGCAGGAACTCGACCAGGCGATTACTTCGGTGGCCTGGGTCTCGCGGGTGGAGGATGCCCGCGAGAGTTTGCTGCGCAGTCATTGGGATTTGATCATCGTGGATGAAGCGCATAAGCTGAGCGCCTATAGCGAGGCGCACAAGACGTTGGCGTATCAACTAGGCGAGGCGCTATCCGAGCGTACGGATCACTATCTATTGATGACCGCAACGCCGCATAAGGGCGACCCGGAGAATTTCAGTCTGTTCCTGCGGCTTCTGGATGCGGATGTGTACGCTGATGTGCAAAGTTTGAAGCTGGCGATGGAACGTCGGGAGGCGCCATTCTATCTACGGCGTGTGAAAGAAGCGTTGGTCACATTCCCCGATCCTATCACGGGACAGGTGCGCTCGCTGTTCACGCGGCGCAATGTGCGCACACTGGAATTCGCGATTGACGCCGAGGAATGGGATTTCTATGATGCCCTGACTCGCTATGTGGAAGAGCAATCGGTGAAGGCGGCGGCGGATGACTCGGCGCGGGGCCGAGCTTTGGGCTTCACGATGGCGCTGTTGCAGCGCCGTTTTGCTTCGAGTGTGTATGCAGCCCGGCGCAGCCTGGAACGGATGCGCGAGCGCCGCGAAAAGATTCTGGCTGATCCCACCGCGTATCGCCAGGAGCAACTCAACCGGCGATTGCCGGATGATTTCGATGAATTGCCGGAGGACGAGCAAGCGGGTATCCTGGCGGAGCTGGAGCAGGTGGTGGCTTCGGTAGAGCCAGCGGCTCTGCGGGAAGAGATTGCACAGCTGGGGGACTTGATCCGACAGGCGCAGGCGTTGGAAGCGCGGGAGGTGGAATCCAAACTCACGCGGCTGCGCCAGGTATTGGTTGAGCAGGGTGTGTTCGGTGACCCGGCGATGAAACTCCTGATCTTCACAGAGCACAAGGACACGCTGGACTATCTGGTGGGCAAGCTGCGGGGCTGGGGCCTAAGTGTGACCCAGATTCACGGCGGGATGCCAGTGGGCGACCGCGATATGCCCGGCACGCGCATCTATGCCGAGCGCGAGTTCAAGGAGTCTTGCCAGGTCTTGGTAGCGACCGAGGCGGCTGGCGAGGGTATTAATCTGCAGTTCTGCTGGTTCATGGTCAATTACGACATCCCCTGGAACCCCATGCGCCTGGAGCAACGGATGGGCCGCATCCACCGGTACGGGCAGGAGAAGGATTGCCTTATCCTCAACTTTGTGGCGACGAATACCCGCGAGGGGCGCGTGCTACACAAGCTCTTTGAGCGTATCGCGCAAATCGAGCGCGACCTGGACCCGCAGCGCACAGGCAAGGTCTTCAATGTGTTGGGCGACGTGTTCCCACCGACGCAGCTGGAGCGAATGTTGCGTGAGATGTACGCGCGCAATCTCACCGATCAGGTAATTCTCGACCGGATTGTGGAGCAGGTGGAGCCGGAGCGTTTCCGGCAGATTACGGCCTCGGCGCTGGAAGGGCTAGCCAAGCGAGAGCTGAACCTGGCAGCCATAGTGGGTAGGGCGGAAGAAGCCAAAGAGCGGCGCCTGGTGCCGGAGGTGGTGCGCGAGTTCTTCTTGCAGACCGCGCCGCTGTTGGGCGTGACGTTGCGCGCCACGGGTGAGGTGTACCGTGTGGGACGAGTGCCGCGAGCCTTGTGGCCCATTGGTGAGCGGCTGGAGCCGCGCTTTGGACGCCTGGGACGCGAATACAAGCAGGTGGTCTTTGATAAGGCGCAATTGCTAGAGGACGCGACCCGTGAGTGGGTGACGCCGGGTCACCCATTGTTCGAGGCGGTGCGCGAGGGACTGCTGGCGCTGGCGCAGGGTGATCTGGAGCGCGGGGCGGTATTCTACGATTTGCAGCACGCAGCCCCGGCGCGGCTGGATGTGTTCGAGGCGGCGGTGCGCGATGGGCGCGGGAATGTGTTGGAACAGCGGCTCTTTGTGGTGGAGACCGCGCCTGATGGCGCGATGCAGGTGCGCCAGCCGACGCTGTTTCTGGATTTGCTGCCCGCGCCGGGGGTGACGCCGCCAACGGGCGCGGAATGGCCGACCCTGGCGCTTGCCGAGCAGTATTTGGTGGAGACGACTCTGGGTGCATTCCGAGATAGCGTGGCCGCCGGGCGGGAGTGTGATATCGCGCGCATCGCCGAGCACACGGAGGTGAGCCTGAACGCGCTCATCCACCGGCAGAACCTGCGTCTGGCGGAGCTGTGGGCGCAGCAGCAGGCAGGTGACAACGACCCATTGCTGGCGGCGAACTTGAAGCTGACCGAAGACAAGCTCGATGAGCTCAACGCGCGGTTGGAGCAGCGGTTGGCGGCTTTGCAACAGGAGCGCCAGTGCCGGATCGCTGATCTTCATTACTATGGGCGGGCGTGGGTGTTGCCGCACCCGGAGCGCGACGCGCCCATGGTGGCTCCACTGGTGCGCGATGACGAGATCGAGCACATTGCGGTTGCAGAGGTTATCCGCTATGAAGAAGCGCGCGGCTGGGTGGTGGAAAGCGTGGAAAGTGAGAATCGGGGCTTTGATTTGATCTCGCGCCGGTTCCTCCCGGACGACCCCGCGACGCCCGTGGAGGTGCGTTTCATCGAGGTGAAGGGCCGGGCGGGGGTGGGGTGCGTGGCGCTCAGCCCCAACGAGCGGCGCAAGGCCGAGCTCCTGCGCGGCGATTACTGGCTCTATGTGGTCTTCAACTGCGCCACGACGCCAGAATTGCACGTGGTCCACGACCCGGCGCGGCTGGATTGGGAACCGGTGACGGCAGTGGCGCACTATCAGGTAGACGCGGCGACAATTATGGAGGCGCGTGAGATCGGATGAATTTCTTACGGAGGGGTATTGAGGCATGAATTCTTTGGCACAGCAAGGTATTGCGGCTCTCAAACAGGGAGATAAGATTCGGGCGCGACAATGCCTGCGTGAGGCTACTGTGAAGGATCCCGGTGATATACAAGCCTGGCTCTGGCTATCCGGCGCCGTGGAGATGGATTCGGAGCGCGCGGAGTGTTTGCAACATGTGCTGCGCCTGGAACCAGATAATCAAATTGCCACAAAGGGACTGGCTCAGCTCATCGCCCGTGGAGCGGTGAGTGTGCGAAGTGAGGCAAAAGCTCCTGCCCAGGAAACGCCGGCAACGGTTTTGCCAAACCCCTTTGTAGATGCACAGCCAGTGCCCAAGGCGGGCGCCCCCAGAGCAACGCAGAAAGCGGTTGATAAGACTATCTTCATAGTCAAGCCATCATTGATACCCGTATTTGTGGGTGGTTTTCTCATTGCGCTGATATTCATTGGCCTATGGTTGCTATTGATGGGTTTGTTCCCCAAAGGGGAAACTGGCTCACTTCTACGCGCGCTATTCACGTTTTTCGTCGCGATTTATGCTTTAGGTATGGGATTTCAGTGGCTTGTAGCGCTGATTCGTCGGCTTTTCGCACGTTACACGCTGACTTCGCGTTACTTGATTGTCAAAAATGGTGTTCTATCACGTTCTCAAAAGACTATCCCTGTGCAACGCATACAGAACGTGAGTCTGCGACAAGGGGTGGGGGACCGGCTTTTCAGTCTCGGCTCTGTGATGGTCGAATCGGCAGGCGAGCGTGGGGCGGTACGCCTGATCAGCTTGCCGAATTGCCAGGAGTATGTAGACAAGATACTGGCAGCGGCAGAGCGAACTTAGGAGCGGACAGCACCAGAGATGCCCGTGGGTGGGTTATCAGATGGGGCGGCGGCGCTTCTGGCAGCGGAGAGCGCGTCTGAGGGAGTATGGCTCAAAATGTGTGTTACACTGGAAGTAACACTGTGTAGGAGGGTGAGAGGATGTTAAATTTCGACCGAATTACCTTCGACCCCGCGGTGATGGGTGGGCGAGCCTGCATTCGGGGGATGCGGGTGACGGTTTCACTGCTTGTCAACCTATTTGCCAACGGGATGACGCTGGGCGAAATCCTGGCGGAGTATCCGTACCTTGAAGCCGAAGATGTGCAGCAGGCGCTTGCTTACGTGGCCTGGTTGGCCGAAGAGGTGGTGCATCCGTTGGAGTTGAGTGTAGCATGAACTTCCTGGCCGATATGGGAATTTCGCCAGGTGTTGTATCAGCATTGCGTGATCTGGGGCATAGCGCCGTGCATCTACACACGCTGGGCCTGGATCGTTTGCCGGATAAGGACATTCTGGCGCTGGCGTGTAGTGAGGGCCAGATCTTGTTGACTCACGATCTGGATTTCGGGGAACTGCTGGCTGTGAGTGGGGCAGTATTGCCGAGCGTCATCACGTTCCGGTTGCGGAATATGCGCCCGGATAATGTCTTGCGCCATTTGCGTTTGGTGCTGGACCTGTATGTCGCTGACTTGGAGGCCGGTGCTTTTGTTACCGTCGCCGAGGGCCATGTGCGTATTCGCGCACTGCCGTTATAAATGCAGCCTACAATCGGGATGTCGGGGAAATTGATAGCAGCATGAGCATAAGCCTTTGAATTGCTTACCGGATAGCAAAGCGGGAGATCATTATGGCTGACACCGACATCGAGTGTTTGAAAACCGCCATTGCCCGGCACTGGACGTATCTGCCCGACGAGAAGGTGCAGCGGTA
This sequence comes from Anaerolineae bacterium, assembly GCA_016931315.1. GTDB lineage: Bacteria > Chloroflexota > Anaerolineae > B4-G1 > SLSP01 > JAAZNO01. The sequence continues at coordinate 4,803 of JAFGFB010000297.1, forward strand.
TGTGGGCAAGTTCTTCGATACTACACGCCTGGGGACAAAGATAGCGGCGCAGGTTGAGGGCAATCACGGCACATACCGCGTGACGTTGGAAGCGCGGGAGGGACGATTGTTCTCCGCGTGCAGTTGCTACATCGGGAAGCATGGCGATTGCCATCATTGCCACGCATTGGGGCTGACGTTTCTTGCACATCCTGAGCATTTTACGGTGCTAAAGACGCGCCTGTTGGAAGATGTTCACGCTTTATCCGATCTGGAGGAGTATCTGCGTGGTGTGACGCTGGATGAGCTGGTGGATCAGCTGAAGGCTCGGGGCATCACGCAGAAAGCTTTTGCCGCCAGCATTGGCATGAGCACACAGCACCTTGCGGCGGTCAAAGCCAGCGAGCGGCGGAACCGGTATTTCCATGAGTTGGGCGCGCTCAAACTTGCCTGCCTGTGGGTGTTGACGCATTTTGGGGAGGATTGATTTCGCCGATGAGTGAGCAACCTCTGGAACAAGCTCTTACGATGGCCCGGCGCTCGCTGGAAGTGCTGGAAACGCAAGCCGCCGGGTATTCTGCGCTGACTATCCCCGCGCATCTGTTCCTGGAATTGGAAGACAAACGTAAGGAGATCGCCCGCCTGGAAGCGCAGGCGCGCGCTGGGGCGACGGGTGCGCCGGGCCTGCCGCACAACCTGCCGCGGCGCGGTGAGTTCGTGGGACGCGAGGCGTACAAAGTCCGTGTTCATGAGGCGCTGCGCTCGCGCTCGTATCTGGTCAGCATCGAGGGGATCGGCGGCATCGGCAAGACCTCGCTGGCGTTGGAGGTGGCTTACGAGTGCCTGCAGCCTGGGGAAGCCATCGCGCATTTCGACGGCGCGATTTGGGCCAGCGCCCGCGACCGCGCTCTGACGCTGGATGATGTGTTGGACGCGGTGGCGCGCACGCTGGATTATCCCGGCATCGCGCAGAAGCCACTCGAGGAGAAGCGTGAGGGCGTGGTGCGGCTGCTGCGCTCTGGCGCGTACCTGTTGCTGGTGGATAACTTCGAGACGATCAGCGATGCGGCGGTGGGCGAGTTTTTGCAGGACTTGCCGGAGCCCTCGAAGGCGCTGGTGACGACGCGGGAGCGCAAACTTGAGCGGGCGTGGACGATCCCGCTCAAGGGGCTGGAAGAGGCCGAAGCCCTGGCCCTGATCCGCGCCGAGGGGCAACGGATTGGGATGCCGGCGTTGGAGCAGGCCGCCGATGCCGTGTTGCTGCCGCTCTGCAGGGCGACAGGCGGTGCGCCGCTCGCGCTCAAGTGGGCAGTGGGGCAGATCAAACAACCGGGGCAATCGTTGGAGTCGGCGTTGGCGGCGCTGTACGACGCTCGAGCGAATCTTTTCGACCAGATGTTTACGCGCTCCTGGGAGATGTTAACACCGGAGGCACAGCGTGTGCTCATTGCGATGCCACTGTTTGCGACCTCAGCAACGCGAGAGGCGCTTGAGGCTGTGAGTGATGTTCGCCATTTCGGGCTAGATAATGTGCTAGAGTTGCTGCTCGAAATGTCTCTGATGGACACTACCAGCGAGATTGAGATAACGGCTCGGCGTTATAGCCTGCATCCACTTGTCAGGGCTTTTTCCAATGCTCAATTGAAACACAATCGGGAATATCAGAAGTCAATCGGAAAAGCAATGATGGATTACTATTTGGTCTTTGCCAGAAAGCAAGGAGGGCTTTGGAATAACGAGAGATTTGACATAATCCAGCCAGAACTACCCAATGTTTTGTCGGTAATCCGATGGTGTTGGGAAAATGGCTATGTAAATTCTGGTATGGAAGTTCTCTATAAGATTAGTGACTTCATGGTAATCCGTGGTTATTGGAATGATGTAATGGCTTTTGCAGAAGAAGCTGTGCGACTAGCGTGCGAGTTGGGGGACGAATGGAATGCGGCTCGTTTCCGAATATGGCCTCTTGCGTGGGTTTACCGGCATCGTGGAAACTTGACGATGTCAGAACAACATGCTCGAGAAGCATTGAATATTATGATTTACCTGGGTGATTCTTATGGTGCAGCTTACGCTAAGCGCAGCCTGGGTCGGGTTCATCACGATCGTGGGAACTTGAGCGAGGCTGAACCTCTGTTGCGTGAAGCTTTGGCATTTTACCGTAGCAGGTATGAGGATCCTAGTTATGATCAGCAAAACCCTTACTTCAATATCGAAGCCTCAGATCCGCGTAACGTTTTTTTTGTGACAGCTGACCTGGCGGGCTTATTATTGGACATGGGTGATCTGGATGAGGCCTGGGACCTGTGCTCTTCACTTTTGACAGATGTACGATACGCCAATGATTTGGAGCGAGTGGCCAGTTTCTCGACTGTGTTGGGGAATGTAGCTTGGCAGCGTGGTGATCTACAGCGAGCCAAAGAGTTCTTTAGCGAGGCATTGACAGCGATGCAGCAAGTACGACGTCTTGATGGAATCGCTAATGCTTTGCGTACTTTGGCGCGTTTTGAACTCGAGATAGGTGAAGCAATCTCTGCTAGAGACAGACTTCGGGAAGCTGTGCAGTATTATCGCCGACTGGCTATTCCGACCAAGATTGAAGAAATTGAGGCTTTGTTGGCCCAACTAGATCAGGAGCACCCTGCCCATGCCTAATCCTCCCCGCCTCATCGAAGTTGACCTGCCCATCAAGGCGATCTCCGCGCACGCGCGACGGGAGAAATCTATCCGGCACGGGCATATCTCGACGCTGCATATCTGGTGGGCGCGGCGACCACTGGCGGCGTGCCGGGCGGTGTTGTGTGCGGCGCTCTGGCCCGATCCCGCTGATGACGCTTGCCCCCAGGCGTTCCGCGATGTGGCCGCGCTGGCGCTGGCGCATTTTGCTGAACAGGTGCGCACGGATCGCGCGTTGGCGGAGCTCTGCGCCCCACACTGGTCGCGGTGGAATCGAACCAATGAGGCGAGCCTGCGGCCCGCCGACCCAGCCTGCTGGCCCGATTTGCGTTACGCACTGCTCGACTTCATTGCCGATTTCGCCAACTGGGACGCCTCGACGAACCCCACGTTCCTGGAAACGGCAAGATTGCTCACGCAGACAGCGCACCTGGCTGATTCTGGATTTTCGATTGCCGATTTTGGATTGCCGGAGACCAGGCAACGTGCCGTGTTGCCCCTACCCGAACAAATCCAAATCTTGAAATCTAAAATCGCCAATCACCCCCGCCCGCTGGTGGCGGACCCGTTCGCCGGGGGTGGGGCGATTCCGCTGGAGGCGTTGCGCGTGGGTGCGGATGCCTTCGCGAGCGACCTCAACCCGGTGGCAGTGCTGCTCAACAAGGTGGTGCTGGAGTACATCCCCAAGTATGGCAGAGGCGAGGCTGATGCCGACCGGGGACCGGAGACCGAGGACCGAGACGCCGGTTTTCCGCCTTCGGCCGGCGGCCGGCCATCCCTTGCTGAAGCCGTGCGCGACTATGGCGCGCGGATCAAGGCTCAGGCAGAGGCGGAGCTGGCGGAATTCTACCCTGCCGATGAGGACGGTGCGACGCCGATTGCATATCTCTGGGCGCGGACGGTGACGTGTGAGGGACCCGGTTGCGGTGCGGAGGTGCCGCTGATGCGCTCCTTCTGGTTGGGAAAGAAGAAAAATCGCCCAGCAGCTCTGCGTTGGGTGAAAGATAGAGCTGGGCACATGCAAACGGAAACAGCGATCGTGACCTACATGAATGGCGAAACCCGCGAAGTGCGATGCCCGCTGTTGGAGGTTTTTGTTCCCAAGAGCAACAAAGAAGTTGATAGTATGGGTACTGCCGCTCGCGGCGCGGCGACCTGCCCCTGCTGCGGTTACACGACGCCGGTGGAATCCGTACGGCGGCAGCTCAAAGCGCGACGCGGCGGCGCGGATGATGCCCGGCTCTTCTGCGTGGTGACGACCCACCCGGGTGAGCAGGGCCGCTTCTACCGCCTGCCCACCGCCCGCGATTTGGAAGCGGTGGAGAGGGCGAAAGCGGAGTTGGAGAGGCGGAAGGGTGAAAGCGAAAGGATGAATCTGGCGCCAGACGAGCCAACACCGCAGGGTGGAGGAAGTGGTGCAGGTCGTGCATTTTCGCAGCGAAATTACGGGATGGATCAGTTCAGAGATTTGTTTACAGCACGGCAAATTCTGGCATTGACTACACTGGCTCGTTTGGTGTGTGAATCTGGCGAGCAACTATTGAAAGACTATGATGCGGGATTTGCGGCTGCGGTACAAACTTGTTTAGGGCTTGCGGTAAGTCGTCTGGCAGACCGGACTTCCAGCCTTTGCACATGGCGCCCGCAAGCAGACCAAGAAAAGGTCGAACATGTTTTCTCACGACAAGCGCTCCCGATGACGTGGGACTTTGCTGAAGGAACGCCATTGATTGAAGGCACAGCCAGTTGGGATGATGCCTATGCGCCTCCAGCGCAGTTGATCGAAGCTTTAGCCCCAATTTTGCTCTATCGTGGTACAGTTGTCAGAGTATCTGCTACCAACAATGTGCTTCCAGACATGGCTGCAAGTGCTTTCTTTACTGATCCGCCTTACTATGATGCTGTCCCCTATGCAGACCTCTCGGACTACTTTTATGTATGGCTCAAGCGAACATTGCCGATAAGTGTATTGGGGGATTTTTCGGAAGAACTCACGCCTAAAACAGATGAGTGTATTGTTGATGAGATTAAGGGCAAAGATAAGGCGTATTTTGAGCAGATGATGACTCAAGCCATGTCTGAGGCGCGACGCATTTTGTCATCGAATGGCATTGGCATCGTCGTGTTTGCACACAAGTCTACCGCCGGATGGGAGGCTCAATTGCAAGCGATGATTGATGCTGGGTTGACCATTACCGGCTCTTGGCCGCTTGATACAGAGATGGGGTCAAGACTTCGGGCGATGGGTTCAGCCGCCCTTGCCTCATCCATCCACCTCGTCGTGCGCCCGCGCGCCGCGAGTGCGGGCATCGGTGATTGGCGCGATGTGCTGCACGCGCTGCCGGAGCGCATCCACGCCTGGATGCCGCGGCTGGCGGAGGCAGGCATCGTGGGTGCGGACGCCATCTTCGCCTGCCTCGGTCCGGCGCTCGAGCTCTTCTCGCGCTACGATCGGGTGGAGAAAGCCAGCGGGGAGCAAATCACGCTCGGCGTATACCTGGAACACGTCTGGGCAGCCGTCTCGCGGGAGGCGCTATCCATGATCTTTGCCGGCGCCGACGCTACCGGTTTCGATGAGGATGCGCGCCTCACGGCTATGTGGTTGTGGACGCTCTCTACGGATGACGCGGCTTTGCACGGGCGAAGCAAGGCCTCGCCCTCACCGGATGACGACGATGGCGATGATGCTGCTGCGCCAGTGGCCGTTTCCACATCCGGCTACACGCTGGAATACGACGCGGCGCGCAAGATTGCACAGGGCCTCGGCGCGCATCTGGAGCGGCTGACGCACCTGGTGGAAATCAAGGGTAGCGCGGCGCGGCTGTTACCTGTCGCCGCGCGGAGCAAGCATCTGTTTGGGGAAGACGTCCGTGCGGCGGAGTCCCGCCGTAAAGCCGCTGCGCCGCAGCAGCTGGGCTTTGGCGATATGGCTCCAGTCGAAGGCGCGGGGGGCAGCGCTGATTGGGCGGCTCTACAAAATCGCCTCGAAAGCGAAGGCATCACCCTGGGGGAGACTGTGTTGGATCGCCTGCACCAAGCGATGTTGCTGTTTGCCGCCGGGCGCAGCGACGCTCTCAAACGGCTGCTGGTGGATGAAGGCGTCGGTCAAGACGGGCGCTTCTGGCGGCTGGCGCAGGCGCTCTCGGCGTTGTATCCGCTGGGGTCAGAGGAGAAACGCTGGGTGGATGGCGTCATGGCGCGGAAGAAGGGGTTGGGGTTTTAGCTGATTTAGGCAGAACAATGTTTCTGGTTTCGGCGCAAAGGAGTTAGCGATGTTTCTTAAGCCAGTACAGATTCCGGGCACGGCTATTCGTCCCAAAGATAAGCCAAACAGCAAACAATGTCCTCATTGCAAGCGTTATTACAGCGAGGCAGTTCCCAAACGTGAGGGGCGTAAGGTAACACTGCACTGTCCATTTTGTGGAGGAAAAGTTGGTTAGTTGTTTTGTTGAGGCCTCCCCATGAAAGACATAACAGAGAAGTTCGGCAGCAACTTCCTGGTGGCGGCTTTTGTGCCATCACTGGCGTTTGTCGCCATGGCGATGGTGTTTTTCGGGCCTATCATTCCGAGTGAATTGATTGATAGGATGAAGAATACCTTTGAACCTTTTGGGCAAAGTGGCGTACTTTTCTTGGCATTGAGCATCATATTGGGTTTTGTACTTTCAAGCCTCAACACGTTCTTATACAAACTTCTAGAGGGTTATTTCTTTTTGGTTCGTCTTCCTGGTAGCCGAAAGCGGCAGGAGAAGAAGCGGAATTCCCTGAAGTTGCAGTTGCAAACAGTAGATCAAGAGATTACGGATCTCTTTAACAGTTCAGACCCAGATAAAGAACGACTACAGAATTTGGCAGATAAGCAGTACTATCTTGTGGCAGAAATCACATCGCGGTTTCCAGATACTGTGGAAGGAGTACTGCCGACCACATTTGGAAATCTTTTCAGAGCTGCCGAAACCTATGCAAACCGCCGTTATGGTATTGATGCCGTACAACTATGGCCGCGTCTGGTCCATGTAATTCCAGAATCGTATTATCACAAAGTAGAGCAGAGTAATAATGGTTTGGCGTTTCTTGTGAATTGTGCGGCGCTCACTCTCTTTTTCAGCATTCTCTCGGCGTGCGCTGCGTTATATCAATATGCTGTATGGCAAATTGCGCTAAGGGGTGGGGGAGATATTCTCTATTTTATCCATGTTGACTCCAGAGTTGCCCATCACTATCAGCAACATATGTGGATTTATAGCGGCGCTTTCGTCATCTCACTGGCATTATCACGGCTATTCTATGTAAGTTCTTTTCCTATCGTGCGTGAATATGGTGATATGATTCGAAGCTGTTTTGATCTTTTTCGCTTTGATCTGCTGAAGCAATTACGACTTCCATTGCCTGAGAATTCCAAGCGCGAGTACGAGCTTTGGCGTGCCATCAGTGAATTCACAACAATTGGCGACTATCGCGGGCCACTCAAGTTCGAATATGAGTTAGCTAGAGACAAACCTGGCGGTACAGATGAGGCCAAAAAAGCCGCCGATTCCAATTTCTGGCAACGAGTCTTCAGACGGTAAAGACCCAGAAAGGCGAAAGCATCATCACCCCAAGGAGCAATTAAGTTCCAGAGATAATCATATACTGGTATGGTTTCACGGATGCCGATGGCGATCCACAGTCGCAAGTCGGGGTTCGAAATCTCTGATTCATGTAATTCAATAACGAGTTCTCCAGTTTCCTGAGACCTAACAAGCATTAGCGCTGGTGAGTTGAAGACTGGGGAAAAGGATGGGAGATCGCCTGTGCTTAGGGCTTGTTCAAGCGCATCGAGCGGAATGCGGCGATAGTCGTGGATATGAACTAGCGGTCCTTCGAAGCCATTGATTCGATATTTAGCAACTTGATCATCCTGTGATATGTAAGTGAGTGCTTGCTCGCCTTGAAGTTCAACATGTACAGATTCACGGAAAATCATATTGACCATTGTTCCACCCCTATGTGTTTATATCATATTAGCACATATGTTCTAAAATGTCAATATTGAGATAGTTGGTGATTACCCACAAATCGAGAAAGGCTGGAAAAAGTTTCATCTCCGTGGTAATCTTAAGTTAGCACAACCAAAACTCAACCAG
>JAFGFB010000298.1 GCA_016931315.1 Anaerolineae bacterium
GAAGCAGGCATCATCATTATCACCCACGAATCTCCCGACCAGGTGGGCACCGACTATGATTTCGAGCTGATTGACAACGTGAAATTCGGTCAGCAGGCCTGGGAGCAACTCGTCTCACACATGGGCGACTCCGGCGAGTATGCTGTCTTCGTCGGCGGTCTGACCGTCCCGCTGCACAACTTCTGGGCCGATACCGGCATCGCTTACGCCAAAGAGAAGTACCCTAACCTGACACTGGTCACCGAGCGCATCCCTTGCGGCGAGGATCAGGAACTGGCGCGCCAGAAGACGCTCGAACTGATCACCGCTTACCCGAACCTGAGGGGCATTGTCGGCTTTGGCTCTCTCGGCCCCATTGGCGCAGCGCAAGCGCTCAGAGAGAAAGGTCTTGAAGACCAGATCGCCGTGGTCGGCACCGTGATTCCCTCTCAAGCTGCCCCCTACCTCACGGATGGCTCTCTCAAGCAGGGTATCTTGTGGAATCCAGCAGATGCGGGCTATGGCATGGTCTGGCTCGCCAAGTACCTTCTGGACGGCAACAAGATCGAATCTGGCGTGGAAATTCCGGGGATCGGTGCGGTTACCCTGGATGGCCTCGTCATTAAGGCAGATGCCATCCTGGATATCAACAAAGACAACGCAGCCGGTTTAGGATTCTAATCACATAAGACCAAGGGAGCCTCTTTGTTTGCGACAAGAGGCTCCCTTCTTCCATTATAGAGACACAGTTTATGGAACCCTTTCTCTCACTAAGCAATGTCAGCAAACACTATGCCGGTGTGACCGCCCTGAAGCAGGTGGATTTCGAGATAAATCCAGGCGAAATTCACTGCCTGGTAGGAGAGAACGGCTCAGGAAAATCCACGCTGATCAAAATCATCTCCGGGACCGTGCACCCCGACCCGGGCGCGGAAATCAAGATAGCGGGCGAGGTAGTGCATGGCGCACAAGCGATTGATGCAATTCACAAAGGTATCCAGATTATCTATCAGGACTTATCGCTTTTTCCTAATCTCACCGTCGCTGAGAACATCGCCCTGAGTCAGGTAGTCGCCAGCCGCAGTCACGTGGTGAGATGGAAAACCCTCGACCGGATTGCCAGGGAAGCCATGGCGCGCATCAAGGTTCACCTGCCGTTGGATGCCCTGGTGGGGGAGATTTCGCTTGCCGAACAGCAGCTAGTGGCGATTTGCCGGGCATTCACCAGCGATGTCCGCCTGCTAATCATGGATGAGCCGACAGCCTCGCTGACGCGCAAAGAAGTGGATGCCCTGCTATCTGTGGTTCAGGAGATGCAAGCCCGCGACATTGCTACCATTTTCGTCAGCCACAAGCTCGATGAAGTATTGCGGGTGGCTGATCGCGTAACCGTACTGCGCGACGGTCATAAAGTGGGCACCTATCCCAGCGGTGAACTGAACGATGAAAAGCTCACGCAACTGATGACCGGCAAGACAGTAACCTACGTGCCCTACACACCACCACAGAGCCCGGAAACTCAGGAACCAGTGTTGGAAGTGCGAGACCTGAGCAAGCGCGGGTACTTCAAAAACGTCAGTTTCCAGCTGTATCCCGGTGAAATTGTAGGACTGACCGGGTTGCTAGGCTCGGGGCGCACGGAATTAGCGCTGGCGCTCTTTGGGGTACACCAGCCCGATAGCGGAGAGACCCTCTTCAAGGGTCGCCCGGTGCGGTTTCGCTCCATCCTGGAGGCCATGCGCAACGGCCTGGGATACGTTCCAGAGGATCGACTGACGCAGGGCTTGGTGATGAACCAGGCGGTTGGCAAGAATATTACGTTGACTATTCTCGATTCCCTCCGCAACTCCGCGAAGCTTCTGGATCCACGCAAGGTGCAGGAGAGCATCCAACGTTGGGTGAAAGACCTGGCCATCAAAGTCCCCTCCGTCGAATCGCCCGTGCAAACACTTTCGGGGGGCAACCAACAACGGGTTGTGCTCGCCAAATGGATTGCCACCAACCCTAAGGTCCTGATTCTGGATGGACCCACGATCGGTATTGACATTGCCGCCAAGTTTGCGATTCACGAAATCATTCGTGAACTAGCGCACCGCGGCCTGGCCATTCTGCTCATCTCCGATGAGATACCCGAAGTGCTGCAGAACACTAACCGGTTACTGGTCATGCACAAAGGGTACGTGGCAGGAGAATTCGTTAGTTCCCAAACCTCCGTTAAGGACGTTCAGGAACTGATTGACCATCAAGACCAGTAATGCAGGTGTCACCGTGATCAAGAAACTGTTCTCGCGTCATGAAACCTTCGTTTTTCTCGCCATTGTGATCTTCGGGCTGATCATCACCGTCGTCAATCCGGATTTCTTAACCCTGGAGAACGTCTTCGATCTGCTCAAAAGCTATGCCTTGATGGGCACGTTTGCCGTGGGGATGTTGTTTGTGTTGATCTCCGGTGGGATTGATATCTCCTTCACCGCCATCGCGACCATCACCGGCTATGTCATCGCAGTGTTGCTGCTGCAAAACGGCGAGCAGTTGAACATCGTCTCCGTCTTTGCCATTGCGGGCGGCGTCGGTGTCCTGCTTGGCATCATCAACGCCCTCATCATCTACTACTTCAACATCCCCAGCATTATTACCACCATTGCTACCCTGAACATCTACTACGGCTTGCTCACAGTGATTTCGAAAGGCAAGTGGCTCTATGGATTCCCCGCGTGGTTTGGCCAGTACACCCAGATGTACGTGTTCAAATTTACTGCGGCTAACGGCACCTCGTATGGGTTATCGGTGATTACGGCGTTCTGGTTCGTGTTGATGCTCATCGCCTGGTTTGTGCTGCGCTATACCGTGCTGGGCCGCAGCATTTACGCGATGGGGGGCAACAGCGCCTCGGCAAAGCGCGCCGGTTTCAATCTCCTGAGACTGAATCTCTTCGTCTACGGCTTCATGGGGCTGATGGCAGGCTTTGGCAGCGTCATCCAGGCTCTGCTGGTGCAAACCGTGGCTCCCAATTCACTGGTGGGCAAGGAATTGGATGTGGTGGCAGCAGTAGTTTTAGGTGGAGCGAGCCTAACAGGAGGTACTGGCAGCGTGCTGGGCACGTTCTTGGGTGTGGTGTTGATCGCCATCATGGGGAACGGGCTGACGCTTATGCGCGTCCCCGCCTTCTGGTACAAGGTAGTGATTGGCACGGTGATTCTGATCAGTGTGGGCGCCAGCGCCTACCGCCGTAAGGTATCGGCCCGCCGGCGGACCATCATCGAAGTTGAGTGATGCGGGAGGCGGGTATGGAACGCAAATACTCTGAATTCCTGGTGTTGTTCTTTATTCTGTTGGGGGTCATTGGTCTGATGTGGTTGTTGAATGGTTCAACGTTTATGAGCCTCAACAACTTCCGGTCAATGGCCTTTCAGTTGCCAGAGCTGGGCATCCTATCCATGGCGATGATGATTGCCATGCTAACTTCCGGCATCAATCTCTCTATCATCGCCACGGCTAATCTGGCGGGCATCATCATGGCGCTCATCCTGACCCAGACGATTCCCCCCGAAGCTACGGGACCCGGTGGTATTGGGCTGGTAATCCTGGCGATACTGGCGGGTCTGCTTGTAGCTGCAGCCATTGGCCTGTTGAACGGTTTTCTAATTGCCCATCTGGAGATCTCACCCATCCTGGCCACGCTGGGCACGATGATTCTGGTAAGCGGCTTAGCCCTTGCCATCACCAAGGGCTACGTAGTTTCAGGATTTCCACCGGCAATGCGAGCCATCGGCAATAGTACCATTCTAGGCCTACCGGTTCCAATACTGATTTTTGCAGCTGGAGCAGTCATCCTAAGCGTCATTCTGCAACGGACTTCATTGGGCGCCCGGATCTACATGCTAGGCTCCAATCCGCTGGCGTGCTTCTACTCTGGGGTCAACAACCCGCGGGTGCTGATGTCCACTTACCTGATTTCCGGGTTGTATTCGGGCGTGGCTGCGATCGTCATGATTTCGCGCTTCAACTCGGCCAAAGCGGATTACGGTGAATCTTACCTGCTGCTCACAGTGTTGGTCTCGGTGCTAGGCGGCGTCTCTGCGGCGGGCGGCTTCGGCCGTGTCTCGGGCCTGATTCTGGGTCTCATTATCCTGCAAATCATCTCCAACGGGCTGAACCTGATGGGGGTGAACACCTTCCTGACCGTGGCGTTGTGGGGCATGGTGTTAATTGCCGTCATGGTACTTCAATTCTTGCTAAATCGTTATAAAGAGAAAAGACGAAGCATATGAACACGCTACTGGGCATAGATCTTGGAACCACTGGGCTAAAGGTCAGTATCTTTTCTGAATCTGGCACCCTCATTGGCTCGCAATCGTGTGAGTATCCCCTGCTTACCCCGGAGCCAGGATACGTGGAGCAGGATCCACTAGCCTGGTGGCAAGGGCTGATCAGCGTTCTGGGACGCCTGAAGGATGCTCATCCAGAGGCATTTGACGGTATCGCAGGAATTGGCTTGTGCGGGCAGATGCACACGCAGGTCTATCTCGATGCCGCAAATCGCAACCTGCGCCCGGCGATCACCTGGATGGACCAGCGGTCAAGCGGCATTGTAGCACGCATTCAAAGCGACCCATCCGGTATGGCGTTGCTGCTGCAGGAGACAGCCAATACCCCTTCAACCACGTACACCGCCCTGCAAGCAAAGTGGGTCCAGGAGCATGAGCCGGATGTCTGGCGCCAAACGCGCTCGATCCTGGTGGCCAAGGATTACGTCAAATATCTGCTGACGGGCGAAAAGGCCACCGATTATGCCGAAGCCAGCGGCACGCTGCTTTTTGACGTGTGCAATGAGCGCTGGTCGGCAGCGGCCTTCGATTATTTCGGCATCGCGCCGGAGCTATTTCCGGCGGTCGGCCCCTCAGACATGGTGATCGGCAGGGTCACGGACCAAGCCGGCCGGGAGACCGGTCTGAAACCGGGCATACCCATCATCAATGGCAGTTCCGACAATTCCGCCTCGGCTCTGGGCGCCGGCATGGCGCGTTCGGGTCAGGTGACGCTCATCATTGGCACTGCCGGGGTGGTATCTGTCTGCTCAGACCGTCCGCTGTTGGACCCAGACGGGCGCACTCTGTGCTGGCACTATTGCCTGCCCAAACATTGGGTTACGCTGGGTATCACCCAAACCGCGGGCGAATCACTGCAGTGGTTCAAGAACGCCTTTGACCCCCTGGAGGCGTCGCAGCCTGCCGCTTCGGGTGATATCTTCCACCGCTACAATCAGGCAATTAGCGATGTCCCGGATGGCAGCGGGGGCGTGATTTTCCTGCCCTATCTGAACGGGGAACGCACCCCATATTGGGATTCCTCAGCACGCGGCGTATATTTTGGCCTAAACCTGGGCACGGCCAAGCCACATATGATCAAAGCCATCATGGAGGGTGTCTCCTTCGCTCTACGGCACAACATCGAAACCATCGAAGCACTTGGAATTCAGATTGACGAAGTGCGGGCAGTCGGGGGTGGGTTAAGAAGTCCGGTTTGGTTGCAGACGCTGGGCAAGATCCTAAAGAAACCCATCTCCACCGTGAACATGCCGGATACCGCCAACCTGGGCAATACGCTGCTCTGTGGGAAAGCCCTGGGGCTTGTTGAGTCCTACCAGCGAGTCGTGGAACGCCTCGTGGCGACCGAACAAGTGGTCCACTACCCGGAGGGCGCGGCTGTATACGAGAAACAGTATAACCTCTTCCTGGAATTGTACCCGCAATTGCAGCCTCTGTATCGAAAGGCGCTGGAATAAGCGGGTAAGCGATGATCAAAAGAGCGACTTCGCATCACCTGGCCTTTGACCTGGGCGCCGAGAGTGGCAGGGCGGTCATCGGGCACTTTGACGGTCAACGCCTCACGCTGGAGGAGGTGCATCGCTTTGTCACTGGCCCAGTACGCGCCGGTGAGCATCTCTACAGCGATGTATTACGGCTGTGGTCTGAGATGTTGGTCGGGCTACAAAAGGCTGCCGCGCACGTTCATGGCGGTCTGGCGAGCGTGGGGGTAGATACTTGGGGCGTAGATTTCGCATTACTGGATAACCGCGACCGTCTGCTAAGCAATCCTTTTCACTACCGCGACCCCTACACGCGCCAGGCTCTTGCCGCGACGCTGGAGCATGTGCCGCCCGATGAGATTTATGCAGCAACGGGCAATCAGTTGGTCGAATTCAATACGTTGTTTCAGTTAGCAGCGTTACAGCAAACCGGCAATCCAATTCTGGGAGCCGCACATTCATTGCTGATGCTGCCTGACCTCTTCCACTTCTGGCTAAGCGGACAAAAAGCCACGGAATTCACGATTGCAACCACTTCTCAGTGCTATAACCCCTTGCAGTGTAGCTGGGCTACACCGTTGCTGGAACGCCTGAGCCTGCCAACAGCTATCTTTCAACCCATCATCGCCCCGGGTACTGTGCTGGGCTCTCTACAGCCCTGGCTCGCGGAGCAAGGCCAAAACGGGAAAATTTCGGTGATTGTCCCCGCATCTCACGATACCGCCAGCGCAGTGGCGGCGATTCCAGTAAACCAACCGCGCTTCATGTATATCAGCTCCGGCACCTGGTCGTTGGTCGGCGTCGAACTAGATCAGCCGCTAATCACAGCGGAAACGCTGGCGCATAACCTGGCCAACGAGGGAGGTGTGGGCGGACGTACCCGCTTGCTGAAGATCATCCCCGGGCTCTGGCTTCTGCAGCAATGCCGCAGCGAGTGGGCACGCCACGGCGCAGACTATACCTACGATGACCTGATGTCCATGGCGGCAACCGCGCCGCCCTTCGGCCCGCTCTTGTGGGTGGGCGCACAGGAGCTCGTCACGCCCGGCAATATCCC
>JAFGFB010000028.1 GCA_016931315.1 Anaerolineae bacterium
AGCCTGCCATGATCGTCTTGCCTGCACCGGGGTCATCGGCTAGCAAAAAGCGAATACGGGGCAACTTGAGGAAGTAGTCGTAGACCGCTTCCAGTTGGTGTGGCAGGGGGTCAATCCGCGCAATGGAGAGCGCGAAGTACGGGTCATATTCGTAAGCCAATCCCAGGCGCAGCGCCTCAATCGCCAGGCGGAAACGTAACGGGTCGCCGTCGCCTGGCGGTTCTTCCGGCGCGATTTCCAGCGTCGCCAGCTGCGCCGCAGTCAGGATCGCCTCATGCACCTGATTTGTGCGCATGCCCTGCCCGATCAGTTTGGTCGTCGCACCCAGCGACATCACCACCAGTACCTTGAGCGGTTCAGGGAACAGGGGGCTGCGAACAATCGCATTGGGCTTAAGTTGGCTCAGAATCTCCACCACCACGGTCCTCATTTGCAAATGCGCCCGACTTATACTTCGAGCCATAGGGCGCCCTCATATCATTTGCCCAACTGGCACACAATTTAGTATATAGACAAAAACAAATGAGGCAAACGCAAGCCACGTTTGCCTCAGAATTCCTCACACCCCGCTCACTTCTCGCGGCGCCGATAAACCAAGCTCTCCGTAAACGACTTCCCCAATACCCGCCAACCAGCAATCCGGCGCTGATCAAACGTCAAGTGCAATGAGATGGATTCAAAAACAACGGCAAACCCAAGACAGACCATAGCCATAGTCCAAAAAGGCTCATCAGACACCTGCATGACCACCCGAATCCAGCCCGCGACTGACAAAAACACAACGTTCAATATCACTGCACACATCGCCGCAATCATGGCCGCCTTTCCCGGATAGGCTCGGCGATGCATAACAACCCATTCCAATGGATCAGCGAGAACATGAACCTTATCTTCAGTTCGCCAGAAATGCTGCTTCACAATCGTCAGCAGCCATCGAAAACCTTCACCCCTGGGTGTCTTTGGCACTCTTGGGTCCCACAATGCCCAACTAGAATCTCCCGGTTTCGGCACGCAAGGCCACCACCAACGCCAACCGGACCACACCTCTTGAATAGGATACCGCCACTCCCATCCCTTGACTGCTGCTACACGTTCTGGGTCTATGCCACTCAGTTTGTTTCGAGCCAATTCCCACATCAACGCGTGTATGCGATACGCGCCACTCGCTATCGGCTGAACAAGGCAATACTGCGCCAGGCGATCGAAGGATGCTTCAGCAACTTGATGAGATACTCCCCAAACGGCTTGCCCCATCGCAATGTCATGCCTGTTCAGCAAAGGCACAGCACCCAAAAGCGCCAGCCGTTCTTGCATCTCACTATCAAGGCTGTCCCAAACTGCCTCCAAAGCGATCCATGCATTGGAGGCAGAGTCATGATATCCCAAGACCAGTTTTCGGCTCTCGACGTCTGACAAGAGGCGTTGTGTAGCCTCCCATCCCTTGCGTTGTGCTATCCGAGAAGCAATTTCAACCGCCAATGGATAGCGCTCGACCAGATCAAGTACGGCGGCCAAAGCGTGCTCATCAGTCTCCGTGACTGGCTGGCATTCACTAATCCCAACCGCCAGTTCACGTGCCTCATCCTGCGTCAACGCACCAAGTAAGATCTGCCAGTCAGAGTTGATGCCCAATCCCTCTGCTTGTTTAACGCTACGTGTAGAGATCAAAACGGTAAGGCCCCGGATGTCTCGCAACCAATGTAGCGACTGCAGTTGTTCGACGTTGTCCACAATAGCCAGCGCCCTTCTAGTGATCAGATGCTCTCTGAGCATTAACCGCAAAGCCTCTATTGAAGCACTTTGTGCAGAAGCTTGCTGGCAGAGCCGCATCACTATAGGACGCAGTAATCCCGCATCTGTATCAGCCAACATAGGGGGATTCCCACTAAAAGCAACAAGCCCTCCATCAAATTGCTTGCCCAGGTCCACACTACGAAGGAATGCACCCAACATCGAAGTTTTCCCAATGCCACCCAAACCGATCAAGGCCACCCATGCCCCCACATCTGCTGCCTGCAAAACGCACTCATGCAATGCAGCGAGAGGCTGTTGGCGAGTAATCTCAAAAACAGGACGTGCAAAACCTGCATCTGATACTGGTAGTGCACTCACAGGTTCTTCTGACATAGAACCGAGAATGATGCAAATACTAGCAAGGCTTTGATTTAGCCAGCGATAGAAAGTGTAATCCGCAAGATTTACCGTTTCCCTCGCTACAGATTTCGCCACATCTGCGTCGATACCCCACTCCGCGAGGCAATCCGGATCTTGCAAGTATTGCAGTGTGACCTCCGTAGAACTTTTGCCAAAAGATGTAGCTCGATAGCGAGCATAACGCCGGCTCATCAGTGGAGCAACATAATGCGCAAAGGGGATGAACGCGATTGTCCAATGCTTAGCATTCGCTTTCGCAACCAGAAGTTGCGGGAGGATCTCACGGCACCAGAACTCAGACAAAGCCCAAGCAACAACTAGACCAGGATACTCGGCATCAATGGACGTCGGAATTCCATGAGTCTGATATAGAGCAACTAACGCCTCCACTTCAACTGGTAGAGGCGGCAATTCTGCCTGCTCCAAGGCTTGCAGCACATCCTTCAGAGCATCAGGAGACAGCTTTGGATTTGCTACTGATTTTGCTACTGAAAATGCAACCACAGTACTCCCATCGAACCCCTGTGTATGCCATAATGGTGATGTACCAGCCAAGATTAAGGAGGACTCAATGATATCAATTCTTGCCCAGTGTCCGTTTACAGCGGCCCTTTTCGTCTGGTGGCGATGGCGGCAGCTAAAACGGAGGCGAGCCAGATGAACCCCCTAACTCGACGATTTATCAGCCGCTCGCCGGTACCGCCACTCCACGTACTCCATTATCTCCTGTCTCTCCTCTGGCGTAAGGCGCTTCATCATATCGTAGACCTCGGAAAAACTGAGATCATCATCTGGCGCAGGCAGAGCCGAGAGATGCCCCGCGAGGCGAAACACCTTCTCCTCCGGCATATCAAGCGCCTTGGCAATAGCACGGCACAATTCTGGTCCCGCATTGCGGTCACCATTTATGACGCGCAAGATAGCAACATGACTTACTTCGCCACGCCGTGCCAGCTCGCTGATATTCCATCCTCGTTCATTTATCTGCCTTTCCAACCACTGACCGAAATGCGTTTCCGATTTCATAATCCCCCCCATAATGGCCACACTCCTACTTGACAACAAGTGTACCGTATGATACAATACTACTACCAACTGACTTATTATCAGAGGAACCAATGGACACAATCAACAACCTTCAGATGCCGCGCCTCGACCGGGTACAACGACTCCGATCTCAAAAACTCTTGACCATGGAGTACCAGCCATCAGAGATCGCCGAAATTCTGGGTATCCACATTGATACAATATACCGATCACTAATCCCAGCCGGTTGCCCGCATCGACGCGACGAGAAAAACCGCATCTGGATAGTAGGCACAGAGTTAACACAATGGCTCCAAACAATAAAGAAAAAGAAACTGAGTATGCAGCCGGATGAAGCTTTTTGCTTGCACTGCAATCGACCTGTGAAAATGCAGGATCCGCTTTCGATCACATTTCAGAATCGCGTAATAGAAATGGTTACCGGCATATGCCCCCATTGCGGAACCACTATCAACCGCGCTCGAGCACGCGAGAATAGAGAATAAACATGGGAAACAATAACGTACTCATATGCCGCGAAAACTGGATGGACGTCCAAGCCTATCTGGCATACTGCGAAAAGACAAAGAGAAATACTGCTGCAACAATCAAAAGGCAATGGGGATTGCTGCGACACGCACTTGAGTGGAGCAAAGATAGACCCTTTCCTCAATCCCCAAGTAACACTACTAGTTTTCCCGATTATCTGGAACAAGTCGGAATCGTCAGTACCAGAAGTGATGGCAAAACAGGCAAATTATCGCCAGTAACCAAACGCCGAGCACTCGAGGAATTGGTACGATTCTTCCACTTCATGCGCAAAATCGATCCCAAACGCTACCCTCCGCACGCTGTCAACGATGAATGGTTAGCAAGTTTGAAAATTCTAACCAAGGAAAATCAGGTTATCGAGCATGAGTTCTACACTTTCACAGAAGTCGAGCGGCTAGCTGCAGCCCCAAATCATGATGAAACACTTACCCAATTTCGTCTACGCGCGGCCATAGCACTCTTGTTCCTATCAGGGATGCGCGTTGGAGCGCTGGTCACGCTTCCACTTAAAGCCATCAATCTTTCAGTAGCACACCCAGTCATTTGGCAATGGGGACTATATGGCGTTCAAACCAAAAACAGCAAACCAATCAACACATATCTACTACAAATCCCCAATCTACTGAAAATAGTCACGCAATGGGATGATTTAGTCCGCAGCCAATTACAACCCGATGCACTATGGTTCGCCGATATTACCCGCGATGGCATGGCACTGACTGGAAAAACCAGAGGTGGACAATCACGTGGGGATGCTGTACGCAAAGGACTCCATTCCCTATGTGAAAGCATCGGTATTTCATACAAACACCCCCATTGTCTCCGTCATGGACATATCGTTTACGCAGTGAAACGCGCCCGTGATATGAAAGCTTTGACCGCTATCTCACAAAATGTGGGGCACGGAGATCTCACCGTCACCCTGCAAGTTTATGGGAAGCTAACTGGCGATGACATCCAGGTATCAATCGCAAGCTTAACACAATCTGATACATTCTCACCATCAACGCTTGATGGCGCAAACCGCGACGCGCTAATCGAACAGCTATCGCTCACGTTGAAAATGTTAAAAGGAGAGTAAAAAAAGATGCTCATTCCCACTGTTTTCACAATAAGAACGAGCATCTCCTTTCGTCTGTCGGGGCGGATGGATTTGAACCTTCGACCTCTACAACCCCATTGTAGCGCCCTAGCCAAACTGGGCTACGCCCCGCCAACGTTCGAGATTATACCGCAATCCATGATTTTGACAAGCGCGCTATTGCGCGCACCATCGCACTCTCACACCTCGATTTCGAAGCGGTCCCCGTGCCACACTTTTTTCAGCGCTGCTTCCGGTGCGAGCGGTTCATCGCTAGAGCGGTAATACAGATAACGGAACAAATCCCGCAGCGCTGCCGCCAGCACCGGCGCCAGGAACAACCCCGCCAGACCACCCAGCTCGCTTCCGATAACCAGAACCACCATCACAATCACCGGGTGGAGTTTCACACTGCGCCCCAAAACACGCGGCGAAATGAAGATATTCTCCACCTGTTGAATGCCTACCGCATACACCGCCACCCACAGCGCCAGAATCGGACGTTGGGTCAGTGCCACCAGCACTGCCGGTATCGCCCCCAGCAGCGGTCCGATATTGGGTATCAACTCGAAAATTCCCGCCAGCAGCCCCAAAAACACCGCAAAGCGCACGCCCATAATCGAGAAAACAATCGCCGAAAGCGATCCGATAATCAGCCCCAGGAACAGCTGCCCGCGCAGATAGGAGCTGAAAACCGAGTCCACCAGCGTCAGCACCTTGAACACATCCTCACGAATGGACCCAGGGATGCT
This sequence comes from Anaerolineae bacterium, assembly GCA_016931315.1. GTDB lineage: Bacteria > Chloroflexota > Anaerolineae > B4-G1 > SLSP01 > JAAZNO01. The sequence goes on from JAFGFB010000028.1 coordinate 5,566, forward strand.
GTCTTGTAAAGATTCCTTCAAACCATCAGAATCCAACAGAAGATAGAAAGTCCAGAACGGGATAAGGACAACTGCCAGCACAAGCGTGACCGTGTAGGAGATTGCCACAGCTGTACCACTGAGCGCTTGTTGGACGATTGTGCCGAGCTGGCTCGAGAAGCGGCTCAAGGTCTCATCAATCCGTGTCTGAATTTGCGGCGGCAATAACCGGTATTGTGCCACTGCACTGTCAGCCAAATCGGTGAGATAAGTCCACACTTTCTCGCGTTCCGCCCACAGTGTCTGCCCCTGTTGGACCACCAACGGCACCACTAACGCTGAAAATCCCACCAACGTCGCAATCACCAGCAGGTACGTCATCACTAAGGCAATGGGACGTGCAGTCCGGCGGAAGAACCGCAATCGGCGCCGGGCGCCAATCCACCGCCAACCTCGCTCAATCAACTTCACCAGCGGCGCCAGTAAATATGCCATGAGCAAGCCCACCACGAATGGCGCCAGAACCGCCCGCGTACGCCATAGGATCGCCCCGAGAACGACCGATCCCAGGAAGACCAGCACTAAGCGCCAACGGCGCGGACCCGGAATCTCCAACCAGCGTTCAATCAGCACGCTCATAAGCCCCCCTCGCCTCTGGGTTCTCTACTCCTCGTCCAATCTCAACATCGCCAGGAATGCCTCTTGCGGCAACACCACATTCCCCAGCATCTTCATCCGCTTCTTGCCAGCTTTCTGCTTTTCCAGCAGCTTGCGTTTGCGCGTCACATCGCCGCCGTAACACTTCGCCAGCACATCCTTCCGCAGCGCCTGGACGTTAACCCGCGCCAGAATCTTGCCACCGGTGACCGCCTGAATGGGCACCTCAAACAGCTGCCGCGGAATGACTTCCTTCATCTTACGGATCAATAATGAGCCTTTGTCGTACGCCTTATCCCGGTGTACGATAATTGCCAACGCATCCACCGGCTCTTTGTTCACCAAAATATCCACCTTCACCAGATCGTCGGCACGGTAGCTATCGAAATTGTAATCCATCGAAGCATAGCCACGCGTCGCCGATTTGATCTTGTCATGCAGGTCAATCACCATCTCCGCTAGCGGCACCTCGAACGTGAGTAACACGCGCCGGCTATCCAACGTCTCAGTCAGCAGGAAATTCGCCCGTTTGCGGCGGAAAATCTCCATCAGGGCGCCGAGATACTCATTCGGCGTGATAACCTGCACCTTCATCCAGGGTTCACGCACCTCTTCCACCAGGGTTGGATCCGGCAAGTCTGCCGGGCGATGAATTTCAAGCTCCTCGCCGTTGCGCAACAGCACCTGATAAGCCACACTAGGCGCCGTTACGACCAGATCCTGCCCATACTCACGCTCCAGTCGCTCTTGCACAATCTCCATATGGAACAGGCCCAGGAACCCGCAGCGGAAACCGAACTGCAACGCCTGTGAGGTCTCCGGTATAAAGGTCAACGAGGCATCATTGAGCTGCAATTTCTCCAACGCATCCCGCAAGCTGGCATAATCATCGGCCTCCGAAGGATACAGGCTCGCGAACACCATCGGTTTCGCGGGCTTGTAACCCGGCAACGGCGCTGAAGGTAGCCGGCGCTGGTCGGCAATCGTATCGCCTACCCGCGCTTCACGCACCGACTTGAGTCCCGTGGCAATATAGCCTACCTCACCCGCCGAGAGCTCTGCCACCGGAGTCATGCCGGGCGTGAACACCCCCACCTCCACCGGCTCAGTCTTCGCACCCGTCGCCATCATCAGCAGCGCCGTATTCCGGTCCACCCGTCCCTCGCGCAGGCGCACATAAGCAATCACGCCCTTGTAGGAATCATAGTGCGAATCGAAAATCATCGCCTGCAACGGCGCCGTCTCATCCGCCTGATCCGGCGGCGGCACGCGCTCCACAATCGCCTGCAACAACGCCGGCACATTCGTGCCCTCTTTTGCCGAGACGGCCACCACATCGCCAATGGGGATGCCCAGCAGCTCTGCCACCTCGGTAGAAACCTGCTCTACCTGCGCCGTTACCAAATCAATCTTATTGATTACCGGAATGACCTCGAGATCATTCTCCAGCGCCAGATAGAGATTCGCCAGCGTCTGCGCTTCGATGCCTTGCGTCGCATCCACCACCAGCACCGCGCCCTCACACGCCGCCAGCGCCCGACTGACCTCGTAACCAAAATCCACATGCCCCGGAGTGTCAATCAGATTGAGTTCGTAGACCTCGCCATCCGCAGCCTGCCAGTGCATCTGCACCGCCGAAGCCTTGATGGTCACGCCCTTTTCCTTCTCCAGATCCATGCTATCCAGGATCTGCGTTTGCGCCGCCATCTGCCGCGCATCCAGCGTCCCGGTCACTTCCAACAACCGGTCTGCCAGCGTGGATTTCCCATGATCAATATGTGCAATAATGCTGAAATTCCGAATCCTCGAAGGATCCATACCAATGCTCTTCCTTCCAGAAATGCCCTAAAGCATTCCCTCCAATGAATAACGGCGCAACAACGCGATTTGAAGCCCTTCTGTTCTATGAACTTGAATTGTACCACGATTCGGAGATGGCTCTACCCGCGCCGGGGTGCGGTTGGCCCGTTACTGCGCCGCCGCTTCTGCCAGCGCCCGCTCGATCCACGTCGCGGCAGGTTCCCCAGACGCTCCCAATTGCCACCACCCCAGAAACTCCGTGTTCCCCGCCGGGCCCCGCAACGGCGAGACCATCAAGCCACGCAGCCCCAATCCCAATTCACGCAACGCAGCGCATACACCTTCCAGCACCTGCAAATGCACAGCGGGATCACGCACCACACCGCCCTTCCCCACCTGCCCGCGCCCCGCCTCGAATTGCGGCTTGATCAGCGAGACCACCTCACCGCCCGCTCGCAACCAATGCACCGCCGCCGCATAAATCAGCCGCACCGAGATGAAAGAGACATCGGAAACCACCAGGTCCACCGGTTCATCCAGCGCCGTTACATAACGCGCGTTGGTTCGCTCCAGCACTACCACGCGAGGATTCTGGCGCAGTTCCCATGCCAGCTGTCCGTAGCCTACATCCAGTGCATAGACCCGCGCGATGCCGCGTTGCAAAAGGCAATCCGTAAATCCCCCGGTCGATGCGCCGATATCTGCGGCGACGCGCCCCGTCACAGAGACCGGAAAACGCACCAGCGCCGCTTCCAGTTTCTCGCCGCCGCGACTTACGAAACGCGGCTTTGCCGCCAGCACCAGTGTTGCCTGCGTCGGAACCTGTGCGCCGGGCTTGTCCACCACTTGCCCATCCACAGTCACCTCGCCTGCGCCAATCAAGCGGTGCGCAAGACTACGCGAATCTACCAGACCGCGGGTCACCAATAAAACATCCAGTCGTTCTCGTTCCATGGTCTTCTGGCGGTCTCCGTAAGGCCCCTACAGGCTCACAACCAGTTTTGCCAACACAGTCCACAGATCGTCCGGCAGCGGGGCAGAGAACGTCATTTGCTCCCCCGTCACTGGATGAGTAAACGTCAACTCGCGTGCATGGAGAAACTGCCTTGGCGCCTCAAGCGGCTGTCGCCCTGGTCCGTAAATGGTATCCCCCACCAGGGGATAGCCTAACCACGAAAAATGCACACGAATCTGGTGCGTGCGTCCTGTCAGCAGGGTCACATCCACCAGCGTGAAGGGACGCCCTAGACCATCGCGCCACACCTGTGCTCCTTCCCAGCGCGTTCGCGCGGGTTTGCCACTGTTGACCACCGCCATCCGTTGCCGGTGTACGGGATGCCGGGCAATAGGCGCATCAATGATGCCCTCCGCTTGCGGCAGTTGCCCAATCAGTAATGCCGTATACCGCTTGGTCACCGTGCGCCCCTTGAACTGTCGCTGCAGAGCACGAATTGCCGCTTCATGCCGGGCTACCACCAACACCCCCGAGGTGTCCTTATCCAATCGGTGCACGATACCCGGACGCAGCGCTTCCGCCCTCGAAGTCTCGCCCATCAGCAAATCGGGGCAGCGCGCCAGTAGCGCATTCACCAGCGTGCCAGACGCATTCCCCGCCCCAGGATGGACGACCATTCCGGGAGCTTTGTTCACCACTACAATATCGGCATCTTCATAGAGAACGTCCAACGGCAGCGCTTCGGCTGCTACCGTGGGCAATACGGGGGCAGGCACGATCGCCGTCACAGCATCGCCAGAACGCACTTTGGTCGCAGCGCGCGCGGGATGTCCGTTCAAGGTGACCTGCCCCGCTTCAATCAGGCGCTGCACCAGCGCCCGCGAAAGCTCTGGAAAAGCCGTCACCACGGCGCGATCTAACCGCTCGCCCGTCGTCGTCACCGTAAACGTCAACGGCGTCGCGAGTGGCTCAAGCTGCGCCATAGACACCTTCTGCATCCACGACGACCCGCCCCGCCTTGAGCACCGCCGCCACGGGATTGGCGCCAAAACGATAACCCAGATGCCGGTAATCCGGCACATCGAGAAGCAGCACGTCCGCTGCATATCCCGGCGCCAGGCTACCCACCCTATCTCCCATTCCCAACGCAAAAGCTGCATTCAAAGTAGCAGCGACGAGCGCCTGCCCCGGTGTTAGTCGTAGATAGCGACAAGCCAGCGCAATCACAAAGGGCATAGACTCATTCCAGGCGGTGCCGGGATTGCAATCAGATGCCAGCGCCAGCGCCGCACCCTCCGCCAGCAACGCCCGCGCCGGCGTGTACTCGTGATGCGCCAGGCCAAAGGGCGTGCACGGTAACGCTACTGCCACCGTCTTGGCTTTTCCTAACAGCGCAATCTCCTCCGGCGGCGTTGTCACCAGATGATCTGCCGAAAACGCGCCCAACTCCACCGCCAGCGAGGTTCCCCCCAGAGACTTGAACTCATCCACATGAATCTTGAGCGGGAAACCTAACGCCCGTGCCGCCTCCAGAATGCGCCGCGATTGCGCCAGGTCAAAAGCGCCATCTTCACAAAACACATCGCAGAACGGCAAGCGGGGCAGCTGTAGTTCCCGCGCCTTCGCCACCACCGCCGGCAGCATCTCTTGAACCACCAGGTCCACATAATCGTCCGCGCGTCCCTGATACTCCGCTGGAATCGCGTGCGCCCCCAAAAACGTCGGAACCAGGGTCACCGGATGGCTACGGTCCAGAGCTACAATCGCTTCCAGTTGCCGCAGCTCTGCCTGAGTGTCCAATCCGTATCCCGTCTTCACCTCGACCGTCGTCGCGCCGTGCGCCAGCATTCGGTCCAATCGGGGACGCGCCTCAGCGACCAACGCCTCCACCGAGGCGCCACGGGTCGCCCGCACGGTAGACATGATGCCGCCGCCCGCCGCCATGATCTCCATATACGTCGCGCCCGCGATGCGCCGCTCAAACTCCACGGCGCGATCTCCCATCCAGATCAGGTGTGTATGCGGGTCCACAAAACCGGGGCAGAGAACCTTGCCCGAACAATCCATCTCGCGCGCGGCGCTGAAGCGCGCCCGCAAATCTGCCGTCGCCCCTACCGCCAGCACCTTTCCATCCTTGAGCGCCAGTGCACTATCCTCAATCAAGCCAACATCGCCCAGGGATTCACCCCGCTGTGGCTCGCCCGCGATAGGCGGCACCCCACACAGCTGAGTCGCCGAATGTAACAGCAGATCAATATCGAGCATAGAGTCCTCCTATGTTTGAACTCCATTGTACATCAAGCCACGAATATTGAAACAACCCACTTTAGTCGCGATTTCAAATCGCGCTCTCTCGTGGCATGCGCACTGCGCGCGCCGCGGTCCCCCCAAGCCCAACCAACACCTTCTCCAAAAGCAAAAAAACTACGATGGCAAACCTAGCTAGACGAACGGGCCTGTGGGCGATGCAAGAATGCAGAGGGGTAGTTTTTTGTGATTTTTGCGGGCGCAGCCCGCAAAAATCACACCGGGGGAAGGTACAGAGGTTTTTTCAAGCTATCTAGCCAGTTTTGCCACTATAGAAAAAAGAGCCAGGGTATCGTTCCCTGGCTCAAAAGCTGGCATCGCAGAACATCAAGGCACAAACCAGCCGTCCTGGCGCACCATGTAGAACCACAGCCCAACGCTATAAGGCTCACCCGCGTCATTGGTACATTGCGCAACAATCGCCGTTGGCAGGACGTCCTCAGGAATCAATGGATAACCTTCAGGAACCCAATTTACGTCACCAAACAGGAAAACATCTTCCCGGGTGGAATCTGCCACCCAAATCGGTCCACCAATCTCCGGCGTCATGACTGCAAACATCGCGCGCCATTCCCCCTGCCCCCGCAACCCATGTCGCAATGCCACCGCATTAACATAATCGCGCAAAATCGTCGTAGCGAAGAATTTGGGTGCGCGATACATGATCTGATCCCACCCGCCGTTGTACGCCGCAAGTGCATTAAATACATCGCCGTTCCCCTGATGAATGACCGTCGCCAGAGTGCGGGTCCCCCAGAACAGATTGGTTGCAGGATTCAACAGTTCCGCACGGGACGGACGCCAGTAGAATTCAGGGACTTCACTTGGCATGATCTGCATCAAGCCCACCGAGCCTACCGGACCGATCGCCTGCGAATCCCCACGGGATTCCATCCACACGAGCGAGGCAAGAAAATCGGGGTCGAGACCGCGGCGTTCCGCTTCATCCAGAATCATGGGTCCCCACTGACGCACCTTTGGGCTCCAATAGGTCGAGAGTTCAGATACTGAAGCCGGGGCAAACGCGGTATCCGCGGTGAGCGTATCGGGTGATAGCGCCTCCACCGCCTCAGGTTCCGCAGGCTCATCCATGATCGGTGCAGCTGCCACATTGAACAACAACGAATAAAGGCCCAGCAACAACCATAAGCGGCGCAATTGCCTCATGCACTCCCTCGTTTCAAGAGTAAGGATTTACTCACCCGCATACATGATCTTATAGAGGAAAGTGCTATTTTGTCAAGCTCAAATCGAATTTGCGTGCGTTCCAAATCTAGGGCGACAATCTCAAGCGCTCCTAAGGGGCGTATAAAAAGTGATTTTTCGCGGCGGGGCAAAACCCCGCCGCGAAAAATCACCAAAAGAAAGGCATTTGCATGATAACGGGCTCGCTTTTTCCCCCAAGTCGAAACGCACCCTCGAATTTTTAACGCGACGTTTACCCGGAATTTATGCGGTCATTTACCCTATTGACTGTTGGCTACCCACGATTATAGTATGCCCCAAGAGATGATTAGCCTACCCGACCAAGGATCATACCCGTGAGAAGCCATCCATTAATGCTAACCTTACGTCGCCTGCGTGGCAACGCCCGCGGCTGTGTGCTCACCGAGCCACTTTGGGGAATCCCCTTCAACCTCTATGCCCCCTATGCCTCCATCTACATGCTCGCCTTCGGCTTGAACGACCGGCAGATTGGCTTCCTCGCCAGCGTTGGCATGGCCATACAGGTCATCTGGACTTTGTTGAGTGGCGCCATCACCGATAAACTGGGCCGCAAACGCACAACCTTCCTCTTCGATTTCCTCGCCTGGAGCGTTCCCACCCTCATTTGGGCAGTCGCGCAGAACTACACCTATTTCCTGGTCGCCGCCATCGTCAACGCCACCTGGCGCGTCACGCACAATTCGTGGAACTGCCTGCTGGTCGAAGACACCGACCCCGACTTACTTGTGGACATCTACTCCTGGATTTACATCGCAGGGCTGTTAGCCGCCTTCGTCGCCCCAGCGACCGGACTTTTCGTGGGACGCTTTGGCCTGGTGCCCACGGTGCGCGCTTTGTACATCCTCGCTTTCGTGCTCATGACGGCGAAATTCATCATCCTCAACGCCATGGTTACCGAAACCCAACAGGGAATCGTGCGCATGCAGGAAACCCGACACCAGCACTTATTCAGCGTTTTGCAGGGCTCAGGTCCCGTGCTCCGGAAAATCTTCCACACACCCGCAACGCTCTACACCGGCGGTCTCATGATTCTGCTTAGCATTGCCAGCTCTATCCGCGGAACCTTCTGGTCCATTCTGGCAGCCGAAGAACTGCACATCAGCGCCAACTACATCGCCCTTTATCCCTTCGTTCGCTCGATCATGATGCTCGTTTTCTTCTTCCTGGTCATGCCCCGCTTACGGCTATGGCAGGCACACAAACCCATGCTCTTCGGGCTCGCGGGCTTGATTATCAGCCAGATTATCCTCATCCTCACGCCGCCGGGAAACTACCTGATTTTGTTCCTCTCGACAGCCCTGGAAGGCTTTTCGGTTCCGGCAGCCTATACCATGCTCGATACTCTCACCGTGACCACGGTGAACGCCACTGAACGCGCCCGCACCATGGCGCTGCTCAACCTGGCAGTCATTCTGGGGAGCTCGCCCTTCGGCTGGATTGGCGGCGAACTCTCGGCGCTCAACCGCCGCCTGCCCTTCGTTCTGATCACGGCGGTTTTCGTACTCAGCGGTCTCCTCACCTTTCTCGCCAGCCGTGCCGCAGCCCGTCGCGGCGGCAGCGATGCTGATGTCGGTGTCGCAGCGAGTCAATCCCCCTCCTAAAACCCACTGCGCCAACAGATTGTGCTAACAAAAGACGGCTCAGGTATCATCATACCTGAGCCGTCGTGCTGAAGCACACAGCCTACGGGCACATAGCCTACGGGCGCATTCCCAACGTCAGAGAGAGCGTGATGGGTTCCTCACTGCGCAGCACTTTTACCGAAATAGTCTGCCCGGCACTGGCTTGGAAACTAAGGAAACTGTTGAGGTCAGCGAAACTATTGATCGGTTGATCATCCAACGCGACAATCAGATCCCCCCCCCGCCCCGAAGTTAGATCGGCGGCGATAAGTCCCGCCAAATCTCCTGGGCCGCCAAGAGTAATGCCGACCACATAAGCCCCCTGAATCTGCGGCAAGTTATAGAGTTCTTGCTCCGCCAGGGTGATTTCTCCATCAAAAGACACTCCCATATAGGGGTAAACGTAGCGCCCATCAGAAATCAGCCCCGGAACCACGCGCCTTATCGCAGCAGCAGGAATCGAGAAGCCCACCCCCGAGCCCGTGCCGGTCGTGCTTGCAATCGCGGCATTCACGCCTACCACCTCACCGTTGAGGTTCAGCAGTGGGCCGCCTGAGTTGCCGGGATTGATGGGCGCATCCGTTTGAATGACCTCAGGCAGAGAGTAGGTGCTCCCTCCCATCGTCGTGCCGCGTTGCGATTGCAGGCTGCGCCCCAACCCGCTGATGATCCCCAGCGACATAGAACCCTGCTCGCCAAACGGATTGCCGATGGCGACCACGAACTGCCCCACCTCGAGCGCATCGCTCTGCGCCACCGCGAGCGGTTCAATCTCCTCTGGTAACGCCTCTACTTTGAGCACCGCCAGGTCGCTATCCGGATCGGCGCCGACCAGCGTCGCCAGCATCCGCTCCCCGTTGGAGAAGACCACCTCGTAAGACCGCCCGCCGGTGACAACATGATTGTTGGTGACAATGTAACCCTCACGAGTGTAGACAAAACCACTGCCACTACCGCTAGCGATATCACCGCTGCTCACAATAATATAGACCACAGCCGGGTTGGCTCTTGCATAGAGGCTAGTGAGTGTTTCCTCCAAATCGGTCTCGATGACCGGAGCAGGCGAATACGCTACCGGGGTCCGCTCGACCTGAGCCAATCGCTCCGCTACAGCGGCATCCACCAACGCCTCGATTTCCTCGGCGCTCAACGCAGGTGACACCGGTTCCGTCGTTGCCACAGGAGTCTCTTGGGGCAGCTGCGGCGCAGTCGAAAGGCCGCATCCTAAAACCACCAGCAATAAAGGCGCCACCAACCATCGAACAAGCGCATTCCGTCGCATTACTTTTACCTCAAAAAGTCTTCATCACCAGCTCAGAAACCCACATTCCCGGGCTTGAGCACAGTTGGAGGCAGCGCTCGTGTCGGCGCTGCCTCCAACATTTTCCGACTAGAAGCGATTGGACCCTAACATGCCCCGCATGTTGTAACTATTGTTCTGCAGCGTATCATCATCGGTATCAGAATCCAGTTCGGGCGCCAATCCGCCAAAGCGCCCAGGAGCACCCCGCATAGGTCGCCCAGAAGCGCGCGACCTGGGGAAGAGTTGCATATAGAAAGCCTTGTCTTTCAGCGTATCCACCTGCTCCTGAGTGACGACACCATCTGCAACAGCCTGCTCCAGTGCCGCCTCAACAGCCACCTGCAAACGCTCCTGGAGGGCATCCCGATCCAAATCGAGTTCCTCCAACCACTCAGCCAGGGTCTTTTCATTAAGCTCTGCCAGTTCGATGCCTAATGCCTCCGCCAACAAGGTCTGGCGGTCGAGATATGGCGCTACCAACATGCGTAGCCGCAGTTGATCGTATTGTTCCTGCGTGATCAGCCCTTGGTCAAGCGCCTGGTCCAAAGCGCGGGCATGAGCTGCTTCTTGCGCAGACTGCAAATCCTCCACGGTGATTCCGAGTTCCTCGGCGAGCAGTGCCTCACGGTCTATGCCACCACGGCCAAACCAATCGCCACCGCCATGCGCGCTGACCACGCCTACCACACCTGCAGAAAGCGCCATCACCAACGCCACGACCAGACCACGTTTCCACCATTTGTTTTTGAACATCATCGTACCTCCTGCTAATAGTGAGCTATCCCAGGAAGGAATATCTATCCTTTCCTGATGCTCTGAGTGTATCAGGAACTTGTTAGGAAGTTATTAAGCCTTGACGAGAAAGAGAAATGGATCTTCCAGATTCAACTCGGCAAAACAAGGGCAGCGTTAAACGCACATACAAACCACTTACGCCACAGACTCAGGTTCCTCAAAAATAGCGCGGGCCTCCTCTAAATAAGGTGCAATCTCAGCCTCAACTCTGCCTTTAGTCAGCAAATAGCGTGTCAATAGATGCTCAGGGGTAAGATCATCGGGGTCCAGACCGTTGAGACGATCACGGGCGGCGCGATCAATGTCGCGATTGATTTGCGCAAAGAAAGCCCCTTCCAGCAATGGCATTAACACAGCATCGCGCAACTGCGGTTCCTGATCCGGCGTCATAACCACGATCAACCGTACTACCGCACCCTCCAAACGATGTCGGGCAACCTCACGACGTATAGCAGTCAACGGTTCCGGTTCCATGCGCACATCTACACGAAGCGTGTGAAAAGCTCGTGCTGGCAACTCAATGTAACGCCAATCTGCACGCCCCCGTTCCAGAACAATCCAACAGAAACCCTTAGGCTGCTGCTCCTCTCCAAAATCCACGCGCTCCAGGCTACCGGAGTAAACCACTGGAGGAAAAGCCGCAGGGTTCAAGTTCTGATGCTGGTGAATATGCCCCAGGGCCACATAATCCCACGTCGGATCAGCGATTGCGGAAAGCGGTACCGTCACATCCCGTCCCACCATGATATTGCGTTCAGAACCCCAATGCGCATTCTCCACCGAGAAATGCCCCAACAACACAGTCGGTATATCAGGGGCACACTGCGCCCCTAGCTGGCCCAGAATATCCACCAAAGCACCGCTGACAGCCTGATCCAACGCATCCCGATTGAGGTGACGGTATTGCTCACGAGTGAGGAGTCGCTGGTAGACCGGAAAAGGCAGCGTTGCCACCTGTAATAAGCCATGACGGGTCTCCAGGCGCAACAGGCCCGGGTGATCTGCCACAATGACATGGGGAACTGCCAGTGTGCTGAAAATCTCCACACTGGAAGCCCGCTGCTCCATCAAAGGAATATCATGATTGCCCACCAGAAGCACGGTGGGAATCGCGGCTTCAGATAAGCGCCGGATACGTTGCGCGAATTCGCGTTGGTGTGTAGGATTAGGGGTTCGCGTGCGGAAAGCGTCGCCCGCAAAGAGCACGGCATCCGCCTCTTGGGCAATGGCGTAGTCAACCACCTCGTCCATCCGCCGGAGGAAATCCACCACCCGCAGATTCAACCCCGTCTCAGGGTCCACACGCCCATAATTCTCCATCCCGATATGCAAGTCAGCGAAGTGCAGAATACGGATTGGCTCAGGCACAGACACCCCCAAGAATAAGATAATCTGCCCGCATCTCTATATCTGGCTCTCAATCTTCTCGACACGCAAACCGTGGCGTCCACCTTCGAAAGGGGTGGTCAGAAAGGCGTCCACAATCTCCAGCGCCAGACCAACGCCCACCACACGCCCACCCATCGCCAACACGTTGGCATTATTGTGTGCCCGTGCCATTCGAGCCATATAGGGATCCGTGCAAAGCGCCGCTCGCACTCCGCGAACCTTATTTGCCGCTATCGAAATACCGATGCCTGTGCCGCAGATCACAATCCCAAGGTCACCCAGACCGGCAAGCACATTGCTTCCTACCAGGTTCCCGTAATCGGGATAGTCCACGGAAGCGCCAGGATCATGGGTGCCGGCATCCTCCACCTCATGACCCAATGAGAGCAGATGCGCCTTCACCGCCTCTTTGAGATCAAAGCCGGCATGATCTGAACCGATACAAATTCGCATACGGTCACCTCCCTACCACGTGATTTCCCATCCATTATGAGCGCGCAACCAGGCATTCGCGCGCGAGAAATGCCCACAACCCAAGAAACCCCGATATGCTGAGAGTGGCGAAGGATGCGGCGCTTCCAGGACCAAATGCCCGTGCTCAGCGATCAAAACACGCTTAGATTGTGCATAGGCGCCCCACAGCATGAACACCAATCCCTCACGTTGCTCGCTCAATGCGGCGATGATTCCATCGGTGAGTGTTTCCCATCCCAAACACCGGTGTGATCCTGGTCTACCCGCAGCTACGGTAAGCACCGCATTGAGAAGCAGCACCCCCTGATCAGCCCAGCGTGTCAGGTCGGTAGAGAATTGCGGCGCTGCGCCCGCATAAATATCGCGCGCAACTTCCCGGAAAATGTTACGCAACGAAGGCGGAGCCGGCATCCCTTCAGGCACGGAAAACGCCAGCCCATCTGCTTGTCCCGGACCGTGATAGGGGTCCTGTCCCACAATCACCACCCGCACCTTTTCGAAAGGGGTGCGCTCCAACGCATAGAAAATGCGTTCCACTGCCGGGTACACGATTTCCTGCTCCCGCCGCGCAGCAACAGCATCGAGAAGCTGTAAGTGAAGCCCTGCCTCGAATAAGGGCGTTGTATCCCGCCAGCCATCCAGGAAGCCCAAAGTTGCGGCGCCCATCTGCTAACTACTCGCTGCTCGGAGCATCCGGCTCACTATCGTGATCCGGGATCAAAAGTTCCGCATCACGGATGATTGGGAAAAGATACCCACCGAGGCCCACGGCGAGCGCCGCCAGGCCAAAAATGAAGAACATCAAGCCAATTCCCGCACCCGGACCAGTGCCCACAAGCTTGCCAAATATCGGCGCCCACGCGCCGCCCTCGCGCATCGCCGGTTCAAAAACCCGATCTGCCAAGGGCCCGGCCAGCAGTGCAGCTAAAGGCGTAACGAACCACGCAATCAACCGCCGAGTGCCAAAAACCCGCCCTTGAATATCAGGCTCGACCTTAGCTTGCCAAATAGCCTGATTGGAGCCGTTAATGAGCGGACTGAAAGCACTCCCCAGAAACAGCCCAACGACCCAGAAGGGCAACGACTGTCCCACCCCAAGCAACACCATGCCAAACAAAGCCGTACCGGCCCAGCCAATCAACACGCCGTGCACGCGACGCTTGAAGCCTCCCCAGGCGCTCATCACGATGCCGCCCAACAACGCTCCCAGCGCCCCTGCCGAATTCACCGTGCCAAACATTTGCGCATTGTTGCCCGTGCGTCCCAGAATCATCGCCGAAAAGACAGAATATCCCAGATTATGGAATAGATTCCCGAACAGGAACACCAGCTGTAAACCTAACAGGCTTGAACGGCGGAAAATATATCCGAAACCCATCAACGCTTCTTTGAAGAAGTTGCCGCGCGCCGCAGCGCCAGCCTGCGATTGCGCGGGCTGCGGAATACGGCTTAACAACAACACCGTAATCGCCACACTCGCCGTACAGAGGTCCACAGCCAACAACCCGGAGACGCCCAGCGGTCCGATAAGCGCCCCGGCAAGAATAGGCGCAATAATGCCGGAAGCCGACCCCGCAGTCTCAAGCATCGCGTTGGCGCGCGTGTACTGCGATTTGTGCAGCATCGTCGAAATTGCCGCCGAATAAGCGGGCCACTGAAAGCCATTCATAATCCCGCCAATCAGCGCCATCACGTAGAGATGCCAGATTTCCAGAGACCCACTCAAATACAGGAACAGGATAATCAGCGAAGTGACCGCCGCAGTCAGGTCGCTCAGCAACATCATCAGCTTACGGTTCGCGCGATCCACAATAGCGCCAATGAAGGGGCCTAACAGCATCATGGGCGTGACAAAGAAGAAACCCACCATTGCCAACGGCGTCGCCTGCCCCGTCTCGCCATAAGCCCAGAAGGTGAGCGCAAAACCACTCATCGCCGTGCCAAATAGCGAAAGTACCTGGCTCAACCAGATGATGGTGAAGGTGCGCATCCCGGTGTTCTGGGATTCAGAAGGTACCTGATTCAAGTGCACTACCCTCCGCTACAGCCGTGGCAACACCACCCCAGTCTGCCCTTGATATTTGCCTTTTTTATCGGCATACGAGATTTCACATGGCTCATCACCCTCGAAAAACAACACCTGCGCAATCCCCTCATTGGCGTAGATTTTAGCCGGCAGCGGCGTGGTGTTACTTATCTCAATGGTAATGAAACCATGCCATCCCGGCTCCAGGGGTGTGAAATTCGTCACGATACCACACCTGGCGTAGGTTGATTTTCCCAACACCGCGCCCAATACATTCCGCGGCATTCGAATATACTCCAGACTACGTGCAAGGGCGAAAGAATTCGGCGGGATAATACAGATATCTCCCACAAAATCAATCATGGCATGAGAGTCAATTCCCTTAGGGTCCACCACCGTCAAGTTGCCCACACCCGGGGTGAAAACCTTGAATTCATTGGCAACCCGGATATCATAACCATAGGAAGAAAGGCCAAAAGAAATGATGCCGTTACGCATCTGCCCATCGAAGAACGGATCAATCATCTGCTGTTCGATTGCAACTTTACGAATCCAATGATCAGGTTTGAGTCCCATAGCGTCAAATACTCTCCCTTTAGTTCACCCGTTTATAGAACAATGGCAAAGGTTCAACCGGCGACTCCGAAAAGGTCAATGCCGCCAGTATCCGCCGTTTCGCCTCAGCGCAGCGAGCCTCATCATTGGCGTGGATAGTGAACAGCGGTTCCCCCGCGGTGATCCACTCTCCCACCTTGAGGTGTAGCATTAGCCCTACCGCATGGTCTACCGGGTCACCTTTTTGCAGGCGTCCCCCGCCAAGCCCTACCGTTGCCATACCAATCTCATCGGTCTGGACCCGCGCAAGATAGCCACTTGCAGGGGCAGTAATCACACGCACAATGCGTGCCGCCGGGAAGCGCTGCGGCTCATCAAGATAGCGCACGTCACCACCTTGAGCAATCACCATCTGCCGGAATTTCTGCCATGCCGCCCCGGAATCAATCGCTTGCTCCACCAACGCTCGTCCCTGCACGGCATCTTGAGCCTGCCCGCCCAGAGCTAACAGCTCACCACCCACTACCAGACAATGCTCCAGAAAATCCTGCGGGCCAGCGCCATGCAAAGTATCAATTGCCTCACGCACTTCCAGGCTATTGCCCACAGCCCAACCCAGAGGCTGATTCATATCAGAAAGCAATGCCACCACCTTGCGCCCCACCTCATTGCCAATGCGCACCATACTCTCTGCCAGCCGTTCCGCATCCTCGACCGTTTTCATGAAGGCGCCGCTGCCGGTTTTGACGTCCAACACAATGGCATCCGCCCCAGCCGCGATCTTTTTGCTCATCACGGAACTAACGATCAAGGGCAAGCTCGGCACTGTACCAGTTACATCACGCAGCGCATAAAGTTTACCATCCGCAGGCGCCAGATTGACACTCTGCCCAGCGAGCACAAAGCCGATTTCCCGCAGCTGTTGCTTGAACTCCGCAACGGAAAGGTCGCAGTGAAAACCAGGGATAGACTCGAGCTTATCCAGTGTTCCACCAGAGAAGCCCAATCCGCGCCCCGACATTTTCCCTACCGGCAATCCGCACGCTGCGACCGCGGGGCCAATCACCAAAGACACTTTATCTCCGACGCCACCCGTGGAGTGCTTGTCTACGACAAAAGGTGCAGCGTCCGTGAGGTCCAACATCTCCCCCGAATGCGCCATTGACAGAGTAAGGTCACGGGTCTCCTGATCACTCATACCACGGAGCATGATTGCCATCAGCAAAGATGAAGCCTGGTAATCGGGAATAGTTCCATCGGCATAGCCCTGCACGAAGAAATCAATCTCCGCGGTACTCAATACCTTACCATCGCGCTTCTTCTCGATAATCTCAACCATTCGCATTGCAAATTCCTCCTGAAAACATGGCGCTATTTTGGCGTGTCAATCCCACTCTAAACCAATCCCCACCGCTGAACAGATACGACAAGGATGCACGTCTTCGTTCTGGCGTATATGACGCCGTTGGGGAGAACGGTAATCCCAGATGATGCAAAAAACAGATTCATTGTACCCCATACAAAGAAGAAAACAAGAGCGGGGAAAAAAGGAAGTATCCAGCGTTCTCCCGCATTTGTGGTACAATTTAGATAATCGAAAGACAAATATCATACACTGACGTGCCTTCAGGCAGCAGCATTTGAACAAGGGCAAAGGATCAAAATGGGCAAGATCATGGTGGTAGACGACAATACGGTAATGTTAGGATTCATGACCACCTTATTAGAATTGGAAGATTATGAGGCCGTCACAGTATCACGGCCCGAAGACATCATTCCGGCCACACTGACTGAACAGCCTGATGTCATCATCATGGATGTACATCTAGCAGAGCAGGACACCCTGGCCATCCTAAAAGAGCTCAAAAGCGATCCCCAACTGACGACAATTCCTATCATCGCGGTCTCCGGTATGGATCGCAGTGAAGAGTGTCAGGCTATCGGTGTTGACGAGTTCATGCTCAAACCCTTTATGCCTGCCAAACTCCTTGAGAAAATCGAGCAACTACGACAATCGCGCCTCAAAAATCAGATGGCAGCAGGCTGCTCGTAGTCCTCGCAGGAATGTTTCCTCACTAGGAACGCGCGCGATAAACAATTCATTCTCGGAACAGGAAATCTATGGCTCGTAAAAGACGCAAAAAGACGCCACTTAACGATCAGTGGTACAAGATGGACTTACATTTACACACCCCTGCCTCCTCGGACTTTCAACAGGAAGGCGTCACGTACCTCGAGTTGCTCAAGGAAGCGGAACGCAAAAACCTGGACATCATCGCTTTCACCGACCATAACACGGTCAATGGTTACAAGACGATGGTGGAGGAAATTGATGACCTGGAGCTACTGGAGCGCCTGGGAAGACTTACACCCGATGAGGAACAACGCTTACAGGAGTACCGGCGTCTACTCGGAAAAATACTGGTTCTTAAAGGCTTCGAGTTCACCGCGACCTTTGGATTTCATATCCTTGGCATCTTACCGCCCAAAACAAGCATCCGCGATCTCGAATTTCTGCTGCTGCAATTAGGCTTGCCCCCCGACAAACTCGATAGCGGAGCCACCGATATGGGTGCAACCACGGATGTCCTCAGCGCCTATCAAATTATCAATGAAGCAGGCGGCATCGTTATTGGGGCACATGCCAACTCTAATCACGGCGTTGCGCTACAGGGAATGCGATTTGGTGGGCAGACCCGCATCGCCTTTACACAAGACGAAAACCTTCACGCGCTTGAGGTGACGGACCTTGACCGGCAGGGAAAAAACACTACCGCACGTTTCTTCGATGGTTCGAAGCCCGAATATCCCCGCCGCATGCGCTGTGTTCAAGGCTCCGACTCACACCGTCTCACACGTGACCCACAAAATCCCAAAAATCTTGGCTTAGGTGATCGAGTCACGGAAATATTGCTCCCCGAACTGAGTTTTGAGGCGCTGTATGCCGTTTTCAATGGCGAGGACTTCGCCTGTACTCGGCCATATCGCGCCGAGGCACGCCCCTTTGATTATATCCAGGCAGCCCGCGAGGAAGGTCCCAATATCGTGCAGGATTTCCACCAGCATTACAGCAAACGCGGCGGCTTCATGGATGCCATTGTTGCCGATGTTTGCGCGTTTGCCAACACCAATGGCGGGGCGCTCTACATCGGGGTACCCGAAGATCCCCGCAAACCACCCACAGGCCTGGGCAATGCGCCGACGCGAGTGCTCAATCAGCTCCGCGGCGAAATCGAGACCCGTATCACCCCCGCGCTCCCCGTAACGGTAGATTTACAGGATACATTCGGGATGAAAGTTGCGCGCATTACCATACCGCGAGGCAATGAAACCCCCTATACCGTAGACGATAGCAAAATCTACCTGCGCAGTGAGGCTGAAACAACCTTAGCCGTGCGCGATGAAATTGTTACCATGGTTAAACGCAGTCTGGAAGTCGAAGGGCAGGTCTCGTCAATACCTGTCCCCACCCCTCTAACACCTGCACCGGCGACAACTACCGAGTTACTTCAACCATCTTCCGCTTCAGATGCGCTTTCAGCGCCGCGAACCGGTGTTGAAATTGCCGATGTTGAGGTGCGCCGCGGAACCCGCTACTACACCATGCGTGACCTGCGTAATGGCAACCTGGTGAAAAACGTAACCCTACGCTCCGCACGCCATCTCTGGCGCTATGCCATTGAGGAGAACGAGAAGAACCCAGTCAATCCGGCGCAGATACGCTGGTTGGGGGATGTAGGCCTGTGGAAACGCAGAGCGCACGGCAACCTCACCCGCTTTGATCTGGTGCAGCGTGACGGCGCCACACTACGCGTCTATTATGGGGTGACTGAGGAGGGATTGCACGGACCCTGGAATACCCTGGTGGGGGAATAACGGCGCGAGGCAATCTCCTTCTCCTGGCTCAACGCCCGCAACATCCGCAAGCCCTCAAAAAGGAATATGATCTTGGAAAGATTCACTCAATCCCCGCAGGTAGCCATCCTCACCGCAAGCGATCGCGCAGCTGCGGGCGTATATACAGATGCAAGCGGACCAGCACTACGGGAGCTGGTCACGGGCGCCTTGGGGGCGAAGGTGGTGGTCTCGAGCATATTGCCGGATGATCGGGAGCGGCTCGCAGAGCAGCTTCGAGCCTGGGCGGACACTGGTGCTGAAGGTGCATCTCTCGACCTGATTCTCGTCACAGGCGGCACGGGCTTTGCCCCGCGAGATGTCACACCCGAGGCTACCCGCGACGTGATTGAAAAAGAGGCCCCAGGGCTGGCGGAAGCAATGCGCATGGCATCTCTGCAGCAAACACCCCATGCCATGCTTTCACGCGCAGTCTGTGGCATTCGCGGGCGAACGCTCATCATCAATTTGCCAGGCAGCCCACGCGGCGCCACCGAAAATCTTCGGGCAATTCTACCTGCCCTACCTCACGCGATTGCTTTGCTACGCGAGGCGCCAACCAGTGAAGTGAGCCACATAGCCCATACCCATTTGACCTAGTCTCAAAAGTGCAACACAGAGACTCGCAACAGCGAAACTCGCCCTCGAAAAATGCCTTGCTTTCTATTCAAGCTTGGAGAAATGCCAGTATGAAAAACCAAACACCCATCCTCTCTGTCGCAGCCGTGCGCGAGTGGGAAGCTGCGGCAGCAGCAACCGGACACAGTTACGAGCGCATGATGGAACTTGCGGGGCAAGGGGTTGCCCGTGCCGCACTACGTTATGGGGTCTTGAAAGGGCGCCGCGTTCTAGTGCTGGTTGGTCCCGGCAACAATGGCGGTGATGGGCTGGTAGCGGCGCGTTGCCTTGCAGAAGCTGGCGCTCAAGTAACGGCTTATCTGGTTGCACCATGCAAACAGGAAAGTAAAAAGATGCTTGAGAGGGCAGAAAAACGTGGCGTCATCATAGTGACCCGCGAGACTGACCCCGAGGGCGTGGAACTCCGGCGCCTATGCGCACGAACAGAGGTATTGATTGACGCGCTGCTAGGCACCGGCGCGCACCCCCCACTCCGTTCCGGCATAGCCACCATTCTGCAAGACGTGAGCACAACCTTAGCCCACAATGATGAACGCCAGCCGCTCAGGGCGCTCACCGTACCACCGCAAATTGCGCCGCCACAGCCGCTCATCATTGCGGTAGATGGTCCCTCAGGTATGGACTTCGATACCGGTGCAGCAGACCCCCTCACGCTAAAAGCGCATATCAGCGTTACTTTCGGCGCTCCGAAAATTGGGCACTTCCATTTTCCAGCCGCTGAGTTTTGCGGAGATTTGTTCGTGGCCGATATCGGTATTCCAGAATCCGTGCCGCCTCCAGCTGCGTGGGGACGAATTCTTACCGCCGAGGTCATACGCGATTGGCTGCCCTCGCGTCCCGCGAATGCCCACAAAGGCATTTTCGGACGGGCGCTGATCGTGGCAGGCTCAAGCAACTACCCCGGCGCGGCCGCATTGGCAGCCCTCGCAGCAATCAAAGCCGGTGCGGGACTGGTCACGCTGGGAATTCCAGGAGCGCTACAGGCTGCCATTGTGCCCTTAGTTCCCGAGGTAACTTATCTGTCGCTATCAAATGCCCTGGGTGCAATTACAGAGAATGCCGTCACCGACCTGGAAGAAACACTCCCCAACGCTTCTGCGCTGCTTATCGGACCGGGGCTTGGACAGGCGCCAGAGACTGTCACTTTTATTCAAAGGCTTTTGGGGACACGTTTGGAACGTCGCCAGGCTGGTTTTACAACCGAGAATACATCCGCTAACCGTACCTCGCGCCCGCCCGCCGCTCTTCCCCCACTGATTGTAGATGCCGATGGGCTCAATATCCTTAGCGCCCTGCCAGAATGGCCCCAGCTCCTGCCGCCGGGGAGCATTCTGACGCCGCACCCAGGCGAGATGAGGCGTCTGATGGGTCAGGAAAAAGCCGCGCCCGAGGCTGAGCGCCAGGAGCTTGCTCGTCAGTATGCCGAGGAATGGGGACAAGTCGTTGTGCTTAAGGGGGCTTTCACCGTCATTGCTGCTCCCGATGGGCGTGCAGTGATATCACCATTCGCTAACGCCGGGCTTGCCTCAGCAGGTATGGGCGATGTCCTAGCAGGCACTATCATAGCGTTGCGCGCGCAAGGCTTGAATGCCTTTGAGGCCGCGGCGACTGGAGTCTATCTTCACGGGCTTGCCGGTGAACTACTGCGCGAACAATCAGGCGATGCAGGGCTGGCGGCAAGCGATGTGGCGCGCAGCCTCCCCGAAGTTCTCTGGCGGCTCAAACGAGGAGCATGATGGCGGAAGGAATTGACTGGACTCAAGTGGGTTGGATTATTCTGGGCATTATGGGGCTTGCGCTCGTGCTCGCGCTCACCTTGCTGGCGCTTACCTACCGCAACCTCAGGCACATCCAGGTGCCCCCCAATGCAGACTTTTTCACCACATTGCGCCACATACCGTTTACACTGGTTGTCATCCTGGACTTGCTGGACCTGGCGCTGGATTTTCTCTCCGCACCTGTTGGATGGCTGATTCTCAGCTATTTTGGATTGGAGCGGCTGCGCACATTGACCGTGGTCGAAAGCCTCATCCCGGGCACGCAGTTTATTCCGACCCTCACCGGCGCCTGGCTCCTGGCGAAAGCGGGGGTGCGCTTGCCAGAACCCACTCAATTGCGTCGCAACAGCAGCTAATACCTGAAACAGCCATAACACAAAGAAGTGCGGGAGACTCGGGGAATCCCTTTTCGAGTCTCCCGCACAGGTCTCCACCTAGTGATCCCCGGTACCCAGAATCGAACTCACAGCAATGATTCGGCGAATCGGGTCCCAAAGGCTACACCTTCGCGCAACAACTCTGGTGTAGGCGACCCCTTGAACTCCCAAACTTCAGTTGGATTCCACCGCAATGTCTCACACAAGGTATTGAAATCGCGTCGCGCACCGCCGCTCCAGCCGTAGCTGCCAAAACACGCAGCCTGCCGATTGAAGATACGCTTGTGTTCCGCCATGTGTAATGCATCCACCATTGGCGGGAATAGCCCTCCCTCATAGGTTGGCGCTCCCACCAATACGCCACGCCGGGTATAGAGATAGGGAAGAATGTAGCTCGAATGCGTATGACGGACATCAAAAATCTCAAGCGGCAAGCCCGTACGCGCCACACCTTCAGCCACGGCCTCCACCATCAGTTCAGTGAGACCATACATCGTCCCATAGAGCAAGGTCACGCCGGGATCCCCTGAACCATCTGCATATTCTGCCCATTTCTTGTAGAGACTGATGATGTGCTCAGGCTGACTACGCCAGATCAAACCATGCGAAGGAGCCACGATATCAATGGGAACGCCAGCGAGGCGATCAATCGCCTTCAACACCGGTTTCGGATAGAGAGAGACGATGTTGACGTAATAGCGTAATGCCTCCTGCTCATAAAAATCCAGGTTGGGATATTGATCGTCGAAAATCGCGCCCCGCAACGTCCCGTAACCGCCAAAAGCATCACAAGAAAACAAAACACGGTGATGCACCTCATACGTAGACATCGTTTCGGGCCAGTGAACGAATGGCATGGACACAAACTGTAATTTGTGTTCAGGTCCCAGTTCTAAAATCTCCCCATCTTTTACCTCGCGAACCCCTTCAGTAATATGATAGTAGCTCGCGACCATATCCAATGCCTTCTTAGTGCCCAGAATCATCGCGTTCGGGGCGATGCGATGCATAGTTGTCAGCACCCCGGTGTGATCAGGCTCCATGTGATTGACCACCACATAATCCAGTTGGGCCGGGTCCACAATCTGTGCAATCTGATTCAACAAGTCTCCTGCCTTAATATCGCGCGCCATATCAATCAGCGCTTTCTTCTCACCATTGATGACATAGGCATTATAGGAGACTCCCTCACGGCTGATAGGCCACAGCCCTTCAAAGAGATCAGTGGTGCGATCATTGACACCAATCCAATATATTCCCGGTTTTACTTCAATCGCAGGCATGGGAGCACCCCTCCTTCAAGATATTTAACCAACAGCCTGTAAGCTCACGCAGAGAGAGCATCGTCAGAGATTCAAAACACAATAGAAGCGCACCCTACACAAGCGAGGAAAGGCGCGCCCTCACACTTACGCCATTTGCAGGTAGCCCAAGTATGATGCAGGTTTACTGCGATGTCAAGCTCAGCTTACTTCAGCGTAAGCACCACAATGCCACTAATGGTCAATAGCATTCCGATAATAGTTTTGGGCGTGAAAGACTCGGTTCCGGCTATCAGCCCCATTAACGCACCAAAGAGCGGCGATGTGAAAGCAATCGGCATGACTGAACCCAGTGGCGCTCCTTTAATCGCTGCATAGAAACACAACATCCCTACAGCACCTGCCACAACACCGCCACCTAAAATCATCATCGCTAAGGCTTTAGGTCCAGCTTGGGGCAATGTTTTCCATTCAGGATAACTCACAAGTCCCAGAATGAGAAACGCCACCGCGGTGCGAATGGTGATTCCCAATTGTGGAGAGAGATTGCCTAAATGCAAACCTCGCTTCTCGAAAAAACCGCCGATACCCCACGCCATCGCCGTGAATAACGCCAACACCTGTGGGTTGATTTTCATACGCACCCCCTACGTTTCTCAGGCATCAACGAAGTAACACAAAGCCGCCTCAAATGCAGGCGGCTTTGATGCTCGTTCAGATTGCCATCTTTGAATGCAAGTCCGGGACAAAGCAATCTTTCCAGAAAACTAATCCGAAACTGTCCAGGTAATCTCGTCCATAATCTCGACCTCGGTTTCCGTCACAAGGTCATTGCCTTCGCAGTCCTGCGCCAACAAATCATAAGTGTCAGGGTTTACAAAGAAAACGCGCTGACCTTCCTGCGCCTCAATGGATTCTGACTCCCCCAACCAGTCGTCACCCCAGTCATCGCTGGTCGAAGGAGCAATATAGACGAAGCAGATTTCGGTTGCGCTCTCGTTGACCAAAACCAAAGGAGCCAGACCTCGTCCCCCTACAGTAACAGTTGTATCGCTGCTGATACCCCAGAACGTTGCCAGGGTTGCCTGATCACAGGTCATGACTTTTACATCATAGGTCCCAGAGGAAGGCGAGAAAGTTTCCGAATCACCGGCAGCAATTACCTCCTCATCGCCCAACCAATCATCGCCCCAATCTTCTTCGTCGCTTCCCGAAATTTGAACATAGCAGATATCGTAGGGGGTCTCGTTAGAGATTTCGATATCTAAGTCCCCCGTTGTCTTGGCGGGGGGATCGGTAAGCACTTGTGTGGGATCAGGAGTATCAGTAGTACCACCACACGCAAGCGAGAATACCAACAACCCGACAATCAAACCTGCAATGACATTGCGTTTCATAACTATGCTCCTTAACTGAAATATGAACACCGCAGCACAAATAGTGAAATGCCTTCAACAACCTATTATACCGGAGTTTGACAGATGATACAAGCTTCCTTTTTCAAAGGGGTGCGTTTCAAAATGGGGAAAAAGCAAGTTGACTATCATGCGAATGCCTTTCTCTGAATGATTTTTCGCAGCGGGGCTTTACCCGCTGCGAAAAATCACCTTTTTAGCGCCCCTATGGGGGCCCCCGTAGGGGCGCTTGAGATTGTGGCCCCAGATTTGGAACGCACCCCCTTCAGTTACAAATTTGTGTCAGCTTAGTATCCATGATATAATGGGATTTGAAGCCAGAGCCATAAGAGGACGAACATGCCCACAGAATCACTCCAGTTTCTGCCACCGACACAGGCACGGCAGCTCACCGAGCTGGCAGACCGTGCCAGGCTCAGCCTTTCGCGCTTCGCCTCAGTTAATGTGATGTTTGATGCAGTGGGGTTGCAAATGTTAGATGAGTGGATTGACCGGCACCTACGCCAGTTTCCACAGCCCTCACGCGATATTGTAACCGTGTGGGGCGCGTTTCTCGGTGAGGTATTCCGGCGGCGTTTCCATGGCGAATGGGCAGTTGATGCGTCGCAACATAAGCCCAGACTTGGCGTCATCTGCCCACGCGATCAACGCGGCTTGCTATTTGTAGACGTGATGGGACAAGTACAACGCCGAATTAAGCATGACATGCAGGAATCTTTGGCATTCTACTATGCTGAGAAGAGTGTCGAAATTCGTGAGGTCGAACTCTAGCATACACAATCAATAAACTCAAACGCCTCCCGGAATTACCGGGAGGCGTTTGAGTTATCCAGAAAGGGAAGTTGCCTAGTACGTCACCACACGCGGCAATTCTTTCGCCTGCTCCACCCAGGTCGCCACCTGCGCCAAAGTGGGAGGACGCCGCACCAATTTGCGCTCCGCGTTGACCTCCAAAATCTTGGCGTAGAGGTTCTCGGGCTTGCGCTGCGCCAGCTCGGGCACGGTATCTACACCGGCGAACTCCAACAAGTCAGAATACTCCTCCCCAACACCCTTGATCCGGAATAGATCGACACGGTTCACCCACTCGAGAATCAATTTGGGTGACAAGCCCGTCGCTTCCGCCAAATCCTTGCGGCCCTTAGGCGTCGACCCCATCTCCAGCAGCACCTGTGTAGTTGTAACGCCTGCCGCCTTCAACTTCTCAGCATAGGCTTCGCCAATACCCTCAATTACCGTCAATTTCGCCATCAAAAACCTCCTTATTATTTGGAAAAAATGTGGAAAAACCGGGTTAACTGACCTTCAAGACTCAACGCTGTCCCAGGTGCATCGGCATAACCACATGCGTGAAAGCATCCTCATCGCCCAATGCCTTGATGACACCGGGGTTGGTAGGCGCATTCACCTCTAGAGCGACCTGGGGCACATCCAAAGCGCTCAAAACATCAATCAGGAAACGGACATTGAAAGCAATTTCCAGACCGTCACCCTCAATATTAGCACTGAGCGCAGTCGAACCCTCACCAAATTCAGCAGAAGCGGCTGAAACCACCACCTCACCGGGATTGATGCTTAAGCGGACGATATTGGCCACATCCCGCGCAAAAATGGCCGCACGCTTACAGGCCTGGAGCCACTCCTCTCGCCCCAGCACTACACGGGTACGATAAGATTGCGGAATGATACGGCGATAATCCGGGAAAGTACCATCAATAAGCCGTGAGTTTAGCACAGTATCCTGAAGTTTGAACACAATCTGATTATGGCGCGCCGTGGTGGAAATAGCCACCGGCTCCTCATGTCCAGCGAGAATGCGCAGCAGCTCGCCCAGCGCCCGCGCCGGCACAATCACGCTAAAAGGATGGTTGATAGGCTGAAGCAAGGGGACATGGCGCACCGAGAGCCGAAAGCCATCCGCCGCCGCTAACGTCAAAGATTGGGATCCAAACTCCAGCAGCACACCAGTCAACACGGGGTGGCTATCATCCGTCGAAGCCGCAAACGTCACGTGCTCCAGCCCTTGCCGCAAATCACCCGCCTCCGCCGCCATTCCTATACCATCTTCAGACTCCGGGACCAACGGGAATTCCTCATCGGATATCCCCCTGAAGGATGCATTGACGGCATTGCAGGAAAGCGCGAGAGAAAGGCGATGGGGATCCATCTCCAAAGTCACCTGGTCTGGCGGCAAAGAACTCACCAGGTCAATGAAGTTGCGTGCTGGCACCGTAATTGCGCCATCAGTTTCCACCCGCGCCCCCACCCAATGGACAATACTCAATTCCAGGTTGGTCGCCGCAAGTTTAAGTTGCCCGCCATCAGTCGCCAACAACACATTGCTCAGGATTGGCATCGTAGTTCGCGAAGGGACCGCACGTCCCACAACACCTAATCCCTTGGACAGGTTTTCCTGAAGGCAAGAGAGTTTCATCTAGGGCCTCCTATGGTCAGTTGAACTTTGCGCCTAGCCTCACAGCCTGTGTACCTGTGTCGGCTTTGATTGCAGATAGTATAAGTATACTCTAAGCCCTCAGAATTGACAAATGCAATTATCAAAAATACCTAAGCAAGAGTCTGTAAAAACTAGATCCCGAGCCAAAAACGCAATGAGATGCAGAGGAGTAGTCTTTTTTGTGATTTTTGTGGGTGGGTTGCACCCACCCACAAAAATCACGGCTACGGAGAAGGACGCAGAGGATAGATTTGCCCCCCACTTTGGAACGCACCCGAAGCACGTTCAGTATTGCCGAGATTTCCAGGAAAGAGTAAAATAGAGCCAGGTTTCGCATAGCTGAAGCGCGTTGACCGTTGGAAAGGAGTCGACCCCACGGAATGGACGATTACTTCCGCTATTCAGAAACCAGCACAACAGCTATCTGGAAAATCTACAGACATGACGGGATGACGACAAGTAAACATGAGTGACGAAATCATTGAATGTGTCAAATGCGGTCGTGACTTCATCTGGACTGAGGGCGAACAGCGATTCTTCAAAGAACGTAATCTGAGCCGTCCTAAACTATGCCGGGAATGCCGGGCGCAACGGAACAATGAACGACGGCCTGGAATGCGCGATATCAATACGCCGTTTCCCACAAACACAATCCCAACACATCAGCCGAAGCCCAGAAAAAATCCAAGAAATCAGGCGCGCTGGTTGTCACAACCGGTATCCCACTTCGGGGCAGCGGCGATAACCATAGCCATCGCTCTGAGCGTGCTCCTTGCCCTGGAATCCTCTCTCAACCCATTATTCGCAATACCGCAAAAGTCACCCTGTTGAAGTCTTAGCAAGCGAGAGCCAAAGTTGTCGCAGACGGCTAAACTGAGCACACGTCTG
>JAFGFB010000299.1 GCA_016931315.1 Anaerolineae bacterium
CCAGGTTTGCATCTATGGCTTTTTCAGTTAGACTCACGTAGTATCAAGTTTGCCTTTTTGCCTGAAAAACCGTATAATCAAGGCAGTTTTGCAAATTCTGGGGGAAAATATGCCAGAAAAAAAAGAAGAGCCACAGCCAGCCCAGAGACCTGACACCAATCTCGACACCCGTCGTATTCGCGGGCTATCGCAGCGCCTGCGCCCGCCACTCTCGATTGAGTCGAACGTCCCTGAGCCAGCACTGACCCCTGAAGCGCCGACTGCGTCTCCACCCGTCTTGCCGCCCGAGTCGCCTCATACTAGCGTTCCCCGTGCTTCAACCCCTGCTGCCGCGGACCCTCTTGGCACCCAGCGTGTTCGCCGTTTGGAAACGCGCCAGACGGCGGCGCGACCCGCGAACGAGGCGGTGGCCAAGCTGGGCTTGCTTGGAGAGGGGGTGCAGCTCCAGAGCCGTTATAAGGTCTTGGGCGTTATTGGCGTGGGCGGAATGGGAGCCGTTTATAAGACTCAGGACCTTCGTTTCGCGAATGTGCAGCGCCTTTGCGCGGTCAAGGAGATGGTGAATACGGCCACTGACCCGCAAGTGCAGCAGATGGTCATCCGCAACTTCGAGCGCGAGGCCAGCATTCTTGCTACGCTCAGCCACCCGGCGATTCCGCAGGTATATGATTATTTTACTGAGGGAAACCGAAGTTATCTGGTATTGGAGTATATTCCCGGCCGAGACTTAGAGGCCTTAGTGTCTGAGTTAGACGGCTTTCTCGCTGAGGCGCGTGTTATTGATTGGGCGGTCCAAATTTGTGATGTGTTGTCGTTCTTGCACAATCACCAGCCTCGCCCCATCATCTTCCGCGATTTGAAGCCTTCCAACATCATGTTGGATGATCATGACCGTATTCGGCTGGTGGACTTCGGCATCGCCAAACTGTTTCAAAGCGGTGCAAAGGGGACGATGATTGGGACTGAAGGCTACTCGCCTCCCGAGCAGTACCGTGGGGTTGCTGAGCCACGTGGGGATATCTATGCGCTTGGTGCAACGCTACATCACTTATTGAGCAAGCAAGACCCGCGCCTTGAGCCGCCTTTCTCGTTTCACGAGCGCCCGATTTTCAAGACCAATCCCACCGTGTCGCATGAACTGATTGAGGTTTTGGAGAAGGCTTTAGAGTACGATGTCAACAAGCGCTGGGGGTCGGCAGAGGAACTGAAGCGTGCATTGTTCTCATTGCCAAGCGCGCGTGCTTTGGGGGGCGGTCGCCGTGCCGCTGTTGAGCCGGCAACTATCTCTACTGGCGCGATCAAACCGCTCTGGCGTTTTGCCTGTGAGGATGAGGTGCGCGCCTCCGTGGCCGTTGCGGGTGGGATGGTCTTTGCACCATCGTACGATAATAACCTTTATGCGCTCGACGCTGGTTCTGGTAAATTCTTGTGGAAGTATGCGGCTAGCGGGGGCGTATCCACCACCCCGGTGGTGGCGGAGAATGTGGTGGCTTTTGGAGCTACCGATGGTGTGGTCTATGCCGTCGAGACTCGTTCTGGGCGTTTGGCGTGGACCGTTCCCACGGGAGCCAAGATATTCTCATCCCCCACTGTCGAGTTCGGTCACCTCTTTGTGGGTTCTGATGATCGCTATCTCTATGCCATTCATATCGGCGGCGGGCGTCAGGCATGGCGCTACCAGGCAGAGGGTGCCGTACGGACTAAGCCCTTGCTTCAAGAAAATTCGATTTTCTTTGCCTGCCAGATGGGAGTTGTCTACGCCCTGGGCTTGAATCGTGATACCCGTTGGCGTTTCCGTGCGCGCCGCCCTATCTTGTCGTCTCCCGTTGTGGGAGAGGGCTTGCTCTATCTTGGTTCTTTGGATTGGAACTTTTATGCGCTCGATTTGCGCTCGGGGTGGGCGGCATGGAAATACCGCACGGGCGGCCCAATTGTTTCTACACCGGTATTATGGGAAGGCAGCGTCCTCTTTGGCTCTGCTGATGGCTATGTTTATGCCTTGGATGCGGCTGAGGGTCGTATCGTTTGGCGTTATCAGATTGAAAATCAGGTTTCTGGCTCTCCCACGGTAGTTGGCGAGAATGTGTATGTGGGGGGGGCGGACGGAGTTTTGTATTGTTTGGATGCACGCGGCGGAACCTTGCGCTGGCGTTATGAAACAGGTGCGGCTATTACTGGCGCGCCAGTCGTTGTAAATGGTGTGCTTTATATCGGCTCTCTGGATCATTATGTCTATGCATTACCGGCGTAGTGCGGGATGAGTGAGGTTATTATGAACAAGGTTGGGAGATGGTTTCGGCGCTTGTTGCAGCAGCCTGCTGAGGCTGCACGGGTTGAGGGCGATGGTAGTTCTGTACCTGCCGCACCCGACCCTGTTGCAGAAACACATGTCCCTGAGCTGACGGTTGATCTCGAAACCCCGCCGCTGCGAGCTCTTGACCCGAACGCATCAGGGGCTGAGCCAGTGGCGCAAGACGCCGGAGACGATGCTGCGCCCCGCGCCTTTGGCGCTACGATGGCATACGGCTGGATTACCGACGTGGGTCAGGTGCGTGACCACAACGAGGACAGTGTCTTTGTCTTTGTTGCAGAACAGTATAGCAGCGTAACTATGCCGCCGTTTGGTCTTTTTATTCTCGCTGATGGTATGGGTGGGCATCATGCCGGGGAGGTCGCTAGTGCGGTTGCTTGTCAGACAGTCGCGGCGCAAATTATGGAGCATGTCTACCTCCCACTCCTGTTCGGCGATAGCGAAATGGCTGATGAAGCGGACGCATCTGGGGCATTTGTGACGCTTATGACCGAAACTGTTGCGAACGCAGTCCAACATGCCAATATGGAAGTCTATTCCAGCATGCCTGGAAGTGGCACGACGCTGACTTGTGCATTGCTTGTTGGAAAGCAATTGTTCATTGGGCACGTCGGTGATAGTCGTGCGTATTTACGGCAGGTTGATGGGGGGATTCGACTGTTGACCAACGACCACTCAATGGTCAAGCAACTGGTGGATATTGGGCAACTGACACCCGAAGCCGCTGCCATACACCCACGCCGCAATATACTGTACCGGGCTGTGGGGCAGGGGGGAGCGTTATCAGTAGATGTGCAATCCCTAAATCTGGATCATACGGCGCAGTTGCTGTTGTGCACGGATGGGTTATGGGGGTTGGTGCCTGATGAGACACTTTGGCAGATTGTGACTGCTGCGCCATCAGCGCAGGCGGCTTGTGCACGCCTGGTTGAGGCCGCAAATACGGCTGGCGGTCACGACAATATTACGGCTATCGTCGTCGAATTTCGAGATGGATTAGCTGTGAGGGTGGATGAAAGCCAAAGCGACAATTGCGCCTGAAAAGGATTACTACGCGGCCCTCGGTTTGCAACCGACTACCACTCTCGAAGAGCTAAAGCGTGTCTATCGTGATTTAGCGCGTCAGCACCACCCTGATGTATCTGGAGGGGATGCCGAAGTCTTTCGTTGCATACAAGAAGCCTATGAGGTGCTGCGTGACCCGGTACTGCGGCAGGCATATGACCGGCAGCGCGCTGCTCGCGGTCTGGGACGTGAAGCGCCTCTGGAATGCACGCTCACCTTGAGTTCACTACAGCTGGTGGCCTCAGACGCCCCACAGATGTTGTATGCGCTGCTCGATTTGCGCCCGCGCCCGGCTGTCGTGAAGCAGCGACTCCCTCTTAACCTGGCGTTGGTGATTGATCGCAGCACCTCAATGCAAGGTGCGCGCATCGGCAATGTCAAACTGGCGGCGTTGAACCTTTTTGAGGGTTTGTCGGAGCATGATCGTCTGGCGGTGATTGCTTTCAGCGACCATGCGGAGGTTGTGGCAGACTCTACCTCTGTGCGGCAGATTGCGAGCCTGCGCTCGGCTGTTGCAAACCTGACCACCGGGGGCGGGACAGAGATTCTGCAAGGTTTGCGGGCGGGGTTGGAGCAGGTACGGCGTTTCGCCGATAGGACGTCCAATAATCATGTTGTTCTGTTGACTGATGGACGTACCTACGGCGATGAGGAAACCTGTCTTGTTGAGGCGCGGCAGGCTCAATCGGAAAACATTGGCATATCAACTTTAGGTATTGGAGATGATTGGAATGACTTATTCCTGGATGCGTTAGCGCGTCATGGTGGCGGGATGTGCCAATACATTAGTAGCCCCGCTCAATTGCAAGACCTGTTGTTGCAACATATACGCGGCTTGAGTCAGGTGACTCTGAACCGCCTGGCGTTGAATGTGAACTTGCCCCCCTGGGTGCAACTACAAGCTGCTTTTCGTGCGGCTCCATTTATGGAATTGCTTGATGCAAAACCTGGGTGCCCATTTTCTCTAGGACAAGTCGGAGAGGAGCCACTCTCGCTACTTATCGAACTGGTTGTGCATCAACCGGATGCGGGAGAGCGGCGTGTGGCGCGCCTCGATTTTGAAGGCCTTGCCAGTGATGGCTTTGTAACGCTTCGGCGGGATGTGCTGATTCAGTTTGTCGCTCAGGCGTTTGAGATGCCCGAAGTGCCCGGAAGATTGTTGAACACGCTATCGCGATTGAGCATCTTCCGGCTTCAGGAACGCGCCTGGCAGGTGTTGGAACAGGGGGATGTGCGGCAGGCGACGCATTTGTTGGAATCTGCGGCCACGCGCCTTTTCGAAATTGGCCATCGGGAGCTTGGACAGGTTGCGTTGGTTGAAGCTGAACGCGTACAACAGGGGATTGCCCCGACATCTCGTGGTCGAAAACAGGTGCGCTATGGAACTCGCGCCTTGATACGCAGCTAGCGTGCTGTGTGAAGTAAGTGTTCAGGTTCCCATCGCAGAGAGCGAGTTTCGGGCCAGGGGCCCGCTAAAAGTAGCGCTTTTAGTTGCCGTTTGTCACGGCAAGCGGGAATACGCTGAACAGCTATTGCGCAAAGTGAAGTTGTATGTGAGGAGAGTATATGACTGAAAGAGCAGATGGAATTGTGTGTCCGTCATGTCAGCACGTGAACTTACCTGGGACGCTGTTTTGTCTTCAATGTGGTACCTATTTGCCCTCTGGGGGACCTTTGCGCACGGAGCAATTTCCCGATCAGCACCTTCAGCGCGCAAAGCCGCGTAACGGCGATGTGGCGCAAGATGAAGAACCGGCATTGGGTATCGAAATTGAAGTCTTGCGGACGCACCGTAAGGTTCTGCTATCGGCGGATTCCGAGATTCTGGTCGGGAGGTTGGATGCGGCGCACGGAGTTTTCCCCGAACTCGACCTCACCGCTGATAGTGGGCTGGAGCATGGAATTTCGCGTCGCCATGCGCGCTTATATACTCGTCATGGCAAATGGTATATCGAGGACCTGGATAGTACCAATGGCACTTTTGTCAATGAGGAACGCTTGACGGCCTATTTGCCCTACTCGATTGGTGATGGTGATACCCTGACCCTCGGCACCTTGCGCTTGCGTATCAACCTTCAAGGAGACTTACCGGATGCCAGCCCCTGGTGACCGTTAGGCCCTGTCCTTTAGCATTCGTTCATGGTTTCTGAAATTCTCAAAGATAGCTCGTTTTGGCTCAATTAAGGAGGAATACCATGCCCACAGTTTTGTTACACATATTGAATGAAGATGCCGTGGTGGGTGAGATTGAGGAATTGCCCGACCCGCATTGGCAGTTTATCACGCTGACTAGCCCTCGCCTTCGCGATGGGCGTGATGTCACCTATTTGTTACCGGAGACCAACATCGTTATCTATCCCTGGCATCGTGTGCAAAGCATGGAAATTCTGCCCACTGAGGGAGATGAGAAAGTTGTCACTTTCATCCGAGAATAATGCTCCGGAACGTCCACTCATACTGGTAGTGGATGATGAGCCGCGAATCATCCGCTTCGTTCGAATCAACCTGGAGATGGAGGGCTTTCGCGTGCTGGAGGCCCACAATGGCCTTGAGGCTGTGGATCAAGTGCGCGCCAATTTGCCCGATTTGGTGATTCTTGATGTGATGATGCCCGAAATGGATGGTTTCGAGACTTTGCAGTTGATTCGCGAGATCACCCATGTGCCGGTGATTATGTTGACGGTTCGCAATGCTGAAGAGGACCGCGTGCGTGGGCTGGATTCTGGGGCTGATGATTATGTTACCAAGCCCTTTAGCCCGCGTGAGTTGGTCAGTCGCGTGCGGGCCGTTTTGCGGCGTATGCAGCCTTTGGCGCAGGCTGGTACACCCGTTCTGATAGTGGACGAGCGTTTGAGCGTTGACATCAATACGGGAGAGATTATTCTTAACGGGGAGCGTGAGCGATTGCGTCCGACCGAATTCCGGCTCTTGCGCCATTTGATTGAGAACGCCGGTTGGACTGTTCCCTACGGCACGCTCCTTTCGAAGGTTTGGGGATACGAGTACAAAGACGCCATTTCTTATTTGCGCCTCTATATCAATTACCTGCGTCAGCGCATTGAGCCGGACCCTGCGCATCCTCAATATATCTTCACTGAACGCGGATTGGGCTACCGCTTTGTTGATTTCCGTCGCGAGGTAGCTGAAGATTAGTTGCCTCACTTCGAGATTGAGTTTCGGTAACGGGTCTGACACGTGTTAATGGTTTTCTAATTTGTATGCGATATAGTAGGAATAGGTTTGTTTGAGGAGGTCGCTATGATGTGGGATCCGTTGTATTTACTGTTTGCTGTGCCGGCACTGTTGCTGGCAATGATAGCGCAGTTCAGGGTACAGAGCGCCTATCAGCGTTATCTAAAGGTGCCTAATCGGCGTGGAATCACCGGAGCGCAGGCTGCCCCGTTAATCATGCGTACTGCTGGGGTCAATGTCGCTCTCGAGGGAATTGCTGGAACACTCTCGGATCACTATGACCCGCGTAAAAAGGTCTTGCGACTCTCGCAGGGTGTGGCAAATTACCCTACCGTCGCCTCTGTGGCCATCGTTGCGCATGAAATTGGACACGCCCAGCAGGATGCGGAAGCTTATCAGATGTTGCGTGTCCGCACGGGTCTGGTTCCCATCGTGAATCTCACTTCGTGGCTGGGCCCCTTGTTGTTCATGTTGGGGTGGTTTTTGCAAGCCGAGATCTTCTTGACTCTGGGAATCTGGACTTTCGCCGGCGCCGTCCTGTTCGCACTCGTGACTTTGCCTGTAGAGCTGAATGCCAGCCATCGGGCGATGCAATTTCTGGAGCAGAGCGGTGTACTCTCCAGTGATGAAGAACTGCGTGGTGCAAAAACGGTGTTGAATGCCGCCGCGCTAACATATATCGCGGCTCTGGCGCAAGCGCTTTCGACTTTCTCCTATTATCTCTTCCGTTTCGGCGGGCGTCGCCGCAGCTGATAACCCTTGAGTTGTGTTCTTCGCTGGCGTGAGTTTTTCCGCCAGCGACTTTGTTATGATGACGAATCTCATCTTATACTCAGGAGGCAGGAATGGCAGCATTGAAATTGATGATTCCGGGACCGGTGGATATTCCCGAAGAGGTGCGCGATGCAATGGCAATTCGCACTATGCCACATTACGGGAATGATTGGGTGCGTCTTTATGGCGAAACTCAAGAAATGGCGAAAAAGGTCTTTGGCACGCAAAACGACCTCTATATCATGCCCGGACCAGGCACGATGGCATTGGAAGCCGCTCTTGGCAGTATTCTTGAGCCTGGAGACACTGTGTTAGTCCCCCTCAATGGCTTCTTTGGCGAGCGTCTGATAACTATGGCAGAAGGGTTAGGCTTGAAGGTCCTTCCGCTAACTCTCCCGCTGACGGAGCCGGTCTCGGCGGCGAAGGTGGAAGCGCTGTTGCAAGAACATCCAGAGGTCAAGGCGCTGGTCATTGTGCATCACGAGACTTCAACGGGCGTTTTGAACCCCCTCGAAGGCGTGTTGGCTGCGGCTCGTGCCCGGGGAGTTCTGACGGTAGTGGATGCCATCTCCTCGCTGGGGGGCGTACCTCTACTCGTGGATGATTGGGGGGTGGACCTCTGTGTCACCGTTGCCAACAAGGCTTTGGAGACACCTCCTGGCGTCGCTTTGCTTTCAATCAGTGCTCAAGCCTGGGCCGCCATTGAGAACCGAAAGGCGCCGCGGGGATGGTATCTGGACCTCAAAACGTGGCGTTGGTACGTGGAAAACTGGGGCAGCTGGCATCCTTCACCCGTGACCATGCCGACCAGCAATATCAACGCTTTGCACACGAGCTTGATGGCGCTGCTTGAATCGGGTCTCGAAACCCGCTATGCGGAATACCGCGCGGCAGCCGCTGCGACCCGCGCCGGATTGCGTGCCCTTGACTTTTCCATGTTTGCCACAGATTCCTGCGCCTCACCCCTGGTGACCGCTTTTTGTATGCGTCCTGACGTTGATGCAACGGCCTTGCAGCAGGCCCTGGTGCGTGATTCCGGGGTGATGATTTCCGGCGGGCTTACGAATCTTCATGGCAAGATTCTGCGCGTGGGCCACATCGGTCTGGCACGGCAACGCGACTATGTGGTCTCTTTCCTGCTGGGGGTTGAGGATTACCTGCGCAAGCAGGGTTTGGCGATTGCGCCAGGGCAGAGCCTGGTTTCTGTGGCGCACCTCAGGTGAGTGCCGCCCTGAAGTGTTTGAGGGCTGCGAAGCGCATCCAAAAACACAGTCAAAAACCATCTTTCAAAACATGGGCATAGGGGAGGTCAATTCTGATGGATATTCGTGTTGAGCGTTTGGCGCAGGTCCTGGTTGACTATTCGACCAATGTTCAGCCAGGAGATCGTGTGGCGATACTTTCCGAGCCGGCAGCTGCGCCTCTTATTGAGGCTGTCTATGAGCGGGTGTTGCTGCGCGGCGGACATCCGTTACCATTGATTTCTTTGCCGGGCCTGGATGAGCGCTTTTATCGCCTGGCTTCGGATGAGCAACTCGCGTATGTAGACCCCTTCCGGCGAATGGTGTATGTGGAGTGTGACGCACTTATCCGTATCCTTGCCGCGACGAATACACGCGAGCTGAGTGCGATTGACCCATCGCGGCAGGTACTGCGCAGCAAGGCGATGGCGCCCTTGATGCAGTGCTACATGCAGCGTGGCGCCTCTGGCGAGCTCAAGTGGAATGGCACACTGTTCCCGACGCCCGCTTTTGCGCAAGAGGCGGAAATGAGCTTGCGTGATTATGAGGCATTTGTCTATGGCGCTTGTTTCTGCGACCGTGAGGACCCCATTGCTGAATGGCAGCGTATTCATCGTGAGCAAGAGCGCGTGGTGCAGTGGCTGCGAGGGCGCTCCCGGGTGCATGTGCTTGGTCCCAACGCTGATTTGACGCTCTCCATTGCTGGGCGCACCTTTATCAATTCCGATGGCCATCATAACATGCCCAGTGGCGAGGTTTTCACCGGGCCGGTTGAAGATAGCGCGAATGGCTGGATTCGTTTTACCTACCCTGCCATCACTGGCGGACGCATCGTTGAGGGCGTCGAGTTGACGTTTGAAGCTGGCAGAGTTGCGAAAGCTACGGCGAAGAAGAATGAGGCTTATTTGGTGCAGGTATTGGATACCGATGCTGGCTCGCGGTTCTTAGGTGAGTTCGCCATCGGTACGAATGATGGCATTCAGCGCTTCACCAAGAATATTCTCTTCGATGAAAAAATTGGAGGGAGCATCCACCTTGCAGTGGGCAATGGTTACCCGGAGACGGGAAGCAGTAATCGCTCCGCAATTCACTGGGATATGATCTGTGATATGCGGGATGGTGGAGAAATCTGGGTGGATGATGAAATTCTCTACCGCAATGGCGCCTTTATGATTTAGGCGCCGCGCTGGGCTTCCGCGCCTAGGGCATCCAGGGCGCGAAGGTGGGGGTAGGCGCCGGCGCGGTGCATTGTTGCGCTTCCTCAACCAGTGTGGCGGCTTCTGGATAGGGAGTTGCCAGAAGCTGTACCAGGCTCAGCGCTTCTTCGCATCGCCGGACCATCAGGTAGGCCCTTCCCAACGTGAGATTTACGTCGCGCACAGGATCGGCGCTGGCTAGAGACAGGCTTTGATCGCCTCGCGAGAGCAGCAAACTGGCGGTTTCTAATGCAATGATTGCGTTTTGTGGGTCGCTCACCGCCAGGTAGATTCGACCGAGCGTGTACCATAGCACCGCATCAGAATTTGTGTCCATGCGCAATAACAGCAATTCCAGCGCCAGGGGAGCGTAGCCTGTAGCAAGGAGAGCTTCCGCACGGTAATAGGCGGCGTGGGGATCATCAAGGTGAGTCACGAGATAGCTCTGAGCCAATTGGCTCAGAGCTTCTTTATTGCCGGTTTCGATTGCTATGCGCCATTGTGTTGGGAAGAGGCTTTCCGCCAGGGCGGGCTTCAAAGTCTCGGCGGTGCGTAGGGCAGTCTGTGCAGTTTCCAAATCTCCTGATTTCTCCGCAATCGCGCCTGCCAGCAGCCAGGCTTCTGCATCTTCGGGGTTGAGGCGCAGCGCTGTGTTGGCGCGCTCTGCTGCTACTTCCAGCGCGTTTTGCCGCCATGCCAACCGGGCGCCTTCGCGCTGAACCTCAGGATCGTTGGGTGCAATTTCGAGAGCGGCATTCCAGAGCGCCTCGGCGCTACTGAGATCATCTCCTGCTCTCAGCAGCTCAAGTCGGAACTGCTCCAGGTAGAATTGAGCCGGGAGTGCGGTGGGCGTGGGCGCACGGGTGGGTAACGGCAGGGGTGGGGGGCTAACAAAATTCTGGGGAAATGGTGTTGGCGCCATTTGGCGGGAACACCCAGTGACGCACCCTGCCAGCACAATAAGTACAAACAGAATGCGAGCATTGCCGGTCGTTTGTAACCACCTCAGCCGAGCGCGCGCCTTACAATGACTCTTCATGGGTTCAACACCACAAGACAGTGGGTGGCAGCTGCTGCGAGATTTGGTTATTACCTTGCTTGAGGCGTTTGAGGCCCGCGGGTGGCGCCGGCGTTGCCGGCGTGGCAGGGGCTGCTGGCTTAGGGGGTGTTGTTGGGTCGGCGGCGCCGGGCGCAGCGGGTAGGGGGTCTGGTGCCGGCAAACCGACACTCACCCCTCCCTCGACAATCATCAGAGGTTCGCCCCCTATGAGACATGGGTTTGCCGGGTGTGTACATGCGCTTGCTGGCAACGTGAGTGTGTAAAAGCCGCCTTGCGCTCTGACTGTTTTTGCATCACCCCGCCAGTTGACCACCCGACCGGATTGGGCATTGGCGCGAATGCGGACTTCAACCGCTTCCGTACCGCGCGCCCAGGCGACGGTGGTCCAGCCATTGCTTCGGCGCACATTGATGATGGCGGCATTATCACGTCGCACGAGGTTTGCCTGTCGAAAACCGGCGAGGTAGGTGGTCGCAACTTGATAGGCGGTGAAAGCGGGGCGCCGGCTGCCATCCAGCCGCACCAGGCCGAAAGGTTCCGCGTTCACATGGTCCCCCTCACGATCCGCCATCTTGTAGATCGCGGTGCGCTCCGCACCTGCCGCGAGCGCCATAGCGATGCCTTGAATCATGAAGCCAGCCTGCTCTTCCAGGGTGATATTGAAGTTCGGTCCTTGAATCGGCCACGCTGGATCATTGGAGGGCGGTGCATTGGTTTCCACAATCCATAGCGGTTTTGATAGACCGTGAGCGTGCAAAAGCCCGTGGTAGTGCTGGCTCAAATCGTAGATGGTGTCCACATTGAAATACAGGTGTAGGGTAAAGGCGTCAAAGAAGTAGCCATACTTCTCCGCCTCAGGAATTGCGGCGAGAGCATTGAGCAGGCGTTCCATAAACAGCTCGCGTCCGTAATTGGCATCCCACCAGTGAGTGATTGCTGGCAGGTGGATGATGGCATTAGGATTGCTTTCTCGGGCGACGCGATAGGCGACTTCCGTGAGGCGAGCGAATTCTTCAACGGTACCACCCCATGACTGGAAATCCGTGCCCCAGATATCCGGCTCGTTCCAGATAATCCAGTGTCGAATGCGGTTGCGATGGCGGCTAACCATCTGGCGAACAAAGGTCGCCCACAGATTACCGGGGTCGTCTATGGGCAACTCGAGACCGGCAGGGACATTCTTGCCGCCAAACTGCGCCCAGGCCCAGCCTGGCGCGGTCACCAACAATCCCACAACCTCGCGTCCTGCGGCGCGTTCCGCATCTAGCACTGCATCGGCGACGGGATACTCCACCCAGCTCTCTGGACCGGTGGGTTGGATTTGATTCCACTCAAAAGTGACCCGTGTCCACCCGGCGCCGCTGGTGGCGGCATCCGCAGGAGCATGATAAGTCTCGATGATACCAAAACGCGCATCGGGAATGCGCGCCGTGGCGTGGCGCGCTAGCGGCGCCGCACTTACTGTGGATGGCAGCAAAAGCAGCATTGCGCACAGGAGGTTCAGCACTGAATGTAGCCTTGTCACGACTTCTCTCCTGGCTCAGAGCGTTGGGCGATCGTCGCTCGCACTTTTCGGTATTTTAGCATCTCGTAGTATGCCATCAACGCGCTCAGCCGCATGCCGTGTAACCCATCACGCCACCCGCTCAGGGTAATGAAGCGCCACCAGAAATGTCGCACTGCTTGAAGATAAGGGGTATAGCTATGCGGCTCGATGCCTTTTTGCAGCAGAATTCCCACATCGTAGTCGGTGTAGCGCCGTTGTTTGGCGTGGAATTGCGCGAGCGTTTCGTAGTTGTAATGGATTAACGGCTGCTGGAGATATCCGGCTTCCCCTTCAAGCCGGGCTTCCTCGTGAACTGCGCGTCGCGCGTCATAGCTGGCGCAGTCGGGACGAAGCAAGCGCAGCTGATAATCCGGCCACCAACCGGTGCCGCGCATGCGATGTCCCAGAATATAGTTATGGCGGGGAACCCACCAACCGGTTTCGGCTCTGGTGGCGATAACTTCCCGAATCTCGCCGGCGAGGCCCGGTGTGGCGCGCTCATCGGCGTCAATGAAGAACAACCATCTGGTCGCAAAGGTTTCAGATCGCGCCGCCTCCAATGCCACATTCCGCTGTACCGAGTAGTTTTCCCATGGGTGTTGGATGACGACTGCGCCCGCGGCTTGCGCCAGTGCTACTGTGCGATCCTCGCTGAAGGAG
The DNA here is from genome assembly GCA_016931315.1 of Anaerolineae bacterium. Taxonomy (GTDB): domain Bacteria; phylum Chloroflexota; class Anaerolineae; order B4-G1; family SLSP01; genus JAAZNO01. The sequence goes on from JAFGFB010000299.1 coordinate 13,046, forward strand.
TCCACAACCAGCACTGCATCTGCCCATTTGACGCTCTCGATGCATGCCTGAATATGCCGCTCTTCATTGCGGGTCAGAATCGCTGCCATCAGTTCCATGCTTGTAAAATTCCCTCGAAAGCCGTGCGCCACTCAGGCTCTGTCGTCTCGCTGAGCGCGTGCCGGAAATGCCGGCGCACCATGGCCCCCACGAGCGTTTTCTGCACCCCCCGGCGATGCTTGCTATAGAGTCGGGCGCGGCTTTCCCAGAGATGGGCAGTGCTCTGAGGGCGCGCCTGGCTGGAACTCGCGCCGCCATGGTGGGTGACCCCCGCCTGTGGCACGAGCCAGGTTTGCCATCCTGCTTTCTTCATACGCCACGCCCAGTCAATCTCTTCGCAATACATAAAAAACCCCTCATCGAGCGAGCCTACCTCTTTGATGGCAGTCCCGCGCCCTATCATGGCGGCGCCCAGGGGATAATCCACGCGAAAGGGGCTACGCTTGGCGTAATCCTTCGGCGCATAGCGTCCATTCAGACGGCTTTCATAGAAACGCAGAGGTAACATGCCCAGGTCCATCAACGGTTGAAATAATCCCGGAAACCGGAAGGCGCTGTGTTGCAAACTGCCATCGGAGTTATAGAGCTTTGGTCCAATCAGCCCGGCGCGGGGAAGGGTGCTAAAAGCGTCGAGGAGTATCTGAGTTGCACCTGTTTGGACCTCGGTATCCGGATTCAGCAACCATACGAAATCGGGCATATTCCCTGTGCGGAGGCGATCGAGAACCAGGTTATTCCCGCGGACAAAGCCCAGATTCTCGCCTGGAAGTTCCAGGGTGACCCATGGATGGTGTGCCTGCACTAATTCCGCTGAGCCATCTTCAGAGGCGTTATCTACAACCCAGACCTGCGTGTCGGCTGCCGTGTGCGCGAGGTCCTGCTGCAGGGTCTGCAAACAGCGGTCAAGCAAATCGCGCACATTCCAAGACACGATGATAACGGCCAGTGTGATCATGCGAATGCATCCTGCGCAGCTTTAAGGCTCCCAGATTTCCACAAGGTGCGGGTCTACCCGGTTGTTGATTGCCGAAATCTCTACATCTTCATGAATCAGGCCCGCCCAAAAATAGAGTGATACCCGTGGGGGCATTTCTACCACCTGGACACATCCATTGACCTCTGCGCGACTGAAGGGCGGCAGATACCAGTAGCCGTCAATCTGGACCAGGTCCTTTCTCGGTGTTCCGATGCCCCAGCGGAAGGGATAATTCCGGAGGCTGGTGTCGAAATCCAATCCCACCCTGAACACGCCTGATTCCTCGGCATAGCCTGCTGCATTGAAGTTCCCATCACTGCGATAGGTGGTTCCCGGCCAGGGACCCGTCGTGCGGAGATACGTGTTACTGTCGTTTTCCACTGTCAGGGTGAAGCAGACCGTGTCAGAGATGACCAGTGTTGTGGGCTTGATTTCAACCTCGCCATTGAGGATATAAGCCATGGGTCGCCCTGCATTGACCAGCGTCAGGCTGTCGGTGATAAGGACACGTTGTCCGATGATATCCCTTGCCTCGGCGTAGATTGTGTAGGTCCCATTCGAGGGTGGTTCTGCTCCTGCATCAATGCCGCCGTCGTAGTCAAAGGTGTGAAAGCCGGCGGTGTTCAAGGGGGTGCCGCGTTCATCTTCCGGAATGTGGTGGCGGGTACCGTCTTGATCCAGCATGTAGACCGTCAATTCCTCCACATCTTTTTGCAGGAACAGATTGATGGTCACACGGTCGTCAATGCCATCCTGATTGGGGGAGAATTCCTTTGGGTAGACCGAAAAACCGGTGATTTCGGGCAACTGTGTTTCAGCGTTGATGATGCTCAGGGTTCCGGTTTCGGATGCAGTTTGCCCATCCTCCGTCGTTGCCGTCATGACCCAGGTGTAATCGCCATCAGATAATACCCGTTTGATGACTTGAATGGGCGAGGTTTCTTCGGGCAGCTTGAAACCCTGGACCACGCCAGGGAATAACACGGCGTAGGGGTCTTCGTTTCGCCCCAGAGGGGTGGGGGGGCGGAAGATATACTCTTGCCCCAGCGCATCTGTGAAGACAATGGATATTTTGGCGCTGCGGTTCAACATAAAACTGATGCGCGCTACGTCATCAAGTCCGTCGGCATTGGGGGAGATTGTGCTCGGTGAGATGGTGACGTTTTCCAGCAGCGGTTTCTGTCCGCAAGCTGTCAGCAGCGGCACCAGCAGCAGCAAAAGGCAACTCAAGCGCAGGGTCTTCACCACTAAATCTCCTATTTCTGGAATTTGTTTTTCGTTGTCAGTGTACCAGAGAGGAGCGGGAAGTCAAACTTCAGCTCTCCACGCCTTTTTTCTGCAGGAGTGATTTTCGTGGTGAGGGCGCAGCCCCCGTTCACGAAAATCATAAAAAGGCAATACCGCAAAAGTCACCCTGTTGAAGTCTTAGCAAGCGAGAGCCAAAGTTGTCGCAGACGGCTAAACTGAGCACACGTCTGGC
>JAFGFB010000300.1 GCA_016931315.1 Anaerolineae bacterium
CGCCTCTCTCCGCGAGCGTGATTTTTGCGGGCGCAGCCCGCAAAAATCACAAAAAAGCTACCTCTTTGTGTTCTTGCATCGCCTACATGCTCGTTAGTCTAGCCACTATTGCCGCTCTAGAAAAAAACCGCCTCCCGGTTCCAGTCCCCGGTCAGCGGACACCCGCACATGGGCTGCGGTCTGCGGTCCGCGGTCTGCGGCCTATTCCACCAGCCCCAGCGCCAACCACCCAGGCAGCGCCGCCAGCATGCCCTGCATCACCTCGCGCGTGCGCTCCGTGAAGAGCTGCAGCGTCCCATCGTAGGCTTCCGCGCCTTCCGGACCCACCACATCCGTCACCGCGCGCAAAATCAGGCAGCGGACGCCGTTGCGCGCCGCCACATACGCGATAGCGCCCGATTCCCAATCCGCCGCCGCCGCGCCAAAACGCTCGCGCAGCTGCGGCGCCTCTTCCATCACAATATCGCGGTCCGCCGAGAGCAACAGCCCCCGCAACACCGGTTGCGGAACCTCGCCCTTCAGCCACGTCAGGTCCAGGTCCGTGGCATAATGCTCCAGCGCCGCGAGAGGGTCGCCCATCTGCTCGATGATGTCATAAACCAGCGTCCGCGTCACCAACAGCACTGTACCGGGAGTAATCGCGCCGGCAAACCCCCCGCACGTCCCCAAATTGACCAGCAAGCGGGGCGCCCAGCGGTCAATCGCATACTGCGTCGAACCCGCCGCCGCAATCTTGCCCCACCCTCCGTGCAAAAACACGCATGCGCGGGGCGCGCCACACACAGCAGCCGGCGCGACAAACCACTCGCCATACGGCGAAGACCGCACCACCACATCCGGCAGCGCCGCGCGCACGCAGCGCCATTCCACATTCGCCGAAATCAACACGACGGCGTCGCAGACGCCGTCGTCCTGAACCCTGTCAGCCATTCCTGCGGAAATCACACTTCACTTCCCGTGCAACTTGCGGAATGCCAGCGCCGCGCCCACAATACCCGCCTCGTTGCGCATCTCCGCCGGCACCACCTCCGCCTTCACCGTGAGCGCCGAGGAGAACAAATCAAACTTCTTGCTTGCGCCCCCGCCGAGGATAATCAGGTCGGGCCAGACCAGGCGCTCCAGCGTCACCAGATATTCATTGAAATACGGCGCCCAGGCTTCCCAGCTCAGCTCCTTGCGCTCGCGTGCAGCATCCGAAGCCCAGACCTCCGCATCCTCGCCGCGCAATTCGATGTGCCCCAGCTCTGTGTTGGGCACCAGGCGCCCATCAACGAACAACGCCGTGCCCAGCCCCGTCCCGATAGTCACAATCAAGACCAGCCCCTTGCGCCGTTCGCCCGCCCCAAACTTCATCTCCGCGATGCCGGCAGCGTCGGCGTCGTTCAATACCACCACCTGGCACTCGGTCGCCTTAGCCAGCAACTTCGCCGCATCCGTGCCAATCCAGCCCGCGTCCACATTCGCCGCCGTCATCGTCACCCCGTGCCGCACCACCGCGGGGAAACCACAGCCAATCGGACCGCGCCACTTGAAATGCCGCGCCACCTCGCCCACCATCTCGGCAACCGCCGCCGGCGTAGAAGGCTGCGGTGTAGGCAAGCGAAAACGCTCCTCCAACAGCTCCCCGGATTTCGTATTCACCGGAGCGCCCTTGATACCACTTCCACCAATATCAATACCCAGAACCTTCATCGCCGGACTCTCCTTCCAAGCGTACCTGACGCGCAACACTGTATCTCTAACCTAATCATAGCACAACCACGCAATTTTGGGAAGAGGGAATCCCCCAGCACACGAAAAGAAACCATCGCATTTTCCGTGTATTCCGTGTATTCCGTGGTTAAATGAATCCCCCGGCACACACTGCACCTAAGCCGCGAAAATTGTTGACACCCTCACAAAGCTCACCTATAATGAATTGAGGAGCACAGGAAATAGCAGCTCTGACCCAACCACGCATTCGCCATGCTTACGCTCCTATCGAAATTGCGACTGAACTTCATTATTTGGCGCAGGCCTTTCCCTCTAATGAAGCCATAAACAAGGCATTGCGTCTAATCGTACAAGCAACACAAATTCCGGTAAAAGCGGGCGGTTCGTAAGTTCAAAGGCAACTAACATCACAGCAACCCGACCGCGGCCTTTGCTGCCGACTGGCGGAGGTGAAGCGCGCACAAACAGATCTGCTCTCGAAGGCTCTATCCCGCACCCGCCGCGTAACTCAAGCCGGGTGTCGGGCAGTTCATTCACAGGACCAAATGATACCAGGAGGAAAATCCTATGGCCGCAAATAGCAGGAAAGTTCTCGTAATCAATCTGCCGTTTGAACAGGTTGTACCAGTAGTTGAACAAGCACTGCTGAAGATTGGAGCAAAAATATCAGACAGTGACCCTTCAAGCGGAAGCATAAAAGCAAAGAGGGGAGTGAGCCTTAAGTCGTGGGGCGATAATATAACAATTTCAATTGCACGTTCTCAGAGCGGTTGCCACGTTGACGTTCTAAGTGAGTGTGCTCTGCCTACCCAAGTAATCGATTGGGGAAGTAATGAGAATAATATCCAAAAGCTTGCTCAAGAATTGAGCAGCATTCTTCACTTATCAATCATACCAAAATCACCAGAATAGGTTGTCGAACAAGCATGGATTGAACATGAGCTACTCTCCACTGGCTTGATGTGCCCCAAGTGCCATCAGATAGTCCCTGATGGAACAAAATTCTGCCCGTATGATGGTACACCAATTGGGCGTGTTTGCCCAAAGTACAAAACTAATAACATGCCAAGCGCCCAATTCTGTACAAATTGTGGCACACAACTCTAAAGGGTTTTTCGTGACCGGTTTTGCTGCATTATAAAAACTACCCAACTAAACGTGCAGCTAGCTGTGGGTACACACCGCGTTTACGACGGTTTTCTAGCTTTGGGCTTTTTCCGTTTCGACAGCGGCTCCACGCTTCCACCCGTCGCGCCGCTTAACCAAATCGCTAGCCGCCTCTATGCAAAACAACCATGCCAAACGTAACCCTAAAACCATCCAGCATTCAGGGCCAGGGCGTCTTCGCCCAGAGGCCCTTTCACAAAGGCGAAGTCATCTTGCAGATTGATGACTCTCATGTCGTTACCGATGAGACCACCCTTACCCCGGAAGATTGGGAAGTCAATGCTGACTTTTTTGATGGCAAGATCGTTCTCATGCAAGAACCCGAGAGAAGCATCAACCATTCTTGCGCGCCCTCCTGCTATGTGAAGACAATTGACGGCATCAGGAAAGTTCTGGCGCTGAGAGACATTGCGGAAGGAGAAGAAATCACCTTCGATTACGCCATAAATGGCGACAACGATGGCGCCTTCCCATGCCATTGCGGGGCAGCGAGATGTAGAGGCGTCACCATTGGAGACTATTTCAAGCTTCCGATTGAACTTCAGCTTGAATATCTGCCTTTCCTGGATGAGTGGTTTAGTCAACAATATCGAGCAAAAATCAAGGCTCTGAAAGACAACAGCTGATTCCAAAAGACCGGGTTGCCCAACAAGCCCGTGCAGGCTGACGCGCAGGGCGGTTGGTTGCACCGAACCAAGCCGTAGCCAAAGAAAGCCTGGCAGAATAATGAAATTCGACAAGAACATCCAAGAGCAGGTTACCGACCTGTTTACTTCATACGCTAAACCCGACTCGCCAGGCTTCGCAGTCGGGATTGTTTACAACAACGAGATTGTATTCCGTGAAGGGTTTGGACAGGCGACACTCGAGCATTATTCACCGATAACGGCTGACACGGTCTTTGACGTTGGCTCCATGGCGAAGCAGTTTGTTGGGATGGCAATCGCGCTACTGGAGGAAAAGGGGCGACTATCACTCAGCGATAAGTTGCGCAAATACCTGCCTGAATTTCCCGAATATGCCGAAGAAATCACCCTGGCAAACCTTCTCTATCATACAAGCGGCATCCGTAACTACACGGTGCTGGCTTATTACATGATGGGCTATCATGAAAGTGACGCCATAACCGGAGAAGAAGTGGCCGATTTGCTACTGGCGTTACCCTCGCTACACTTCAAGCCGGGGGAAAGATGGGAATATAGTGATTCGAACTACTTCTTGCTAGCCAGAATCATTGAACGGATTACGGGGAAAGCATTAGGGCAATACGCCAGGGAAGTGATTTTTGATCCACTGGATATGCGGCAGACACGCTTTCGAGAATGCCATTCACAGGTGATCAAAAACAGAGCCATGGGCTATGTCACCCACCCCATTGCATTTCGCAGTCCATATTTGTACCGGGAGCGGCGAGCAGGTCCAGACACATTTCACACCTTGATATCAAATTATGAGCATGTTGGGGCAGAGGGCTTATTCACATCGCTCGAAGATTTGTTCAAGTGGGCCATGAATTTTCCGGAAAATCGTTTAGGAAGCCACAAAAGCGCTCTGATGGCTAGAGTCTTGGCGCCAGGTGTATGGATTGACGAGGGCATTGGCTATGGCTTTGGCATCAACGTTGGTAAATACAAGGGGATGAAGTTTTGCGGACATGATGGCGCAATTCATGGGTATACCTCCAGCATGATGGTTTTCCCAGAAGAAAAAGCGGCGATCATTTGTCTGGCAAACCATACTCTGGAGGGCGTCTGGGAGTACCGGGACCGCATCATGGATCTGGTTTTCCCCGGCAGCAGGTCTAGCCTTGCACCTTCCCCGCCCTCGCAACATCAAGAGACTGATCCAGAGGGGCGGTTGATCGCCGGAAGTTACCAGAACCCCAGCACGGCCACGATCTGGCGGGTTGCCTGCCAGGATAATCGGGTTTTTATCCGGGAAAACGACACTTGGGAGTTTAAGCTATCGCGTGTGGAGCCATTTGTCTACCGGGTTGCACAGCCAGCCATGGAATTGAGCTTTGTAATGGATTTCACCGGAAAGGTCAGGGAAATAAAAGGGGCTACTGGCGAGCAATCCTTCACCTTTGTGCCATTCCTACAAAACCCACCATGTGCCGACGAACTCGCGGAATACCTGGGTGAGTACCGGTCACCTGAACTTGGAATCACATTCATTGTGGACCTTGATGGGCAGAGGCTCATTGTCAGAAACAAGGCGAAGCATTTCTGTTCAATGGACTTGGCGTATACACCGACGATTAAAGACAGTTTCATCGCCTATGACCCTCATCCCAAATCCAGCCAGATAACCTTTCTGCGGAAAGAGGGCGCAATCGAAGCCTTTGTATTTCGGGATTACGATGGGGATGGTAGAGAAGACATCAGATTTGTGAAACTAAAATAGCCAGCCCCCACACCTTCCGTGTTTTCCGTGGTTGAATGAATTCCCCTCTAAACTGCGACCGAACTTCCTTGGCGTCTTTTTCCCCCTCTGCGCCCCTCTCCGCCTCTGCGTCTTGTATATTGAAAGTAGCACCTTAACACACTGAATAGGCAAATACCCGTCTTTGTGCGATAGTAAGCGTGGCGGTCC
>JAFGFB010000301.1 GCA_016931315.1 Anaerolineae bacterium
AAGGCGGCTGCATCCACCGGCGTGTTGTAGTTGTAAGCGATGAAGGTCGCAGCGGGGGAGAGATCAACGAGTACCGCTTTCCGCGCGCCGAGGCGGGAGAGGGTAGAAGGTGGGGCGCTCAAGGACGGAGTATGGGCATCGGGCGCCGGTCGCCGGTCGAAGATGTTGCCCTCATCATCCACGAAGTAACCCAACCCCTGCACCGCCTCGCGGTCGCCACAGAGTTGGGCCGCCACACCGGTCATGCCCGTACCGCAGAAACCATCGAGCACCACGTCGCCCGGCTCAGTGTAATGGAGAATGTAACGCATGATGGCTTTGTGCGGCACCTTGGTGTGATATGAATGCGCGTTGTAGATGGGGTCGTTCTTGCCCTCGGAGACATCTGCCGCAAAAGGCTCGCGGTGATAAGGGCGACCGGTCTGGCCATCGGCTCCTTGTCGAACACCAGCTGGGATCTCGGCTTCCGCCGCCCACTCCGCCAGGATTTCCGACAGAAAAGGATTGGGGCAAGCGGTGTAGTGTGGTGGGTCGGAGAGAGCGAGGATGGCATCATCATCGGCGATGGGGAAACCCTCGATGGCGCGGAAAGCCGGGTCTTGTAGATAGCTGCGCAGACGTTCGCGGTATTCGGCGCGGCGCCGCTCGTGCTCCGCGTCGTACTCGGCGGGCGGCTCAGCGATAAGGGTGAGTTGGTTGGGCATGAGGGCCTCCGGAAAGTCAAGCAGTTCAAAACAGTGATGATCATCATTATGCTGCAATTGGATCGCTCACGTCAAACTGCGTTCACATCCAATTGATTTCTCATAGAATCGGGGTGACATGGGACGTTCTTGAACATAATCCAGAAGCCAATCATACAGTGTGCCGAATTCTGAGGGCTCTGTAGAGAGTAGATCTTTCACGATTGGTAATACAAACCTGGATAAACTAGTGTGTTTTCCGTCAAATAGCCTCAAATAGGCTAAGACCAAAAGCAATTTCCCTCGGTTACCCAGACGGTCTGGATCGTCCCCGAAAAAGTCTCGAATGGGCTTATACTCACCCAGTCTGTACAACACGCCCAAAGCAAGAAGTCGTTTTTCTAGGTCAGGCACTGCAAGCGATGCTTTCGCTTCCTCCGATGAGCGGTCAAGAAACTCAGCATCGGCGAATGTGCATAATTCGCGTGGGCGAACAGCCGAATCATGTTCAGGCAAAGGCCTGTGGCGTTCTATCAATGCACAGAGATCGCGAACAATGGTCATCGTTTTTCCATCCTATTCTAAGCCACTTACCTTACTGGATCGCTTCCCTGTTGTGTCCTCAGTTGGGCGTCCGCGTTCATACTCGCGATATGCATTGGCGCAATTCTGGGGTGAATTCATCTCTATGGTTTCCAATAGCTCACTTGCCCACAACTTAAATCTACCGCCGTTTTCTTTTGTGTAGATGAGCTGGACAACCCCTTTGAGGGCAAACTCGCTGGCGAGCCCTGATGTCTGTTCAGCAAAATACTCTTGGACGATCCTGGATTTTAGTAGCATTCCCAGGCACTGCCAGAAGAAACGTGCCAGCGATAGATATCGCTCCCGGATCAAGTCGCCTGATTCAGCAATTCTCGATGGTGACTCGCTGAATAGTTTCCGGATTGGGCCCGTGAATAGGTTCTGAATACCTTTGTGGGCAAACCCGACGCTGTCTTCCTTTATCGTGTGAGCTGCGCGTAGAACCTCGGGTAGGTTCGAAACAGAAGCTGCCGACATTTCCCCGATTTCCTTGCCGAACTCCTTGGCGGTACGGTCCATATCACCCATGGTTTCCACCAGGATATCGTAGGTGTTTTGCGGTGAACACCGCAGGGCCAAATCCAGATAACGGGGCGCGTTATCAAGGTATTCGCCAAAGGTCTCTACAGCAATTAAACGCACCTCCGAGCAACACTGTTCGTCTCCCTGATCTATCAAAAAACTGTAGAGCATCAACGCACTTTGATGGTCCTCGTTTTTATAGGCATTGTCCCGCGCACATTCGCGGATCAAGTCAAATTCGTCTGATCGGATATTCCCCAATTGATGCAATGCATGCAACACCGTGGCGCGAGTTGTGGCAAAGGGGGCTTCCACAATATTCCTCACCAATAAGGCACGTGCGGCCAGGTTGGAATCCACCAAGAGCGCCAACAGCTCACCCAACAAATGACTACTGCGCTTAGCCTTGAGTTGGTGGTTGAAAGCAAATGCAGCGCTCAACACTCCTGGTACAGCTCGGGGGCCAAGAGACATCAATCCTTGTTGAATCTGATTGCGCAGTGCACTGTCTCCCTCTAGGTATTTCTTAGTTTGGGATTGCACTTCTGTCACAAAGTGAGTGTCACCGCCCAAGTCGGCCAGCTCTAGAGCGTTGGGTTCAAAAACACTATGCATTCTATACCTCCTTGTGCGCAACCTGTAAAGCCTCGAAGTCAATCGTAGTTTCGGCTGAATCTCCTACTTGCAGGCGCACCACTGGCACTTTTGTATCCCCTCGCCGCTCAACCTGGATTCGCACGGGTGTTCCTGCCTCATATTCTTTTCCCAAAGGAATTGGGGCACCACCTTGATAGACCAGGGTGTGGTAGATGGTGTCCAGGTCTTCGCGAGCAGGGGGATCATCCCCAGCAAACAGTTGAAGCAGTAGCCTGTCACTTCTCGTCGTAAGATTGTAAGTACGCGACTGACTGACACGCTCCTTGCGGTCAAGCAGCAAATCAAAACCGCTGTTCAGGCATACATAATAGGCATCAGCTGCCGGCTCATCAATGCAGAAGTTTGAATTCATCACTTTGAGATGACTGTAGACGGCCGCACCCTGGGCAATGGCTTCATCAGGAACAGGAAAGGCCAAAAATGATGTGCCTTCGCCCCAATACGATTGGAGCGCTTGTTGTATTGGTATCAGTCGCGCCATGCCACCGACGGGTAGAAAATACTGAATCTGAGATCTCGAAAGCTGTGCCCTATTCAATATCTCCGCGATCGGATGTAACGCGTTTTTGGCGGTGTCATGCTCTTGCAAGAAAGGTGACATCAATGTCTTGTAGTCTTGATCTGTCAATGTCACTGCAAATGGATATTCCTGTCCACGAATGACCAGGGGCTTGACGTTGAAAAGGACGTGGTCTTCTTCGAACTCCAATTCACCATTGAGAGCGATCTTCAGCCGTTCGGCTTCGTTTATAAGATCATAACGCAGTGTCAGGCGTTCTTCCTCTGAGAGTACCAGACTCTCTAAGGCCGGGAATCGCGCCAACAACTGCGGATATAGGAATTCGCGCGCCAAAAGAAGGTCGAAATCTTCGCCTCCAAATTGATTGTGGCGGCTGATCTCGATTATCTCAAAACGCAAGTTATCCAGGTTACCCTTACCTTGAGGGTCGCGCCAGGACAACTCCACAACGGTCAAATCCAATGTACCGCCGCCAATGTCGTAGACCAATATACGGGTCGGTGCATCAAGCGCGATGTCCAGACGGCGGGCATGACGCGCGCGCTGCATGTCCCACGCAACAAACGCCAATAGTGCCGCGACAGGCTCGCTAATCAACAGCCGCGCCCGTTGAGCCAGTTTCAGGTGTGGTAATCCTAGGGCCTTATAAGCTAGATCTATCGCCCAAAGTGTGTCGCGGCGCTGATTGGTAGTGTAGCTGGCCGGCACCGTGACCGTTAGTTCATCGAGTGTGTAACCACGTGTCTTTATCTGACCCAGCACTTCTCTCAGATAAAGCGCCGATACCTCTGCAGGTGTCAAACCAACGATGGGCAAGAACAGATCGCGTCCCATGAGGCGTTTGACCGCTCTTATGCAACGATTTGCTCCCTCATGGTGACCTTGTTCTTTTGCCCATCGGCCCACTATTGGCTCACCAACCTCTGGAATCACGGCTATGGAGGGTAGGTGATTTAGGTCTTGTTTCTCATAACGCGGCTGTTGCACCTTTATCACCGCGGCTTCCACCGTCTCTGCATCACGGCCCTGATTTGCTCGTGCAATCATGGTTGTAGTTGTACCCAAATCGACTCCAAATGGCATGGTTCTACTCCTTTGCAGTTATCGTGGCTTCCAGTTGCTGTGCCACCCATGTCGCACGCTGAAGCAGTTGCTCCAACCGGCGGTTCTCTTCCTCGAGGCGTTGAATGCTCTTGTGTAACCCCTGAATGATTTGGTGCTTTCGATCAATCTCCCTATAGCGTATTGTTGGTTGCCATATCGCATAGTGCGCTATGGCAAGATAGTTCATCACCTCCAAAGAATGAAACCACACAACATCAGGGGGAGGAGATGTCAGGGTCTCGTCACATATTGCCGAGCGACTAATTCGTGTCAAATCCACGTCTTGATTTCCTTGCAACTTCTGGCAGGAAAACCGCCCTTCGTTCCACACAAAGCGCTCAGCGGTTTTTTCCTTAAGCTGCAGTATCAAATAACTCTCGCCCTCTTCCGGCGGTTGTTGTGGATCATCGAGCATTGCAAATGCCCTCACATTTTCAGGGCAGAGCAATACCTCCGTTTCCAGTAATGGTAACGCAGCAGGTTGTCGGTGAGCTAAGATCGGTAGGGCTGTTTGGATTCGCTGACGTTGGGCTTGTGTACGCACAACGAATATAACTCGATGGGAAGCATTGGATTTGATGGGCCAGCGGATAATGGCCCAAAGCAATTCCAGAAACACTTCTTGGGATACGTCCCACAAGGAGTCTATGCATTGATTTCCTTCTTGCCGTAGAGATGATATCGCTGATGGCGCACAAAGGATCCAGTTTTTCCCTCTGAGGAAAAACTTCAGGGCCACTTCTTCCTGAACCTCACTGGATTTGTCAATCGACACGTATACTCGCTCGAATTTGATCGGTTCAGCAAGGATATGGCCATCGTTACGTGGCTCAACTCGCATGACACGCGCTGTCTCAGCCCCTAAGTCGAACACCAGAGAGGTCGCAATGGAGAGTGCAGTAAGCTGCTGACCTTTATCCGGCCAACCGCGGCGCAAGGCGTAATCTTCAAACAGGCACATCAGACGCGGGTAGTCTTCACTATCGGATATCACTGTTCAGTTTTCCTCAATGGTGTCCAGCGTTGCTCAAACTCCACCATCAAACGACGATAGATTCGTTCCACCTCTCGAACCAAATTGACTTGTTGTGCCTCGAGCTCAGCATATCTGGCTTCCAGTGTTTGGATTTGTTGATCAAGATCGTCTACGGTCTGCCTATCGTCACTCTCCATGTCATCCCCCGTGCGGAAAACCGATTGAGCAAAGGCGCTATCAAGTGTCTGTCTCTTTCGGCAAAGCTGAGATACGTGCTGGGTGTAATATCGCTTTTCCCAATCGCCAACCGCGTCGAATAATCTTGAATTTCACTTGCTCCTGCTCGGTTGAAAAAGGGCGCTCGTTCCCAACGTCAAAACCATTCTGAGGATCCGTCAATTCAGAAGATGCCAACACTATGTAACCTTCTGGCCATGTTTTCACATCCGGGAACCGTGTAAGCCGTTCGCCACTGATATCTCGGATCCAGTTTTTCAACTCATCGAACACGTTTTGAACTGTCAGTGTGTTAGCATGCGTCGGATTGGGCATAGTTAGCCCTTCCAGCATATCCAGTATGAAAGGACGTCCCTCCCCCATTTTCCGCAAAAGGTCAATCAACCAGTAGTCACGGTCGCTTTGATAGCGGTTGCGCTCATCTTGTAGCACAATTAGCCCCTGCTGACGCTCTGCTTCCACACGCCGCAGCTGTTCCTGCAATTGTAGCATTTCCTCTCCTAACCGCCGGTTTTCTTCTTCCAGTAGTTGCCTTTCTCGTCTCAACTGCACTGCTTCCTTCTTGTAGTTGTGGCGCGGTTCTTTGGTTCGAAAACGCTCCTGTTCAGTTCGAACATTGTTGTTGATCGTCATCGTAGCTCCAGTTCAAGTTGATCTGCTGCAGATACATTCACATATCGCGTGCCAATTGAATGCAGGTTTCTCTCCAACGGTGAACCGGACGTAGCCTTATGGTACAAGCCCAAAAACCCATATTGAATGTGATGGCTAACATATAGTAGCTCTTCAAGGCTGGCATGCAAGTCCACTTCATACCGACGATTCCGGTCAGTAGACACCGCCGACTGCGCCGATTTATAGGGTTCAAAGACAACGCCACGTTGTGTCTGTTCTATTTGTCGCCGCAACAAATGAGCATCTGCCTCCCGGGATATGATGATAGACTGCGCAGGGAAATCTTGAGGTTCACCGAGAGGCTGTGCAGACCATATTTTTGCTTGGAAATAGGATTGTGCGACTTCATGAGCCAAGCCCTTAAGGTAAATCCTGTATTCGCGGAGTTTAGTGCTAGCAGTAGCGTGTTGATGCTCCCACAATGCCTGGTATACCTCCTGGGCATCCCCCAAAGCTGCTGCAAGGATCAGAATGCGACTGTGTCCCTCGTCAATCGCATTGTTGAGCTGTTGAATCAGGCGATCTTGCCGGTTGCGTTGCAGAGACTGGGTTGGAAACGTCGTGTCATGCGCATGCACTGCTTCCATCAGCAATAGATCATAGCGCTGTTGGAACAATGCTGTTTCTGGTCCAGAGAGGCCTCCCACTGGGCGCAGACAGAAATCGCCGGTGACCAGAATACTGATGTCGTTCGCCAATTCTACCATTGCTGCCCCTAGCAAGTGCCCGGCAGGACGAAATACGATTTTCCAATCACCAGCATACAACGGAGTATTGAATGGTAATTTTCTCCCTTTCCAATGGATTGATTTCCAACCAGCGAGTGATAGCCTCAGCAATTCGCTGGTTTCTGGGGTCATGATAATCGGGAGGTCGGGGAATCTGTCATGCAAAGCTGGCAGATGTCGCGTATGGTCATAGTGGGCATGAGTAATGATCACCATATCCGGCGGATCAACGGGAAGGGTGTAATCGTCGCCACCAGGATCAATGAGGATTGTGGTGTCTCTATACGTTAGTGTCAAAGTAGACCAGGCGCCGCTCACATAGAGAGTAGTGTTCCGCACAGCAGGACTCACCGGAATTGTGTCAAATCTAGCTTGGGCATCTATCGTTGCGTCAACTTCGGAAATCGAGATTTGTTGCTCCTGGACTTCAGGCACTGATGTCCCTTCGGTAACAGGTGGCTTTTGGGTCTCCGGACCCAGAATGGCTTCCCAACCGGCACACAGGTGGTCAAGAGCAAGGTCAAAATGCCCTGTCTGTTCTGCACGCCGTGCTTGAATAACACCAGCAAACAAGCGCGAAATCCCGTGAGAAACATCACAGCCTTGCGGAATGGTCGTTTTATGCGTGCGAGCAGCGATTTCCAACTCAAACGCGCACGTCACATCGGGCGCTTCGCTCTCCAATGCTGATAATACCCAATCTGTGTGTAGTGGTATTGTTGCTGCGTCCAGATTTGCACGTAGTGCGGCTTCCCATAGTGGCCGGCAGGTTTTTTGTTGCAGAGTGCGCAGTACTGCTTTTGCTGTCTCGATTCCCTGTTGAGTGTGCTGAAATTCTGCTTCTTGTGAGGCCCATTTGCTGGTGACTTCGTTCAGCCGCCGTGTTGAAACCTCTATCCGATCTTGCAACTCCTCAAGTCGGGCCTGTAGCTCTGCACGCTGTTGCATTGCTCTTTCATTCTCTTGCAGCAAGTGTTCATGGCGCTTCTGTAGTTCCAGCACAACTTCGGTGTGTTGCCGTATTGCTTTCTCTAGTTCTGTGTTATGCTCAGTGCGTTCCGCACTTGTGTCTAGCAACCTTTGTAATCCAGCCTGTATTTGGCTGGTTTTAACCTCTGCTTTTGCGGTCTCAACTCTGATGGTTTCCAATTCGCCGTTGAGCCTAACCAACTCTCGCTCTTTTTTCCGTGTTTGTATTTCTAGTTGCGCTAACACAGCTCGCTTCTGATCCAATTGAGGCGCAAGCGTTTTCAGATCATCAGTTGTTTGGTGAATCTGAGCCTGCAGTTGAGCGAGTTTTCTCGCAGATTGGCGTATCTCGTGATCTTGCAGCACTTGATCCGAAGCAGCTACAACCGCCTCGACGGGTCGGTTTTCCCATTCGCCAAATACCTTGATTGGCTGTCCCAACCATTCCCCAAAAGTCTCCTCTATGGTTCTGCGATCTTCCACGACTTTCCGCTTGTGAAATTCGGACTTCTCTGGGAAAGCAAGTATGACAATATTCGCTTCGACACTTAGTGATTCCAGAGACCGCATGATAGCAGCCAGTTGAATACTGCGGGCACTAAACACAGCAGGAATATCCTTTATGTGCGCTGGCAATTCGGTCAAGCGTATTTTCGGTTTGTCGCTGTCGGATGCTGTCATGTAAACCTACCTAGAGCTACCTATCATAACAAAATTGACTGCAAACGTCGCGAGATCACTTGTCTCTGGACGCATCAGGTTGTTCTCTGAAAGATGACCGGTCCACAAGAAAGGGCGGTTTTTCGGGTGTGATGAGATCTCCACCAGTGTTCAGAAAGACTAGGCCGCAAGAATCTAGGGTGCATACTTGAACTCTGCGGCGTACTTTGCTTTGCTAAGTTTGGGACAACAGCGCTTTGAGGTTAGTGGAGAGGTCTTCGTGCGCCAGGACGACAAGGTGATTACGCGCGCGCGACATTCCCACATAAGCCACGGTCACAGGATCGGGTAACACGCCGGTTTCCAACCCCGCCAGGATGACCACAGGGCTTTCCAGCCCCTTGAAGGATTGTATCGTCAGCAAAGAGACCTCGCCGCTATCTGGCATGAGCGTCTCAGTCAGAATGTAATTG
>JAFGFB010000302.1 GCA_016931315.1 Anaerolineae bacterium
AATGTCGACCTATACAGTGAATACCACGCTGGATGTGGCAGATAACACTCCCGGCGATGACAAATGCGAAGCCACACTGCTCAGCGGTGCAAAAGTGTGCAGCTTGCGCGCGGCAATTCAGGAAGCCAACGCCCACGCAGGCTTTGACTTCATCGAATACACGGTCGAGGGGACTGTCATGCTTGAGGACCTGCTGCCCGATATCACCGAGACCGTGACCCTGGACCACGAACAGATCGACAAGAAACTCACGCTTGATGGACGCTCGCTGCCTGCGGGCGTGGGAATAAACATTCGCGGCAGCGATGTAGGGCTAAGTGGCCTCAGGTTGGTAAACTTCGTCTCAACAAGCTCAACTAACCCGGTCATCAAGATTAGCAGTGGAACGAACACTATCATATCCGACTGCCAGATTGGTCCGACAAACAGTGGAACGGGTGTTCAGATTACCGCCGGCGGCAACCGCATTATGCGCACGGTCATCGCAGGCAACGACACGGGTGTGGTGGTAAGCGGCGGCAGCGGTAGCGTCATCGGTCCAGAAAATTTCATCGGGCGGGGGATTCCCGGCTCAAATGCCACCAATACCAAAGCCATTGAGATCAATGGTGCCACAAATACCAAAGTCGGCGAGACTGACCCCCCCGTGTGGTATCTTGAAGGAGACCCCAACGTGATCTCAGGTAATACATGCCAGGGGGTGGCGGTTCAATCAACCAGTACCAGTGGCACACTGATTCTGAAGAACCGCATCGGCGTCAATGCTACGGGGGATCAGGCGCTGGGCAACGGCTGCGCAGGGGTCTATGTTTCCGATGGTGCGCCTGCAACCACGATTGGCAACAACACCGAAGAGGGCCGCAACATCATTAGCGCCAACTCCCAGGGCATTGTCATTAACCAGGCTTACAATGTCACTGCCAGCATTCGTGGCAACTACATCGGAGTCAATGCAACCGCCACAGCCGCAATGGCCAACCAAAACACCGCCGTTTGGATAGACACGGTTGGCGTGATCCAGATTACGCACAATGTTATCGGCGGGGCTCCCACATCAGGCTCGGGTCTCTATATCCGGTACACACTCCCCAGAAACCTCGCCCACAAGATTGAATACAATTATATCGGTACCAATGCATCGGGCGCTAATTTCGGGCATGGACTTCATGGTATTGAGATCACCGATATCAGCGGCATGCAGATAACGAATAACACCATTCGCTTCAACGGCGGTGATGGCATCAGCACGCAGAACGGGGGTCAGTTTACCATTAACAACAACACGATCACCCGCAACGGCGGCGACGGTATTGACCTTACCGGCAGCAGTTCCACCATCACGAACAACACGGTCGGTTACAACGGTCCCAACAGCGCCGGGATTGCGGTGGGCGGCAGTAGCAACACCCTGACCAACAACACCGTCAACCATGACATACAATCTTTCCAAATCGGCATCAGCATCAATGGTTCGAATAATACGCTCAACAATACCGGTGCGGCGCAGATTGCCGGCGGGCTGTATGGCGTAGCGCTTTGGGGCGGAAGCAATACCCTTTCCGGTTACACCATCCGCGATGCGCAGACCGGTGTCTATGTCGAGGGTGACAATAACATTGTAGCCACAGGCAATCGCATTTTCAGCAACCTCATCGGCATCCATGTGGATAGCAACGCCGGCAGCACACAGGTCCGTGGAAACTATCTTGGCGTGGATACGACCGGCAATGCCGCCGCACCCAACTACGAAGCGAGTATCCAGATAAACGGGACCAACACAACTATCGGCGGCGCCAATGCCGTAGATGGCAACATCATCTCCGGTGGAGGCAGCTACGGCGCGGCGGGTGTGCGTATCACCGGAGGCAGCGGCGCGACGCTCCGTTACAACAAAATCGGCGTCGGCGCGGATGGAACGACGCCAGTGGGTAACCTGTATGGTATCCATGTCTTGGGCGGGACTCAGAGCAGCATCCAGGACAATGTGATTGCCCACAACGGCACCGGCATCCTCATCGCGCAGGGGACGCGACATGCCATCCTCGGCAACAGCATCCACAGCAACACCGAGCTGGGCATTGACCTCAGCCCGAAGGGCGTGACGCTCAATGACACGGGTGACGGCGATAGCGGGCCGAATGCCCTGCAAAACTTCCCCATCATCACCCTGGCAGGCATCACGGGCAGCACCACGCGCGCCGTAGGGACGCTCAACAGCCTGCCCAATAAGACCTACACACTGCGCTTCTATAGCTCCGCGGTCTGCGATTACAGCGACCACGGAGAAGGGACCATTTATTTGGGGCAAGGAACCGTTAATACCGGCGCCGACGGCAACGCTGCTATTGATCTGAGCGTGAGCACGGCGGCGACGCAGGGGCACTATCTTGCCCTCACCGCTACCGACCCGGACGGCAACACCTCCGAGTTCTCGGCATGTTACGGACCGCTGAAAATTCTCGGATCGACCACTTTTTCCGTGAACCAGGGCGGCGACTTCACCGATTCGAACATCGGCGATGGCGTCTGTGATGTGAGTCCCTCTATCGGCGGCGATCAATGCACCCTGCGGGCAGCGGTACAACAAGCTAACGCCAATCTCGGTGCAAACACTATCGTGCTGCCGGCAGGAAGCTACTCACTGAGCATCGCTGGCGCAGATGCAACCGCCGCAGCGGGCGATCTGGACATTAACGATGCCCTCACCCTCAACGGCGCGGGCGCCAACACCACGATTATTCAAAACACGACCACTGACCGGGTTTTCGAGATTCGCAACAGCGCCATAGTAACCATAACTGGAGTGACCGTAAAGGGCGGGGACACGACCTCCGCCAACGGCGCAGGCATACTGGTCAATAGTAGCACAACCCTCACGCTGGATGGCGTAAGCATCCAGGAGAACCAGACGGCCTCGGGTAGCGGCGGAGGCATCTACACTGAAGGGACCCTCGCAATCAGCAACAGCGCCATCATCAGCAACACCGCTGGTGCAGAGACCAACGGCGGCGGCGGAATCTTCGTGTTAAGCGGCTTGAGCACCCTGCGCAACGTCACCGTTTCCGCAAACCAGACTAAGGGCAACGGTGGTGGCATCCAGAACCTGGTGGGCATTGTCAATCTCAACAATGTCACGGTCGCTGAAAACATCGCAGACTCTGACAACGATGGCGGTGACGGTGGTGGATTATATACGGGCGTCACCACTTTCAACAGCAAGAACTCGATCATCGCCGAAAATATTGACATCAGCCACGGCGCCTACCGCTACGGGGTGGCCGATTGCAGCGGCACATTCACCTCGCAGGGCTATAACCTCGTCGGTGACCGCGCCAGGGCCACGCCAACCAGCACAGCTGCGTGCCAGGGATTCAGCAGCACTGGGGATTCCGTAGGCGGTCAGTGGATCATGACAAACTACCTGACCTGGGCCGCGGGCTTGCAGCCCCTAGCGCTCAACGGTGGCGCCACGCCCAGCCATGCGCCCATCTCCAGCGCCTCGGGTTTCACCGTGGACTGGGGTAATCCAGGGACACCCGGCAGCGGCGGTGACACTTGCGAGCCTTCCGACCAACGCGGGCAGGCGCGCCCGATTGACGGCGGCACCGATGGTATCGCGCGCTGCGATCGGGGTGCGGTCGAACTCATCCCCGCCTATATCTCCATCAGTGATGTTGCGGTCACAGAGGGGAGCACAGCCAACTTTGCCGTCACACTCTCCGCGCCCGCGCCCATCACCTTAACCGTACAGTATTCCACGACCAACATTACCGCAATCGCCGGGCAAGATTACAACCACACGGCAGGCACCCTGACGTTTGCTCCAGGGCAAAGCAGCAGGACCATCTCCGTGCCCACGCTCACCGATACCGTCAACGAAACTGCGGAGACCTTCCGCGTACGATTGTATGCAGTGCAGTATGTGCTGACCGCGGATAACGAAGGCATTGGCACGCTCAACGATGGCAGCCCTCAGCCCTCGCTGAGCATCAATGACCGCACCGTAACTGAGGGTGATACCAGCAGCAGTACACAAGCCGTCTTTACCGTCAGCCTGAACAGTCCCAGTGGCAAGACGGTAACAGTGGCCTACGCTACGGCAGACGGCACAGCGCTTACTGGCGAGGACTACGCTGCGACACAGGGGACATTGAGCTTTGCGCCCGGCATCACCTCACGCACCATCACCGTCAACACCATTGGGGATAACCTGCTAGAAGGCAACGAAACCTTCGGCGTCGCGCTGAGCAATCCCATCAATGCCACCATCGGCGACGCTACCGGCGCCGGTACCATCACCAATGACGATACCCCGGCTTTCTCAATCACGGATGCATCCATCGAGGAAGGCAATAGCAGTACCAGCCCAATGGTCTTCATCGTGGAGCTCTCCAAGCCAGGCGCGCAGGCGGTCACCGTCAAGTATGTCACCAGCCCCGGCACGGCCCAATCTGGCAGCGACTACACCCACACCAGTGGCACACTCAGCTTCGCCGCAGGCGAGACGCTCAAGACCATCACCGTACAGATTGTCGGGGACACTATCAGTGAGGCGAATGAGTCTTTCACCGTCGCCCTGAATACACCCAGCAGCGGCACGACGATTGCCAGGGGTACTGCCACGGGCACAATTCTGGATGACGGCGGATCGCGTGTCTTCTTACCACTCGTGCTCAGAAACTAGAAGCAGTGGATGAAAGCCTATGCGCCAGGAAAAACCTAAACCACGTTACCTGTCTTATTTGCTACGGCTATGGGAAAATACCGATGGGGAGGAGCACCTCTGGCGCGCCTCATTGGAGTGTCCGAGAACTGGGGCCCGTCAAGGCTTCACCACCATCGAAGCGCTTTTCGATTTTCTCAGGCAGGAGACCGCAGCAGAGGCAGGTGAAATTCGAAACGAACGTTGATTGCCGCCCAAGACAAGCCTTTCTTTGGTGATTTTACGCGGCGTGGCAAAGCCATGCCGCGTAAAATTACCTTCCCGCCCCCCCATTCCACAGGCATTTGACGCTTTCCCCTGCCGCATGTATCATATTTCATAGCGAAGAGAATCCCAACAACGATAGGAGCATAACATGAAAATTCTGGTCACGGGCGGCGCCGGCTATATCGGCAGCGTGGTCGCCGAACAATTGATTGCTGCAGGCGAGGATGTCATCATCTTCGACAATCTCTCGCAAGGACATCGCGCCGCCGTACCACCGGAGGCGGCTTTCATCCAGGGCGAACTGGCAGACTTCGATGCTGTGGAGGCAGTGTTCAAGGCGCACCGTCCCGAAGCCATCATGCACTTCGCCTCCAAAACGCTCGTGGGCGAATCCATGGCGCTCCCCTTCAAATATTTGGGCGATAACGTCACCAACGCCTTGAATCTGCTGCAGAACGCGGTCACCTATGGCACGCGACGCTTCATTCTCTCCTCAACGGCTAACCTCTTCGATGACCCGCTGCGTATTCCCATTGCCGAGACTGAGCGCATTGTGCCCGGTAGCCCCTATGGCGAATCCAAACATATCCTCGAGCGCTATCTCCACTGGCTTGACCGCATCTACGATTTGCGTTATGCGGCCCTGCGCTACTTTAATGCCGCCGGCGCCACATCCGAACGCGGCGAGGACCACCACCCAGAGACTCACCTCATCCCCCTGGTCTTGCAGGTAGCGTTGGGGCAACGCGAGAGCATCAAGGTCTTCGGCGATGACTATCCCACCCCCGATGGCACCTGCATCCGCGACTACATCCACGTCATTGACCTGGCGCAAGCGCACATCCTGGCGCTGCGGGCGCTGGATAGGGGCAGCCGGCGCTATAACCTGGGCAATGGTCTTGGTTTTTCCGTGATGGAGGTCATCCAGGCTTGCCGCGAGGTCACAAACCATCCTATCCCGGTGGAGGTCGTAGGACGACGTGCGGGTGACCCGGCAACCCTCATTGCCGCCAGTGACACAATCCGCGCGGAGTTGGGATGGGAACCCCAATATCCCGATATCCGGCAAATTGTCGAAACCGCATGGGATTGGCACAAAGCGCATCCCAACGGCTACGGGGGATAAATCTACAATCCACAAGGAGCAGGATTATGCTTTTGGAACGTATCGAATCGGCGGGACTGGCGCAATATTCGTATATTGTGGGGGATGGCCCAACCGCCATCGTTATTGACCCACGCCGCGACTGCGAGATCTACCTGGAGCTGG
The DNA here is from genome assembly GCA_016931315.1 of Anaerolineae bacterium. Classification (GTDB taxonomy): domain Bacteria; phylum Chloroflexota; class Anaerolineae; order B4-G1; family SLSP01; genus JAAZNO01. The sequence continues at coordinate 6,201 of JAFGFB010000302.1, forward strand.
CGCATGGCGCGGGAATGCGTATCACGGCGATTTTGGAAACCCACCGACACGAGGATTTCGCCGTTGGATCAGTGGAACTGGCGGCGCGCACGGACGCTGAAATCTGGCACGCCGACGCGCAGCTGCCTTACAACTATGGCAAAGCCGTCACCGAAGGTCAAACCTGGCAGATAGGCAGCCTGAAGTTGGAAGCCCTTCTAACTCCCGGGCACACCGAGGGTAGCATGAGCTATCTGCTCCGCGATGCTGGCGGCGCCCCATGGATTGTCTTCACCGGCGATGCGCTCTTTGCGGGTGAAGTGGGTCGCGTGGACTTCCTCGGCATGAACCGTGCCCCAGAGCTGGCAGGGCAGTTGTACGATGCGATTTTCGGCAAACTGCTGCCCCTCGGAGATGGAGTGCTGATTGGACCAGGACATGGCGCAGGCTCTCCCTGTGGCTCCGCCATCGCCGACCGGGCATGGACCTCAATAGGACTGGAACGCACCCTCAATCCGCGCCTCCAGAACACTGAGCGCGAGGCTTTTATCAAAGATATAATACGACAACTGCCCAAACCACCCTATTTCACCGCCATCGAACGCCTCAATCTGGAAGGAGCGCCGGCACTCGGCGGGATCCCACTGCCGCCGCTGCTCTCCGTAGCAGATTTCGCCGCGCAAGCCCTCACGGCACAGGTGGTGGATGTACGCTCCGAGTTCGCCTACAGCACCGCGCACATACCCGACGCTCAATTTCTCGACGCCGACCGGCTCGCAGTTTTCGGCGGGTGGTTTCTGCCCACCGACCGCCCGTTATTGCTGGTTACTGATGAAAATTCCCCAAGCGACATCATGCGCACACTGCTACGCCTGGGTTACGATAACGTGCACGGCTTGCTGGCAGGCGGGATGACCAGTTGGAATTTCTGGGCGCGCCCCGTCGAGACTTTGCCAATGGTCACCGCGCAAGCCTTGCGACGACGCCTTACCGAGGGCGAACCAGCGTGGTTGCTCGATATCCGCAGTACCGAAGAGCTCGCTTCCGGGCGAATCGAGGGCGCACATCTCATACCCATCAGACAACTTCAGGGGCGCGAAAATGAGGTGCCACGGGATATCCCCGTCTACATCTTCTGCGGCTCAGGCACACGCGCCACCATCGCCGCAAGTTGGCTGCAGCGCCAGGGCTGGCAAAATCTCCACGTCGTACTCGGCGGGTTCTGGGCCTGGGACGAGGGCTAATCAGCGTTGGGCAGCATACAGTCATAGGGCAGTAACAGATGACAAGCGTAGGAGCCACAAGATACAACATCCCAAAGTCGAATTAGTCATTTTTACAGGAGGGCTACATGATCGAAAACGATATCACCATTCGCATTGGGGGCGAAGCAGGCATGGGATTGGAATCCAGTGGCGCAGGCTTTGCCAAAGCATTGGTGCGTGGGGGGCTACACGTCTTTGGCGTGCCAGATTTTTATTCGCGCATTCGAGGTGGACACAATTTCTTCACCCTACGCGCAGCCTGTGACCCGCTCTTCTCAATTGCAGACCCCGTGCACATCCTGTTGGCGCTGGATATGGAAAGCGTGCGGCGCCACATCGCCGACCTTGTTCCCGGCGGTGCAGTGGTCTACGATAGCAAGGACCCCCTGTCCGAGGCGCTTAGACGCGAGGATGTGCTTGCCATCCCGGTAGCGCTCTCACAGCTCGCGCGCGAAATCGGTGGCTTGGAACTGATGCGCAACACCCTGGCGCTTGGTATTGCTGCCGGACTTCTGGAATTCGATCTCAGCTATGTTGAAAGCATCATCCGCGACAACTTCGCGAAAAAGGGCGAGGATGTGATCACCAGCAACCTGAACGTGATCCACAAAGGCGCAGAAATTGCAGAAGCTTACAAAGCCGATTTCCCCTTCCGTCTGCATGCCGTCCCCAATGCACCTCAGCGCATTCTGCTCAATGGCACACAGGCTTTCTCGATGGGCGCCCTGGCAGGTGGATGCCGCTTCGTTTCCGGTTATCCAATGACGCCAGGTTCGCCGGTGCTGGTCTGGTTCGCCCAAAACGGGGCAAAATACGGGGCAGTCGCCAAACACGTTGAGGATGAGATTTCCGCAATCAACATGGCCATTGGGGCAGCCATTATGGGCGCACGTGCGTTGGTTCCCACCTCCGGGGGCGGCTATGCCTTGATGGTAGAGGGAACAGGCTTCGCGGGTATCAGTGAGACCCCTGTGGTCATCTACAACGCACAGCGCCCTGGACCTGCCACCGGGCTACCCACCCGCACCGAACAGGCAGACCTGCTCTTCATGCTCCATGCCTCGCAAGATGAATTCCCCCGCATGGTTTTGGCGCCTGGAACCCTGGAAGAAGCCTTTCACCTGGGCTGGTATGCCTTCAACGTTGCAGAACGCTATCAAACCCCCGTGATGGTCTTGAGCGACCAATTCCTGGCGGATGCTTTCCGCTCGCTCGAAGCCAGTGGCTTGGACTTCGATGCAGTAGAGATTGATCGTGGCGCGCTACTCACCGACGCCGACCTTGATGCTTTGACCGAACGATATAAACGCTACCAGATTACCGAAAGCGGTATCTCGCCGCGAGCACTACCGGGGCATCCCAACGCCATTTGGGTTACAGAAAGCAATGAGCATGATGAATATCCACGCATCGAGGAAGACGCGCAGAATCGCATCGCGCAGCAGAGCAAACGCATGCGGAAAGCACGCCCAATGGCACAAGATGTTCCGCCACCCACATGGTATGGACCTGAAGGAGCCGCTTTGACACTCGTCTGTTGGGGCTCAACCTATGGCCCAGCACGCGAAGCAGTAGACCGCCTCAATGCGCAGGAAGCTGGCGCGGCCAATTTGCTACACTTCAGCGGATTGGAGCCTTTCCCACCCACAGCAGAAGCCGAATTGCGCAAAGCTCATAAGACAATCGTCGTCGAGGGAAACTATACCGGGCAACTGGAAATTCTCATCCGCGCGCGAACAGGGCTTAGCGTGGATGGCCACGTTCGGCGCTTCGATGGACGACCTTTCAGACCCGAATTCATCCTCGCGGGATTGCAGGAGGCATAACCATGGTAACGCGTGACGATTACAGAATTGACGAAAAACCGACCTGGTGTCCTGGCTGTGGGGATTACGGTATCCTCACTGCGCTCATCCGCGCATTGGTAGAACACAATATAGCCCCGCATGAGCTAATGATAGTCACGGGAATTGGTTGTGGCAGCAAATTGCCGCAGTACATGCGTGTCAATGGCATGCACACCCTCCACGGACGCCCTTGGCCCGCGGCGCAGGGCGCCAAACTGGCCAATCACGGCATGCGTGTGATAGTCGTCCACGGCGACGGTGATGGCTATGGTGAGGGACTCGGGCATTTTGTTCACGCCGTTCGCCGTAATCCGGGCGTGACCGAGATTGTGCAAAACAACAAAATCTACGGATTAACGAAGGGGCAATTCTCCCCAACCAGCGAAAAAGGCTGGAAAACATCCACCTCGCCGTATGGCTCTGCCGAGGAGCCAGCCCAACCCCTTGCGCTGGCCATCACGCACGGCGCAACATTCGTGGCCCGCGGCTATCCCGGAGAGCTCAAACATCTCATCTGGCTAATCGGCGAAGCGCTGGAGCATCCAGGCTATGCATTGGTGGATATCCTTCAGCCATGCGTCTCTTTCAATAAGCCGCGCGCCTACGAGTATTATGCGGAGCGGGTCTACAAACTAGAGGACGAGGCGGGCTACGATCCTAATAACCGCACTGCCGCCTGGGAACGCGCGCAAGAATGGGGCGAGCACATCCCCATCGGCATTTTCTACCGTGCCGTCCCCGGACCCACCTTTGAAATGCTGGACCCGGTGCTCAAGGATAGCACACCATTGGTAAAACGCCCCCTGGGAAAGCTCGGCTCTGCGCAGGTTGATAGCCTGCTTGCCAAATTGCGCTAAGCGGAGAAGACGATTTCTGGAAAACCGGCACAGGCAAACCTATGTCGAAACGAATCCTGATCGTAGATGATGATGCCCTGTTAAGGCGTAGTCTGGCTTTTAATCTGGAAAAGGCTGGCTACGCTGTATCCACTGCCGTAACAGCCGAAGATGGTCTGGCGGTAGCGCGCCTCGAGCCGCCGGACCTGATCCTTCTCGATATTGGCCTGCCGGGCATGGATGGCATGGATGGCTTACGGGCTTTGCGTGCACAGACAACAGCGCCCGTCATCTTTGTCACTGCACGCCGGCGCCAGCTCGATGAAGTGCTGGGCCTGGAATTAGGCGCTGATGATTACATCACCAAACCCTTCGATATTGACGTCTTGCTGGCGCGTATCAAGGTCGTTCTCCGTCGTGTTGCGTCGGCGCCGCTAGCGGCGCCGACGGCTACCATGCCCCCCCTGGTCATCGGAGACCTGGTCATTGACGTCGCGGCGCACCATGTGACCCTGCACGGGGAACCTATAGAGCTGGCGCCACGCGAATTCGACTTGCTGGCAGCGCTTGCCCAGGAAGCCGGGCGCGTGTTATCGGTGGATGAGTTGCTCGCTCGCGTCTGGGGTGCGGAATATGTCGGCGAACCCCAAGTGGTCTATGTCCATATCCGCTGGCTGCGTGAAAAGTTAGAAGAAGACCCCCATGTGCCGCAACGCATCCTCACCGTGCGTGGCGTGGGCTATAAACTGGTAGCATAATGCACAAATTGCGTACCCGCTTGATTCTCAGCCACATACTACCTCTACTGGTAGTACTGCCCATCATCGGTGTGGTGTTGACATACCTGCTTGAAACCCAGGTATTGTTGGCTGGTCTGGCAAACGAGTTGGAGCGCCAGGCATTACTGGTTGCGGAGCTCGCCGATAATTATCCACTCATCTGGACCGATCCCTTCCAGGCCCAGGAATTTGCCACGCGAGTAGACCCATATATCTCGGCACAAATGACCCTGATCACCGCCGATGGATTATTGCTGGCCACAACTAACCCCGAAGAACAGCCCAATATTGGGCGAGCCATCACCGTCCCTGGCTTTGCAGAGGTGCTCCGCACGGGCGCTATTCTGCGAATTGATTATGGGGAACAGCGAGGCACGGGCGCCGCGGATATTCTGGTTCCGGTCATCCTGAGCAACCGCGTCATCGGCGTCATCCGTCTCACCGATCCGCTCTCCAGCCTTTATGAGCGCTTCCCGCGGGCGCGCACACTCATCTTCTCGGTCCTTGCCGTAGGCCTGCTCATCGGATTGGCAGTGGGACTGTACCTCGCTTTCGATTTAGAGCGCCCCATCACGCGCAGCACCGAAGCCATCGTCCGCATGACACAAGGGCAACGCCTGGAGCAACTCGCCGAACAAGGTCCCAGCGAATACCGGTTGCTTGTCCGAGCTTTCAATGCCCTCAGCACACAACTCCAGAGCCTGGAGAAGGCACGTCTGCGGTTGCTAGCAAACCTCGTTCACGAAATCGGGAGGCCTCTGGGCGCTCTGCGCTCCGCGATTCAGGCGCTCGCCGCCGGTGCCACCGAGGACACGACGCTTCGCGAAGAACTTCTGAATGGCATGGAGGCAGAGGTCACCCGCATGCGGCACCTGCTGGACGATCTAACGCAGCTCTATGGGCAAGCCCTTGGCCCTCTGGAATTAGATCGCAGTCCCACGGCAATCAGTTTGTGGCTCAATCAAACGCTCAGCCCGTGGCGCGAAGCAGCGCTAGGCAAGGACTTACGCTGGGAGGTCTTGCTGGCGCCCAACCTCCCCACGCTTGCTATTGACCCCGACCGCCTGGCACAGGCGCTCGGCAACATCGTCAGTAATGCTATCAAATACACCCCGCCGGGCGGAACCATCACTATCAGCGCCGTAGTCAGCGCGGATACGCTGCAAATCGCGGTTCAAGACTCCGGACCCGGTATCGCATCTGAAGAACAATTGCGTATCTTTGAGCCTTTCTACCGCGGCCCAACCAGTCGCCGTTTCCCCCAGGGCATGGGACTGGGCCTGACCATTGCCCGCGACCTCATCACCGCCCACAACGGACGTATCGAGGTCGAAAGCATGCCCGGCAATGGAAGCTGCTTTCGCATCCTGCTCCCCCTCTGAAATGATAGCGCGGTAAAGATCCGACCGCCAGCCCGCAACGCCGTCAAAAACGCTCAGACAAAATTCTTAAACTTCCCTTAAGCCAATCTCTAGTTCCCCATAAAGATTTCACACCCCAAACAGGCTATAATGCCATTATGGTGATTGGGTAGTCAGTGACCACAATGCCTATTTGGCATGTCGGTGTAATCACCAGCAAAAAAGATATCACGCTGTTTTGGGGCATAGTGTGTCATAGTGCTTCCCCAAACAGCAAATGGAGGACATTCGATGCACAGCAAACGCTTATTAATGGGTATACTGAGTGTGACAGCCATCCTGGTGCTTACCGGATGCAATCTACTATCGTTGATGACCGCACAGACGCCAGAGAATGTGCCTGCCACAGAAAACGAGGTGACCACGTTACCCGATCAGGCGGGCATACTCTCGGCATTGCAAACAGCGCTGGAAACCATCTATACCAATGTGAATCCTTCGGTGGTGAGTGTTCAAGTCATCCAACAAAGCGGTGAAGCAGTGCTGCCCTTTTCCGAGGATTCCACCCTACCCTACGAACAGGGCGCGGGTTCTGGCTTTGTCTGGGATAGTCAGGGCCACATCGTCACCAACTACCATGTCATCGAGAACGCCACGCGCATCGTGGTACGCTTCGCCGATGATACAACCGCTGAGGCAACCTTAGTAGGTTCCGACCCAGATAGCGACCTGGCAGTGCTCAAAGTGGATGGCGTAGCTTCCCTACGCCCCGTGCGCCTGGCGCAAATAGAGCCTGCCGTAGGGCAACTCTCCGTCGCTATTGGCAATCCCTTCGGATTGGAAAACACCATGACCGTTGGCTTTATCAGCGCCATTGGACGTTCGCTAACAGTCGGAGAGACGCTGGGCAGCCGCTATAGTATTCCCGACATCATCCAGACCGACGCGCCGATCAATCCAGGTAACTCAGGCGGGGTATTGGTCAATGAACAGGGCGAAGTCATCGGCGTGACAACGGCCATCATTTCCCCAGTCCAGGCGTCCGTGGGCATTGGCTTTGCCATCCCTGCCGCCATTGTAGAGCGGGTGGTTCCGGTGCTCATCGAAACCGGCGCCTACGCCCATCCATGGATTGGTATCAGCGGCACGACCCTTACTGCAGATATGGCGGAAGCCATGGATCTGCCGGCAAATCAACGCGGCGCCCTGGTGATAGAGGTCATCGCCAGCAGCCCGGCGGAACAAGGCGGGGTGCGCGAGAGCACCCGCCAGGTGACACTCAATGGGGCGCAGACAAGCGTGGGCGGGGATGTCATCATCGCGCTCGACGCAACCCCTGTCCGCAGTTTTGAGGATCTCATCTCCGCGTTAAGCGCTCAAACCCGTCCCGGGCAGAGCATCACACTCACCGTGCTGCGCGATGGCGCCGAGCAAGAACTACGTCTGACATTGGGTGAGCGCCCCAAATCGTAAATACACCCTGCCCACTCAAACTATTTGGCACACACCTTCTCTCCAGGTGATTTTTCGCGGCGGGGCAAAACCCCGCCGCGAAAAATCACCTTTTTTCTGCCCCCCTACGGGAGCCTTCGTAGAGGTGCCTGAAATTGTCGCCCCCGGCATGAAATACGCCCCTATTCCTCCCACACTTTTAGTTGATCACAATTCAGGCTATAATAACAGCATACAAGTTACCCATGCTGGGGCGGGAAAGAGGCTGATATGACATTGATGCAATCGGATCTATGGAAGCAGCTGGTGCAATGCTACACCGAAAAGACACAGCGCTGCGCCCCAAAAACCGCCGCCGAGCTCGGGCAGACCATGGCAGCAGCAGGCGACGCGCTCCAAGATATCGCCACGCTCCACGAGGCCACGCTCCAGCAGCTGGCACAGAAAGCCCCAGACCTGCCGCTACAGAAGGTAGCCCCGGAGATGTCTATTCTGCTATCCGAAATGCTCTCCGGATATGATTCTCAAAGTCGTCAGCAGCAAACCGCTGCTAGCGACCGGCGCGCCAGCCCCACCGCCGAGGTGCAACAGGCGCAACAGGACCTGGAAGCTCAACATGCCCGCCTCATCTCGCTGTACAGACTGGGCCGCACAATCAATGCCACGTTCGAAATTGATACGATCTTTGAACTGATGGCAAGAGAAGCCATGCTGATCACTAGCGCCACGCACGGCGCGGTCCTCGTCGTAAACAAGGCCGAAGGCGTACAATACATCAGCCAGCTTCTGGGGTTCACTCCAGAAGAGGTCGCCTTTGCACAGAAAACGCCGTTGGTCCTGGGCAAAGGTCTGATTGGCTACGCCTACGAGAACCAGTGCATCGTCGTTGTGGACGATGTGCGCGAAGATCCTCGTTACTGGGAATTCGTGCCCTCCACCCGCGCCGAGCTCGTCCTGCCTATTATTCACGGAACCACCGTTCTGGCACACCTCGACCTGCAAAGCCCACAAGTAGGCGCCTTCAGAAACGTTGACCTGGAATACCTGAAGGCATTAGCCGATCAAGCCGCAATTGCCATTCAGAATGCCAGGTTGTTTCAGCGTGCTCAATTGGAGATCAAAGAACGCACCCGGGTACAGGAAGACCTGGAACGCCGCGCCAAACAACTGCTGCTGGTGTGGCAGGTGAGCCAACAGGTCAGTTCACTGCTGGAGCCAGAGCCGCTGCTGAAGCAAATCGTCGAGCTCATCCGCCTGACCTTCAAATACGCCTACGTGGTGATCCTGTTAGTAGATGACGCCAGAACTAAACTGAGTCTAAAGGCAAAATCTGGATTCCAAATGGAAGCCTCACGCACCATCGAATTGGAAATCGGCGTCCAGGGAATCTGTGGGTGGGTTGCAGCGCACGGACAACCGCTGCTGGTGAACGATGTCACGCGGGACCCCCGCTACTGGCAGCTGCGAGAATTGACCGAAACCCGCTCCGAAATTGCCGTGCCGGTAAAAATCAAAGGACAGACCATCGGTGTTCTGGATGTCCAGAGCGCCTCATTCAACGCTTTTGGGGAAGATGATCTGTTTATTCTGGAAGTGCTTGCCGACCAGGTGGGGGTCACGGTGGAAAATGCCCGGCTCTTTTCCGCGGAGCAACAACGCCGGCAAGAGGCGGAGACCCTGCGCACGGCCGCCCTCTCAATGATCACCACCGTTGATCGTAGCCGCGTGATCGAACAGATTCTGATCCAACTGCGCAAAGTGGTCCCCTATGATAGCGCCTCGGTGCAGCTACTCAAAGGACAACGGCTGGGGGACCAACGGCTGGGGGACCAACGGCTGGGGGACCAGCGGCTGGAAATCATTGGCGGGCATGGTTTCCCCAATCTAGAAGAACTCTTGGGGGTGACCTTTGACCTGACAGCGAATAACAACCCCAACTGCGAGGTCATGCGCCGGCGGTCCACGTATATCGTCCAGGATGCACCCGCCGTTTATAACGAGTTCTTAAATACTCCCCATGTTAAAGCCAACATTCATTCCTGGTTGGGTGCTCCCCTCCTCATTGGCAACGAGCCGATTGGCATGATTGCACTCGACAAGCATGACCCAGGTTTCTACACTCAGGAACACGCGCGCCTGGCAGAAGCCTTTGCCGCACAAGCCGCTATCGCCGTGGCGAACAGCCAGCTCTTTGAAGCCGAACGCGAGCAACGCGAATTAGCCGAAGCGCTGGCACAGGCGGCAGCAGCAGTCACAGCGACGCTGGATCTCAACGAAGTGCTGGACCGCATTCTGGAACAGGTTGAGCGTATCGTCACCGGAGATGCTTGTAATGTGATGTTAATTGATGGAGACTATGCACGCGCGGTGCGTTTTCGGGGATATGAGAACCCCCGCTCCTCCTCCGCCAGAGCACAGAGCCCCATGCTCATTGCCGAGACCGGCACCCTCCGGCGAATGATTAAGACCGGGCAGCCTTTAGTCATCCCCAACACCTATGAGGACCCCCTGTGGATTGTGCCAGAAAGCGCCGAACGCCGGTGGTTGTGCTCCTATGTAGGTGCACCCATCCGCATGGGAGACAAAATCCTGGGGTTCCTTAACGTGGATGCCGGACAGCCTGGAAGATTCGGACCCGATGATGCGCGCCGGTTAGCGCTCTTTGCACACCATGCTGCCAGCGCCATCGAAAACGCCCGCCTTTACCGGGAGTTGCAGGATTACGCCAGTGAACTTGAGCGGCGCGTTCAGGAGCGCACAGCACAAATTCAGGCGCAGCTGGCACGGCTCGATGCGATCCTGAACAGCACCTCCGACGGAATCATTGTGGCAGATATGCAGGGGAAAATCCTTCAGGCTAACCCGATAGCACAGGATTGGCTTAGCCGCACACTTGCCCCGGATGACGCGAACAAGCTGCGGGAAAGTATCCAGGAACTGTCGGAGCATCCCAACGACCACCCCCATACGCTTCTGGCGCTTCCGGGGATAGATTTGCAGCTCACTGCAGCCCCTATTTCTGAGCCTAAGCCACAACGACCTTCTGTGGTCATCACCATCCACGATATCAGCCAGCTCAAGGCTTTGGAACGTATGAAATCCAGTTTCGTCGCCAATGTCTCACATGAGCTCCGCACCCCGATCACCACCATCAAACTTTACACGGAGCTCATCACCAGGCAACCGCAAAAAGCCTCTCTCTATATGGAGATGTTAGCACAAAGCGTGGAGCACCTGGCACATTTGGTCGAGAAGATTCTCCAGCTGGCGCATATAGACGCCGGGCGGGTGGAGCTCCGCCTCGAAGCCACACGCCTACAGGATTTAGCAGAGCTCATCATAGGCAATCACCAGGTCATGGCGCGTCAATCCGGGGTACGATTGCGCTTGCTGCCCGCCACACAAACCATCCAGGTGATGGCAGACCCCAAACAACTGGTGGAAGTGCTCAATAACCTCGTGGAGAATGGCATCCAATACACACCGGGCGATGGAGAAATCACCGTTTCTATCAACACCGCTGAAATTGAACAACGTGCGTGGGCCACAGTGGAAATTCGAGACACAGGCATCGGCATTCCAGAGGACGAGCTGCCTTTTGTATTTGAGCGGTTCTTCCGGGGTAGAATTCCGCAAGTCATGCAGAAATCAGGAACAGGATTGGGGCTGGCAATTGTCAAAGAAATCGCGGAACTCCACGGGGGCTGGACGACCATCGAGAGCAAGGTCAATGCCGGTACCACAGTAACGATCTATTTACCCATGAGTCAGCCTTCGTCAATCAATCCCTCACGCCAGGCGTAGATCGCTGCCTGAGTTCGATCCGAGAGATGCAATTTGCCCAGCAGGTTGCTGACATGCGCCTTGACCGTACGCTCGGTCACCACCAGTGTCGCCGCAATCTCGGCGTTGGACTTGCCCTGTGCGATCAATTGCAGCACTTCCAATTCACGTGGCGTGAGATCGGCTGCCGGATCACGCGTCTGCGAAGGAGCAGAGACTTCAGCCATCAACCGGCGAGCAATGCGAGGATGTAGGGTAGCCTCACCCCCTGCCGCAGCACGGATAGCACGCAAGACCGCCGCTGCATCCGCGTCCTTAAGTAGATAGGATAGCGCCCCCGCCTTGATAGCGGCAAAAATTAGCTCGTCCTGCACATAACTGGTGAGCACCACCACCTGGGTATGGGGGCTAACCTCGCGGATGCGACGCGTTGCCTGCACGCCACCTTGCTCCGAAGGCTCGCGTCCCGGCTGCAATGGTAACACCAGGTCCATCAAAACCACATCGGGCACCTGCTGTGCCACACCGTTGATGGCGCTGAGCGTATCACCGGCTTCGCCAGAAATGACAATATCGGGCTGAGCGTTCAGGTAAAAGCGCAATCCCTTGCGCACCACATCGTGATCATCTACAATGAAAACGGTGATAGGTTCCCGATCACCTGGGGTTTCTGGCAGCGAAGGCGAAGCCGTCGCGGATGCCGCTCTGGAGGATCCCGTCATCTCCTGTTCACCTTGCCTGCATCGCAAACACAGCCAGAATGACCCCGACCGTGAAAATCAGACCTATCAACACGAATTTCACGCTGCGCGCCTGGTCAGATAACTCACCCACAGTCCGCTCGCGGAAGCGTACTGCCACCATCACCAGAATCACAAGAGGAATCAACGCAGCTAATGCCCATGGTATTTCCTGTGAGAGAGCACCCATATCCAGGGCTGGAGTACCAGCACCCCGTCCAGCCCAGAACCCTGCCCCCAAGCCCAACAACAAGCCAATCACAAAACCCCCAAGGCCCCGCCCCTCGCGTCGGCGTGGTTCTTGCCCCTCATTTCCATAGTCATACACAGGACCACCCATTTCAGCCATAGATGCCTCCCAAACACACCCCATAAACAGATGGGGGAGAGTTAATGTATTGGGCGCGGATGCCGGAGCACTGAGTACAGCGTACGGCGGCGCCCAATACACCCTTTATACAGAGCTGCGGCGGCAAGTTGCCCCGGCGGCCCAGGTTGCCCCGGCGCAGGTTACCGCTGCGCTTTCACATTCAAAGGCAGTTCGCCCAACAACAGAATCGGGCTGATGCCCTCTTGCGTGACGACGACCTTGGCATTATCCCGCAACGCGGTCTCCGTCATCTCCAGTTGACGCAACACCTGTGCATTGCCCTGGAAGTATTTCTCCGCCGCCTCATTGACCAGGCGAATCGCTTCGGCGCGACCTTCAGCAATCTTGATAGAGGCTTCGCGTTCACCCTCGGCCTTACGAATTGCCGCCTCACGGTCACCTTCAGCGCGCTGGATCGTCGCAAGCTTCTGCTGCTCCGCAGCCTCGAACTCACCGGTTGCCAACAGGCGCATGGAACGCCGTTCCTGCTCTGCTGTCTTCTGCTTATGCATGGCGATTTTGATGTCTTCCGGCGGATCAATCAACATGATCTCCACCTTGCTGACGATCAAGCCCCAATCATCGGCGAATTTATTGAGCACCGTTTGCAAATTATTCGCGATCTTTTCCCGTGCCACCAGACTTTCATCGAGTGTCAAATCGCCGAACTCCTGACGCAGGTTGGTCATGGCGAGCTGAATCACCGCGCGCTTCCAGTTATCAATGTTGTAGAACGTACGTTTGATGGATTCCTCATCCGCCTTGGGGCGCACCCACATTACCCCGTCCACCCGAATCTCGACGTTGTCTTTGGTGATAACGGGCTGTGGGGGGATATCCATCGTGTGCTCGCGGATATCCCGGATCCGGATCATTTGAAGAATCGGGATCTGGAAGCCAAAGCCAGGCAACACAAAGCGCGTATACTTCCCTAGAAATTCCTGAATGCCTCGCTCATAAGGCTTGAGGGTGTAAATGAAACCGACAATTGTTCTCATACCGCTCCTTTCTTCGACAATGAATAACACGATACCCGAAACGCAGAACCTCACACAATGCCGGAACTCTCAAAACCAAGATAATCCCACTTTCCCCCACAGTCAAGGTCTGACAGGTGCAGATTGGGAATACCGATCAGCCTCCAAAGATGCCAATGCCAAACGCTCATCCAAAGCCCGCGCCACAATCACGGCGAGCAGAGGCAACGGGATCGCCTGTTGCACCACAACGGAAAGGTTCTGACCGGACCACTTCAAATCCGCCATAGTGCTCCCCCCCTCATCATAGAGCACCAAGGTGTCCAGATTGTCCCGCCCCGGAACAAGGCTATAGCCATGTTCATCGAAATGGATCTCAGTCCAGGTTCGTATCTGCCGTCCCTGATACTGTAGAGCAGCCACAACCTGGCGCTTGAACATCAAAATCGCCCGACCTTGCTGCCCACGCACCCGCCGCAACTCCCACAAAGCCCCTTCTAACTCCCACCCATAGCCGTTAGCGGTGTTATAGATTTCGACCAGGGCAATACCAGAACCCGCAGCTCGCAACTTCCAGGACTGACGCAACCCCAAAAGCTTGCGAGTCTTGTGAGCGACAAACGGGCCATCAATAGGATCGGCCAAAGGACGCCGCAGATTGCGCTGGTCAGCGGGAAGCCAGGGCCAGATTTGCCCTACCGGAATGACAAGCCGCTGCCCCAACCACGCCCAATTCTCAGGGCTGACATCGGGATGATATTGTGGCGCCCCGATACCCGCCACCAACGCGTTGCGCCGATCCGGCAGATTCACTTCAGCACTGACGGTAGTACCACGCCCCAAATCACTCTCAACAATCAACCGCCCGCCCACACTCATCAGACGCTCAGTCATGCTGGCAAAACCCAAACCCGTGTGGGGAGTGCTCATATCAAAGCCAACACCATTATCGGTTATCCGCAGCGAAACTGAAGCGGGCAAGCAATGCAAGATGATATCTACCCGGGTGGCGCGCGCGTGGCGAACCACATTGTGCAGCGACTCCTGCACAACTCGGTAGAGCGCTTCCGCTACCAGCGATGGCAGGCCTTGATCCGATCCCTCCACATCGAGGTAAATCAACAGGTGCTCCTGTGCGCCAAACAACAGGCTGAAATCATTCAGGGCACGGATCAACCCCAACTCACCGACAGAGCCCGGGCGCAAGTCCTCGATCAAGCGCGTCGTTTCCCGCTGCGCTGCCTGGGCAGCACGCTCAATCTCATCGAGCATCTCCGCCAGATCTCCTGGTAGTGCCCGCACGCTGCCACAACGAGCGCGAATGGCGCTCGCCGTCATCGTCAAACTGAACAAATGCTGCTTAACGCTATCGTGCAATTCACGCGCCAGCCGATTCCGCTCCTCGACCACTGCTAGCGCGCGCACTTGATCCGTCAAGCGTGCATTGTGCTCACGCAGCACTTCCAGGTCTTCCTCGTCTTCTTTGAGATGTGCCGCCAGCACATCCAACTGCGCAGTGAGCAAGCCAAAGTCATCGGATACGGAATCAGCAATGCGCAGCCCCAGATGCCCCCGCAACCAGGCTTCGGTGATTTCAAGAGCGCGCCGCAGACGCCGAGACCCGAGCCAACCCAGCGCCACACTTAGCATTAGACAGAACAATACCGCAACCCAGGGGCGCCAAAGAGCTATCAATAAGGTGAGCAGCCCGACCAGGCTGTACACCAACGCCAGTTTATGAGATACTCGCAGGTTTACCCGACGATTTAGATTAGCCATAGACGTCTCCCCGTTCCAAACTACCCTGATTGTAACCCGGCTTCGCTTTTCTGTCATCAGGCGGATGAACAAATTATGGCCTGTACCTGAGTACAATGCCACAGGGAAAAAGAACGCTGAGACGATGGGTAGCGTATAGCAAAGGGTGCAATGGTACAGTGCAATGGCGCCTAGAGTGCTTGAAAGATAGCAATCCGGCGTTTCCCCACCTGAAATTGCTCCAGCCTGCGGTAACCGGGATGAGCGGGTTTGACACTCTTATCGGCAGCGATGGCTACCAGGCCAGCGGGAGCGAGAACAGCAAGCAGAGCTTCGAGCATAGCGACCAGCGGGGTGGATGAGACGTCGCCCTTCCAATGCGAGCGCTGCCCGTAGGGAACATCTGAAAAGACCACATCCACAGTACGTTCCCCCAGATTCTCGGATAATACCTCACCGTGGGTCGCATCCGCCTGGAAAGCCCACGCAACAAGCGGCATCGAGGCGGGCTGTGCGAGCAGCTGCTTCTGGAGCAAAGCGGCGCTATGCAGGGCTTCTTGGTGCGAAGCTTTCCCAAAGCGCGCCAAGAGTGTCTCCAGTTCCACGCGGCGCCACTCCAGGCCTTCAAGCGTCAACAACGAGAGATTGCGCCGGGCACATTCCACTGCCGCAACATCCACGTCAGCGCCAATCACCTCGCGCAAGGCATCCCGGTGCAGAAAGGCGACGACGCCCAAACCATAAGCCGCACCACAACAGGGGTCAAACAACGTGCATGGCGCCGTCTCTCCCGCTCGTCGGCGCCAATCCAGGCAACGTTGGAAAATCTCGCTCGCAAGCCGCACAGGGAATGCCGGATACCCAGGCAGATTATAAAACACATGCCCGCTAGCAAGATGAGAATAATCCGGTCGCTCAACAGCAAATCGGTAATCCATGACAACCGACTATACCAGCGGCTGATAAAAAGAAAAGGGCACATGGCAAAAACTCACACCGTGTGCCCACACTCCAGCAACAATTCGCTTCGAGCGATCCCTACTCCTTTTCAGGCTTGAACAGACGTAAAAAGCGCTGCCAGCCCTGGCGCAGTTCAAGCCGTCGCAGGCGCCAGGTTCCAACGATACCATACGGCAGGAAAAGCACCAACAAGATGAAGAGTACGCCAAAGACGAGGGGCCAACGCGCACCGAACCATTGATAGAAAAAGTGTCCCAGGAACTCCCGCAACACCGCCCCCAGCATGGGACCGATAAGCGTACCAATCCCACCAAGAATTCCCATAATCAACGCGTTGATGGTCAACGCAGAGGAGGTCATAGAGGGGGTTGCGCTCATCGTCCACAGTGCATACAATCCACCAGCCAAACCGGCAATGACGGCAGCAGTCACAAAGGCAATCGAACGGTACACAGCGGGATTGTATCCGATCATGCGTACACGGCTCTCGTTCTCACGAATCGCCACGAAGACCCGCCCTGTTGGGGAATTGACGATACGGCGGGTAATCAAATACATGATTAGCATAAACGCTAGTGCTATAAAGTAAAAACGGAGCCGGAACTGGGTGGGATTGAGCCAAATTGGAACCGGCACACCATGTAAGCCTTCATCGGCGCCAGTCCAGTCGACAAAGTCGGTCGCCTTAGAAAGAATGTGAATTGCTTGCCCCATCGCCAGAGTAATCATGGCAAAGTAAGCGCCCTTGACGCGCGAGGAGACCGCGCTAAACAACAAGCCCAGCAACACCGCTACAAGCACCGCCAGCAGAAAACCCGCCAGCAGCATCAGCAAATCTGCGATATTGATACTGCCAACCATGATACGATAGCTATCCGTGACCTTGGGCGCAACATGGGTAAGAAACAACGCCATTGCATACGCCCCACCGCCAAAAAACGCAGCATGACCGAAGGACAAGATACCCGTATACCCCAGCAGCAAATCATAGCTCATCGCATAGACCGCCATGATAAACATGACAATCAACTGCCCTTGCCAGAATTTGGTGGCGCCCTGGCTGACCGAGGTGCCACTCAATAGGCCAAAGATGTAGGGAAACAGAATTAACCCCACAACCACGGCCAATTCGCCCCAATGTTGCCTGATCCAGCCCAGCGGAGCACCCATCTTTCCGTTCACTCGCTTTTCCGCTTTCTCGCTCATACGTCACTCCCTCCTGCCAAGCAACCCCGCGGGGCGCGCAAGCAGCACAATCGCCATGATGATGACCGTCGAAGCTTCTGAGATAGCAGGGCTAAGACTAAACTTGAGCGCCAGATAATCACCAAACGCCCGCGCCAGTCCCAACAATAACGCCCCTACCGCCGCGCCTGTGGTACTACCCATACCACCGATTACCACCGTGATGAAACCCTGCATGAGATAGCGGTCGCCCATAACCGGCTCTACCGGGACGAACGGCGCGGCGCCAATGCCGCCTAAAGCCGCCAGTCCCGTTCCCAAAGCAAAGACCAGGGTGAAGACACGTTTTACATTAATACCCAACGCCTCCACCATTTCCCGGTCCTGCACCCCCGCGCGGATAATCATCCCCAAACGGGTATATTTGAGGACGAGGGTCAATCCCACAAACATCAGCACTCCCAGAGCAATGATGAAAAGCCGGTAGCTGGGGAAGGTCACTCCAAGAATATCCACCGTGGTATTTCCACCCTGGAAAAATGCCCAGATATTTTCAGCTTTGCCAGGTTGAGAAAATGCCGGCGGGCGGCTCATAGCATAAGGCAGAGGATCCCATAGCAGTTGAATAAGCTCTGAAATCACGAAAGCCAGACCCATGGTGATAATCACCTGATACAGCGGCCGCACATACAGTGGGCTAATGAGCGTGGTCTCAATCACTGCGCCCAAGCCAGCCCCTACCAACGTGCCCACAATCAACGCCAACACAAAGCGCAGATTGCCGTTCGTCGTAAGCACCGCCAGGGGACCAGACTCACGCACCAACGTGGCGACTATCACCAGCGCCAGCAATCCGGCAACGATCATCCCGCTACGCCGGCTTTGATCTTTGTAAACCACGACCGTCGAATCACCAGGGCGCGCCTGCGCCAGCGCAATCAATGCGCCAGAAAGGAACAGCAGCAGCGGGCGAATCCAGAAGCTTGCGAGAGGTTCCTGCAGCGTCGCCTCTGCCAACGGATTTCCCGCGACCATGGTCGCCACCATTGCAGTAGAAGCCAACCCGCGGAAATCCACACCGGCAACCGCCAGCACGCCGATGACTACAGCGAGCACAAGGAGTAACGCTCGTAGACGGGATTGCCATTGCTCAGGAATGCGCCATTTAGATACTAAGGGGTGAAGCACCGCCATCATCGTCAACCCCGCCATCAACGCAAAAACGAGCGGCGCCAGCCCAAAAAGAAAAGTGGGGTTGGTATAAAACTGCCAACCGGCATACGCACCAATCATCAACATAGAGCCCTGGGAAAAGTTCAGCACATCCATCAAACCAAAGACCAGGGTCAATCCAGCTGCAACCATGAAATACAGGGCGCTGAGCGTGAAACCCGAAAGTGTCGTGCGAACGAAAGGCTCCAGGCCCATCGAGAATAGTCCGAAAATGCTGAGCGCCAAAAGAATGAGCGCAACGCTGAGCAGGGTGTTGTTCTCACGCCAGAATGCTTTGATCTTCATTTGCCACCTCCACGTCCACTGGAAGCGCCAACCTCAACCCGCACCGAAGCACCGAGATACTGGTGAACCAGCGCCTCATCATGGATCAGGTCTGCCATCTCTCCCTGGTGCACACTCTTGCCGTCATCAATGATGTAGTAATACTGCGCCAGGCGGCTTGCCATCAGGAAATTCTGTTCGACCAGAAGCACGGTAGTAGTGGCGCTGAGCTCGCGGATGGCTTCCATCATCTGCTCAATTAAAATCGGCGCCAGGCCCTCGCTTGGCTCGTCAATCAGCAACAGCTTGTTATCGGCGACCAGCGCGCGCGCGACCGCTAGCATCTGTTGCTGCCCACCGGAGAGATGATTTCCCGGCAGCTTGTACAGCCGCTTGAGGTCGGGAAAAAGCCCGAAGATAAACTCCGCTTTGCGCTCAAGGTCACCCTTTTTGCGCTCCGCGATGCGCAGGTTCTCCGCCACGCTGAGGTTACGGAAGATTGCCCGGTGCTCTGGGACAAAGCCGATTCCCATTGCGGCGATATCATAAGCACGTTTACCCTGCAACTCCCGCCCATCGAAGAGCACACGTCCTATACGTGGCGGCGTAAGCCCCAAAATGGATTTGAGCGTCGTGGTCTTGCCGGCGCCGTTCCGCCCCAGCAATACCGTGATGCTGTTACACCGCACCTGCACCGTGACCCCTTCCAAAATGTGGAACTGACCGATAAAGGTATGAATGGCATCTACTTCAAGAATGAAGTCTTGTTCAACCATATAGGACTCCTTTGTAGGGCATCAGCCAATATCTCCGAGAACGTTGCTCCCTGGTCTCACGCTTTCACCTTCACTACTCCTTAATTCACTCATGTTGCACCCAAATCGCCATACAGGGCGCCAAGATAAGCCTTTTGCACCAGGGGATTTGCGGCAATTTCTTGAGGTGTTCCCTCGGCCAGGATTTGCCCCAGATGCATCACGGTGATGAAATCGGAAATACTCATCACCATATCCATCCGGTGCTCGACCAGCACAATAGTCTTATCGCCGCGCGCCATAATGCGTTGCAAAATCTCCAGAAGCTCCGGAACTTGTTCGGAGGACATGCCTGCTGTTGGCTCGTCGAGCAACAAAATCTCGGGATCGCCGGCAAACATAATGCCCAATTCTAGTTTGCGTTTTTGGCCATGTGCCAGATTCCGCGCCAACACTGGCTCCAACCCTTGCAAACCCACCACCTTGATCACCTCACGCGCCCGGTCTTCGTAACGCTGAAAACGCGAGGCATGTTGAAAGAGCTTGAAGCTATCGTGCCCCATCGCCTGTGCCGCCAGACGGATATTCTCCAGAACGGTCAGGTTGGGAAAGATATTCGTGATCTGGAACGAGCGCCCCAGACCCTGATGCACCATCCGGTAGGGCGGTTGATGCGTAATATCCTTACCCTTGAAAAAGATTTGTCCGCGCGTGGGCGGCATAGTCCCACTGAGCAGGTTGAACAGAGTTGTCTTGCCAGCACCGTTAGGACCGATAATGGAATGCAGAGTATGCGCGTAAATCTTGCCGCTGACGTCTTCTACCGCGACCAAACCACCGAATTCCTTACGGAGATTGCGCGCCTCAAGAATAACTTCACGTTCAGGACTATCACCGGTCATAAGTCTGACCTCCATCAAATGTAGCATGATACGTTATGCGTAATGCGTGCTAAACGCAATGAGCTGATGCGCCTTACGGTAGCGCGCAGTACGCATGACGCAGCACTGATAAGATCGCCGCAATATCGGTGGATGTGGGAGACGGGCACAACGACGGTGCCCGCCTCCCCATAAACTAAAGGGGCTACAGCGTAACCCGGTTACAGTGTAAACCGGTTACGGTGTAACCAGGTCCCCACAGCGGGCGGCATAATCGCCGGTCAGCGTGCAGGGTACACCCAGTTCATCATACTTGGAAACGTAGACCGTCTCAAAGAACTTGTAGTCATTGACGCCGTCGCCATCCGAATCCGGATTCAGATTCACCAGTTTCAGGATGTTCATCGGCTGCTCGCAGACATGGTCCTCGGGACGGATGTAGTACGTACCCTTAGGACCCTGGAACTTCAGCCCCTCAAGCGCCTCGATCAAGACGTCGCCAGTAGCTTCGCCGTCGGTTGCCTCGAGTGCGGTCGCCAACGCAATCGCCGAAGCCATGCCGCCAGCGGTAAACAGGTCGGGGGGCTCGTTGTACTCCTCCAGGTGCCGCTTAACCAACCAGTCGTTGATCGCGTTATTCGGCACAGTGTAGTGGTAGACGTTCAGACCAATCTGCCCCAGCGCCGCACCGTAGACCGCCGCGAAGGAGGCATTATCGCCGTAACCCGTGGCTACAGTCATATCCTCCAGCGCGCCGAGGTCGGAGAGTTGCTGGAACAGAGTCACGTAACCCGTACCCGACCAGGTCAGGAACAGACAGTCGGCACCGGAATCCATAGCCTGCTGAATGTAAGGGGTGAAATCGGTCGTCTCAAACGGCGCATAGATATCGGCAATGACCTCACCACCGTATTGCCCTACGGCATAAGCCAGCGCAATGCCGCTGCCCTGCCCAAAGGCATTATCCACACCAATATGTGCAAACTTGGAGCCCACGTTCTCCACCAGGTACTTGGCGATAACCAGCACATCATCATAGTTCGTGCGGCTGGTGCGGAACACGTAAGGATTGAAGTTCGGTCCGGTCGGGAACGCCGAGGCTGCCGGATCGATCATCAGCACGATTTTGTTCTCCTGCGCGATGGTCGTGAGCGCCACAGCGACGCCCGAAGCCACCGGACCCTGAAGGATTTCGACGCCTTCCTTCTCGATCAATTCGCGCGCCGCGGCAACACCCTTCTCCGCGTTACCCTCGTCATCACGGGTGATCACTTCCACCGGACGATTGGCGATGATCCAGCGGCCCTCCGCATCCTGCTTGCCACCAGACATGTATTCCAGGCCTAGCTCAAAGCCCCGGGTCTGCTGCTGACCGTAGAGCGCCATCACACCTGAGAGCATGGAAATCTGCCCGATCTTCAACACCTCACCGAGCGGTTCTTCCTCAGCCTGCTGGCTCTGCCGCGCCGCAATGCCCTCGCAACGGGCGGCATAATCG
The DNA here is from genome assembly GCA_016931315.1 of Anaerolineae bacterium. Taxonomy (GTDB): domain Bacteria; phylum Chloroflexota; class Anaerolineae; order B4-G1; family SLSP01; genus JAAZNO01. The sequence goes on from JAFGFB010000302.1 coordinate 28,124, forward strand.
CCGGTCAACGTGCAGGGCACACCCAGTTCATCATACTCGGAAACGTAGACCGTCTCAAAGAACTCATACTCCGGGATACCATCGCCATTGAGGTCCGGGTTGAGATTCACGAGCTTGAGAATGTTCATCGGCTGCTCGCAAACGTGATCCTCAGGACGGATGTAGTAGGTGCCCTTGGGTCCCTCAAACTTGAGACCCTCCAACGCCGGTATTAACGCCTCGCTGTTGGCATCACCGGCAGTCTTCTCCAGAGCCGCAGCAAGCGCCAACGCCGAAGCCATGCCGCCAGCGGTGAACAGGTCGGGGGGCTCGCTATACTCCTCCAGGTGCCGCTCGACCAGCCAATCGTTGATAGGATTGTCGGGCACAGTGTAGTGGTAGACGTTCAGACCAATCTGCCCCAGCGCTGAGCCATAAACCGCCGCGAAGGAGGCATTGTCGCCGTAACCCGTGGCTACAGTCATCTCCTCCAATGCGCCCAGGTCAGAAAGCTGCTGGAACAGGGTCACGTAGCCTGTACCCGACCAGGTCAGGAACAGGCAGTCTGCACCGGAGTCCATCGCCCGCTGAATGTAGGGCGTAAAATCGGTCGTGTCAAACGGCGCATAGATGTCATCCACCACACGCCCGCCATACTGCTCCACGGCATAAGCCAGTGCAATGCCGCTGCCCTGCCCAAAGGCATTATCCACACCGATGTGCGCGAATTTCTCGCCCACGTTCTCCACCAGGTACTTGGCGATAACCAGCACATCATCATAATTCGTGCGGCTGGTGCGGAACACATAGGGATTGAAGTTCGGTCCGGTCGGGAACGCCGAGGCTGCCGGATCAATCATCAAGACGATCTTATTCTCCTCCGCGATGGTCGTGAGTGCCACAGCGACGCCCGAAGCCACCGGGCCCTGAAGGATTTCGACGCCTTCCTTCTCGATCAATTCGCGCGCTGCGGCAACACCCTTCTCCGCGTTGCCCTCGTCATCGCGGGTGATCACTTCCACCGGACGATTGGCAATGATCCAGCGTCCCTCTGCATCCTGCTTGCCGCCAGAAGCATATTCCAGACCCAGTTCAAAACCACGGGTCTGCTGCTGGCCGTAGAGCGCCATCACACCTGAGAGCATGGAAATCTGCCCGATCTTCAACACCTCACCGAGCGCCTCCTCCGTTGGCGCTGCGGTTGTGGGGGCGGCTGTCGTGGGTTCGGGAGTAGCGGTTGGCTCCACCTTCTCGACACACGCACTGAGCAAACCCCCCAAAAGGACAATCAACATCAATACACTGGAAAACTTCTTCATGGATCTCCTCCTTAGAATCTACAAATCACGACTCAAAATCAAATCTCAACAACCATTCACAGGTGAAGGCTTCGCACGCGAAGGCTTCGCACGCGAAGGCGTTTGCGGCTACGCAATCACCTCAAAACCCAAAAACGTCTTTCGCACCTCGCCTTCACCACGCTCGATGAAGACAGCTCTGACCGGCATTCCCACAACGATGCTCTCGGGGTGCGCCACATCCACCCCAAGGATTTGTGCACTGATGCGGGGACCTTCCGCCAACTCAACCACACCGGAACAATAAGGGTTCTCGCGTCCATAACCGGCTTCAAGCATCGCAGTCGGTGCAACAGCAATGATGCTATAACTCGCCAGTTTCCCCGCGCCTGAGAGTTCCACCCATTCCAGGTCTGCCGCAAGGCAGGTCGGACAAAACGGGCGTGGCGGGGCATAAACCGTCCCACAGTGCGGGCAACGCGACCCCATGAGCTGATGCTCCTTCAAATAGTTATAGAATGCCGTGCCGGTAAAGGCTGTCCCGATAGCAGATGCCTCACTCATGGTCTACCTCCGCTCAAAAATATGGACAGCGCAAGTCTGCCCCGTACCACCAACGTTGTGGGTGAGTCCAAAGCGCAACGCTCCCGGCAGCTGCCTGACGCCCGCTTCTCCACGCATCTGCTTCCAGATCTCGATGACCTGCCCGGCGCCCGAAGCGCCGACAGGATGCCCCTTCGACTTCAAACCCCCAGAGATATTGATGGGTCGGTCGCCAGTCCGCGCCGTGCGCCCCTCGATAGCTGCTCTCCAACCCTCGCCCGGGGCAAAGAAGCCCAGGTCCTCAGTTGCCATGATTTCAGCGATGGTAAAGCAATCGTGAACCTCAGCCACAGCGATATCCGCAGGGCTAACGCCGGCCATAGTATAAGCCATCTGCGCCGCACGTTGGGCTGCCGGGATGCCAGTAAGAGTCGGTCGGTCGTGAGTAGCGCCATCACTGGCCTGACCTGTGCCGATCACAAACAGCGGCGCGTTACTAAAACGAGTCGCTAAATCCTCGCTCACCAGTAACACAGTTGCCGCGCCATCGGAAATCGGCGAGCAGTCATAGAGGTGCATAGGCCAGGCGATGGTGGGGTTGGCGCGCTCATCCCTGAGGAAAGCCATCTCATCCTCCCAGGTTGGAATGGGCCGGCCTTTCTTTGCGGCGCTTGCCTTGCGCGCCTCCATGATATCGCTGATACGCTGACCAAATTGCGCCTTGGGGTTGAGGGCGCCATGCTCATGATTCTTCAATCCCACACGCAAGAAAGCCTCGAGCGGCGCGCCATAGGCTGCCATATAAGCCGTCGCCATCGAAGCATACAACCCTGGAAAGGTAAAGCCTGCTGGCGTCTCATAGGTCACATCGGCAGCGGTCGCCAACGTGTCTGTGACGCGCGCCGTGGGCAGGTCTGTCATCTTTTCGATGCCACCGACAAGCACGACATCATACAAGCCCGAAGCAATGGCAATGATGCCCTCACGAAGCGCCACGCCACTGCTGGCGCAGGCGTCCTCAACGCGCGTTGCCGGACGCGGCGTCAAGCCCACCCAATCAGCCATAATCGGCGCAACATGCGCCTGCCCCTCAAAGAGGTCGCTGCTGAAGTTGCCAATGTAGAGCGCCTCGATATCCCGAGCATCGAAACCCTTATCAACAGATGCCAGCATCTCCTTGAAGGCATCTACAAAGAGATCGCGGGTCGCGAGACCCGGGAAAGCGCCGAATTTGCTCATCCCCGCCCCAACGACCGCAACACCACGACCCAGTTTGGTCTTCGCCATAAATCCTCCGTTCATACAATTTCGAGTTGAAAGCGGTTGCCGCCAACCGGTTGGGGCCCCGCCTTCAGTAGCTAATGATTTGTTTCAAGCCACCCCAGCAACGCCGCATTCCAGGCTCCCGGCGTTTCGATGCAGCAAGCATGTCCGGCGCCACCCAAAATGAGCAGTTGCGCGCCAGTAATGTGTTCCACCAGCAAGCGGCTGTATGGCGCAAGCGGCTTGAGGGTATCGATCTCGCCCACCGCAACCAGCGTCGGCGCGGAGATGCGATGCAACTCCGCAGTCCATTCAATATCCAGAAAAGCCCGGCAGAGATTCAGCACCGCATCAAAATCCAGTTTCTCGTAACGCGGGATGGAGGCTTCCGCCCAGCCCGGATGCGCCGCCAACCAGGGTTCGCTGAAGTTATCGGCAACCGAGGCGCGATAAAGCATTGCGCCATCGCGCCGTTCTGCCGCTGCCATCCACGCTTCGATTTTGGCGCGCAACAGCGGGCGCACCTCGCTCACGGTCGAGGAAAGGAAGAGCGAGCGCACTTTCTCCGGGTAATGAATGCCCAGCAGCTGCGCAATCTCGCCGCCATAGGAGATGCCCGCAATGTGGGCGCTTTCGATGTCCAGAGCTTCCATCAATGCCACCAGGTCATCCGCGTGTTGCCGCATCGAATAAGGCGCAGCAGGGTGGTCTGATTGCCCCTGCCCGCGGCAATCGTGAAGCAACACGCGATAGCGTCGCGCCAACACCGGCGTTTGATATCCCCAGCTAGGAATGCTCATCAGCACGCCGTTGATCAAAGCCACAACGGGAGCATCCTCGGGTCCGTGAAGCTCGTAGGTGAGTCTGATATGATTGACTTGGATTGATGGCATAGGTATCTCGTAAAATCAGGAGCGCACACATAGGTAGGCGCACACATAGGTAGGCGCACACATAGGTGCGCCCCTACGCGGGTTCCTCACTTCGCAATAAAGGCATGAAATAGCGCATTGAACTCCGCCGGCTTCTCAATATGCGGGCTATGTGCGGTATTCTCGATAATATGCTCTTCATAAGCACCGTAACGCTCCAGAACGGCGCGGGTTTGGCTCACCATCGGCTGCGGAGGATAGACTTCGTCGCCAGGCCAGCCGGGGATGAACCCTAACTTGCCCAAGGCGCCGAAATCGAACATAGACATATCCCCCACAATCATATCGCTATCGCCGCGCACCCAGAGAATGGGCGGCTTGGGCGTGGCTGCCAGAAAGTCCGCAACATCCTGCCCGGTATACTTGAGCGACCAGGCATTCACCGGTCCCCAAACACCCGGCGCCACGTTGGGCCAGTTAGGCGAAGGGGCGAAGTCGCCGGGATAACGGTCACTACCGGTCTTCTCCATCAACGCTCCGGTAAGGAAATCTTCCTCCCGCGCAGCCTGGAATGGTGGCTTGTAGTAAAAGCCATTGATAACGTTGCGCGGTGAATTGGGGTCGCCCGTGCCCCGATCGCCTTCTTTAATCAATTGAACGAAGGTGGGATTGACCACACCGCCGCCGGACCCGGCAAAATCATCATGGCACGAAAGTCCCTCGACACCCTTAGTACCGCCAAAACCATAAGGCGAGACCGGACAAATGAAGGTAGCCGAGAGCACGCGTGCAGCATGGTCGGCGATGAAACGATAGAGAATACCCGCACCCATAGACCACCCCACAAAGTGCGCCGTCTCAATCCCCAACACGTCCATCAACACGACCAGATCGTCGGTCCAATCGCGCATTCCGCGTGTAGCATCTATGAGCTTATCCTCAGTCCAACCGTAGCCGCGTAAATCCGGCGCGATGCCGCGATAGCCTGTGGGTAGGGAGAGCATCGTCTCCTCCCAATAGAGCGCAGCGGAAAAATTTCCGTGCAAGAAAATGACCGGGATGCCGTCCTCTGGTCCTGAAAAGTAGACGTGTTGCACCAGACGCGGCGTCTCCACCATGCGAATCGTCACACCAGGTAAAGGCATAGGTTTATCCATCACTCTTTCCTTCCACTAAAACGCTACGACTTCAAAGCGTTGATTACAACGGCGCGAATTGGGCAACACCGCAAGCAGAACACCGCAGCGATCCTCTCAATCAATTCGCCTGTAAAGCCTCGTGTTGGGATGTTTGAAATCCACAGGGCGGGCTTCGCTGGGGTTGTTGAGCGCCATAGTGAGCGTATCACCCTCGATAGCGTACAAGCCCTCAAACTTCCCCAAAAGCCCCAGAGTATGCTCCGTTTGATCCATATCAATCTTGCCATCGGCGGCTGTGTACGTCCCGCCGGAGAAGATACCCATAGATTCCAAAGCCGCCTGAAAACTTCCATCCGCCTTGAACTCAAACCACAACCCCGCGAAAGGCTGTCCAGCGGGTTGTTCCCATTTCCCCAGAATATCGCTCATGCTTGCCTCCTGAGAGAAAAAGGGGTAAATCCACCCCCTACTCACACTCGAAGCGTTGGGTACAACGCGTTGAGTACAACGATACCTAGATCCCCAAGCGCTTGACTTCTTCCCGCAACCAGGGCCGAAAATCCGGATGAGCAATGCCAATTAACGCTGCACTACGGTCGCGCAGGCAAAGCCCGCGCAGTTCAGCGACGCCAAACTCAGTCACCACGGTATCCACATCCTGTGAAGGTACCGTTACTTCCGCACCAGCGCTGAGCTGTGGCACAATCGTGGAGACCGTTCCATCTTTCGCCGTGGAGCGCAAAGCGATGATTCCCCGTCCACCCGGTGACATCTGCGCTCCGCGATGGGTATCCAGTTGCCCGCCGGTGCCGCTAAAGTGCCGGCTACCGATGCTCTGCGAGCAAACCTGCCCCAATACATCTACCTGCAATGCAGTGTTGATGCTCACCATCTTCGTATTGCGCCCCAGCACATAAGGATCGTTGGTCACCTTGCCCTGCTGGAACTCCACAGCCACGTTATTGTGAATGAAGTCATAGAGCTTCTGTGTGCCTAGCGCAAAGGCGCCGACCAGCTTATTGGGCCATAACGTCTTCCGGCGACCCGTAATCACACCCGCCTCGAAGAGGTCCACCATGCCATCCGTGAACATCTCGGTGTGAACGCCCAAATCATGTTTCTCGTAGAGACTATGGGCAATGGCATTGGGGATGCCGCCGATACCCAGTTGGAGGGTGGCGCCATCCTCGATAAGATCAGCGATGTAATGCCCAATCGTGGCTTCCACATCCGCGGGTTCGATGGAAGCCAATGTGACCAGCGGGGCCTCGTGCTCCACGATATAATCCACGTCCCGCAAGCTAATCTGCGTGTCACCCAGCGTCCACGGCAGATTGGGGTTGATTTCCAAAACTACCACGTCCGCCGCATCAAGCAATTGCCGCTCGAAAACCAAAGAAGTCGAAAGCGACATAATGCCCCGGTCATTAGGTGGAGTTGCCGTGCCCCAAAAGACATTCAACCCTCCCGCATGGATGCGGTCACTGCCGGCACGGTGAAGGTTGTTGGGAACATAGGATACCATGCCCAATGGGTGCGCCTTACGGTCAGGCACACCGTAGAACCAGTTTTCGAGGAAGAAATGCCCTGCCATCTCTAGCTTCGTATAAAAGCCATAGTGACGCATCGGCAAGCACATGAAAATATGAACATCCTCTAAGCGACCGGCATGATGTTCCAGCTCCGAAAGCAATCCAACGGGCTCCGAGGCGCACATCGCCGTAACTACGCGTTGCCTGGAACGCAACATCCCCACAGCCTCGGGAATGGAGATCAGCTTTTCGGCGTACATGGATTTGAAATTCATAGCATCTCCTCAGTAGGGGCGCACCTACGTGTGCGCCCGCCTATGTGTGCACCCGAAACACGGCAGACACGTAGGGCAGACACGTAGGTCTGCCCCTACGGCATAATAAAAGCTGAACCGGCTTGATTGTAGCCCACGCCGGAACCGACAAAGAGCACCAGGTCGCCGGACTTGATTTTCCCCTGCTTGCGCGCGTCATCGAAAGCCATCGGCAAACATGCGGAGCCACTGTAGCCCCATTTATCCATAATCCAGTGCGCCTTGCTCAACGGCAATCCCAACTCGCCCATCACCAGTTCGATGCTGTTATAACGCACTTGCGTGAAGATGATCATGTCCACATCTTCAATAGCAAAGCCGCCATTCGCGACGAGTTCCCGAATACGCTGGGGCCAACCGACGTTATTTACCTCAGGCGGGAATGCCTGGATCAAGCGCACTTTAGTGCGCCCCGCCGCGACACTTTCAGGGGTTGCCGGCTCAAAAGTGCCGCCGGAATAAATACCCCAATGCTTGTGGTAGGAGCCATCCGCGAAGAACGTGGAGGTGACAAAACCGGGCTTATCAGCACCGGTCAGCACCGCCGCGCCGGCGCCGTCACCGTAGAAGAAAGCCATCACATCGCGCTGCCAGTCGGCAAGCTTGTGCATCATATACGCGCCGATGACAAGGATATATTTCATGTGCGGATTGGTCGTCAACAGTCCGGCAGCAATGTTCAGCCCGGTGGGAAAGGAAGCACAGGCGCAGCCCACATCAAAGGTACCGGCATTCACCGCGCCGAGCTTGTGCTGCACGACCACGGAGGTCGCAGGCGTGATATAGTCCGGGCTATCGGTTCCTAGAATGATCAAATCTACGTCTTCCGGCTTGACCCCCGCATCCGCAAGCGCATCCTTCCCCGCCTCGACCGCCAGGTCGGAGGTTGCCCAATCATCGGGAGCGTACCAGCGCGTCTTGATGTTGCTGCTCGCCTCGAACTTAGCCACCACCTCAGCCAGTTTGGGGTTGGTCTCGGCTAACAACGCCGCATAGCGCTCGTTGCTCATCTCGATGGGCGGAACACATCGCCCGGTACCAATAATCGTTCCGTGTCTAGTCATAGTCCTTCTCCTGTGTCGGAATGCCTATCCAAGGGTACAGTAACAAGCAAGCCTACCAGAACAGGTGTCCTTCACCTGCACCCTGCCTATGTGCCAATCACGATCCCGCCATCCACACTGATGGTAGTCCCGTGCACATAAGCCGCCTCGTCGCTGGCCAACCACAGGAAAGCATTGGCAATGTCCTCGGGCTTTCCCAGACGTCCCAAGGGAGTCTTGGCTTTCATATCTTCGAGCACCTTTTCCGGCATCTTCTGCACCATCTCGGTCGCGATGAAGCCCGGCGCGATAGCATTGACGCGGACGCCAAAACGCCCCAACTCACGCGCCCACACCTTGGTCATCCCAATGACGCCCGATTTGGTAGCGACGTAGTTGGTCTGTCCGAAATTGCCGTACAGGCCTACAACGGAGGAAACATTGAGGATGACACCCGCGCCCTGCTTGATCATATAGGGCGCTACAGCTTGCGCGCAGTTGAAAACACCCTTGAGGTTAATACCCACAACCAGATCAAATGCCGCCTCTTCCATCTGCTTAACGAGCTCGCCGTCCTTCATCTTGACGAAAAGCCCATCACGGGTAATGCCGGCGTTATTAATCAGCACATCCACGCGCCCGTAACGCGCCACAACATCATCAACCCAGGCCTGTACCTCTTGCCGGTCGGCAACATTGACCTTATAGAACGTTGCATCATTACCCAGCTGTGCGACCAACGCCTTGCCGGCTTCTTCGTTGAGATCGCAGATGACCACCTTTGCACCTTCCCGGGCAAAGGTCTCGGCAGCAGCCTTCCCGATGCCTGATGCCCCACCGGTAATGAGGGTAACTTTATCCTTCAAGCGCATTTGTTGCCTCCTCAGAATAATAATTGATTGAAACGTGAGCAGTGGGGAGAAACAGGTACACGACACCCACCACTCAAATGCCAGGGCGTTGTACCCAACGCGTTGTACCCAACGCGTTGGGTACAACGCTGGAGCCTGGCGTTCCCTTATCATCATACCAAACAGGAGTTACCAGAAAGTTACAGCGCTGCATTTCGCGCGCCAGAATTTACCTACCCAAAGAAATCACCCCAGCGGTTGTACCACTGGGGTGATCATGTTTTGGAAAGTCCCGTTTCAGTTAACGCGCAGTTTGCGCGCAACTAGAAACCGTCGAGGTTTATCGTTGCATATACCCGCGCTGTCTCCTCTGATGGCGCCACGTCCAACTCCTCACGCAAGGCTTCCACACACCGTTGATAGACGCGCAAAGCCTGAGGACGATTCCCCAAGCGCGCATGCGCCAGCATCAGCAGCCGGTAGGCTTCTTCCCAACAATTGTCGCGCAACAACAACGCTTCGCAGACCTCGACAACTTCCGCCCACCCACCACGTTCTGCGAGCGTTTGCGCCAGACGCTCCGCTACACGGATATACAACCCGCGCAACCGCTCGCGCTCCTCAAACGCCCATTCGGCGTAAGGGTATTCCTGCAGGTAATCCCCCTGATAAAGTGCCAAAGCGATCCGGTACTGCGCCAGAGCGGCATCAGAATCATGCCCCCACAACGCATCACCAGCAGCAATAGCTTGCTCAACCTGCTCTACATCCAGCACTACATCCGCGCCGGCACGCCACCCATAGAGGGTGCCTTCGCGCACAATGAAAGCCGAGGGCGCGTTAGCCTTACGCTCTGGCTCCAACACCTTAAAGGCGGTGCTGAGCGCCACCTTGAAATCGCGCAGCGCAATTTCGGGCTCCTGACCGGGCCACAGCAGTTCAAGAATCTGGTCGCGTTCAAGCATCTGTCGCCGGTAACCCAACAAGAGCTGAAACATCTGCCGGGCGCTCTCCCGGCGCCACTCCTGAGGTCCCACCTCTTCCAAACCACGCCACACTCGGAAAGCGCCCAAAGTCTGCACCCGCAGCTGGAAACCAGGATGGAATGTGCCCCCCGTTATGCCCCAATGCGCCAACAACTCCCCGGCAAAAGCCCGCTCGATATCCGACTCCCAGGCATAGAGGAGCAAAGGGATTATCCGGCGGGGATCGCGCGGACCCAGCAGGGTTTGTTGGGTGAGCAAACCCTCATAATGCTGTTCACGAATCAGCTGCAATAGAAGTTCCAGACCGCGCGCCAGCCTGAGGGTATCCTCGGCATCCTGCCACAACAGGCACTGCCACAAGCGCGTAATCGCTTGCCCGTAGGTATCTCCGCACTCATGGAAAACATTGAGCGCCTGCGCCAACCACTCAGCCGCAAGATCAGCCTTCCGCGCCAACACATAAGTTGCGCCCAAAGAGATACGAATCAATGCCCCAATCCAGGCATCACCCGCCTGCTCAGCCAGAGAAATACCCTGTGCAGCAGCGCGCTCCGCCCCGTCCAACACCCCTTGAAAACCATGGGCACGCGTAAGCCCCCAATAAGCTTCCACGCGCAAGCGCGGCACAGCCAGCCTATCACTCCAGCGAATTGCCTCGCGAAAACAACGACAAGCCTCCTCATAACTACGCGGATCGTTGAGTAACAACCAGGCATGTCCCTGGCGCATATAACCTACTGCAGTAATGAAAGGAGAATGCAGCGCACGCCCACGCTCGGTGCCCTCGAGAGCATAGCGGTACGCGGCTGTCCCTTCGCCTTGCAGCGAGAGGATTAGCGAGAGTAACAACAGGGTCTCGCGATGCGCGCGCGGACGGTTTACCGGGTCATGGCGTTCGTGCTCAATTCCCCGTTCCAGCACCTGACGCGCCTGTTCCAGTCGTCCTGTGCGCAGCATCACCCGCACCGCCACTTCATCCTCGCCGGGTCCCTCTTCACGCAAGGCGCGCGCCTGCGCCTGTAAACCCTGGGCTTCTTCAGGGCGTCCCAGGTTCAGCCGGTTTTCCGCCATCAATTCCAGGAGATTGGCGCGGGTCTCGCGATCTTCCTGCCCATCTGAAATACGCAGCGCTTCCTGAAGAATGCTCTCCGCCTGGCTGGGGTCCACCGTATCCAGATAGACCCGCGCCTGGCCGCGCAGCGCTTGTCCCACGGCAGCACTGTCGCTTATCTGCCGGGCACGCTGCTCTGCCTGCCTGTACCAGCCGAGAGCTTCGGCGAAGCGACTGCGCAGCCGAGCGATATCGCCCCAGTACGCCAGCAACCGGGGATGGAGCTGTGATATAGAAAGCGGCAACGCGTTGAGCCAGCCCAGTAACCGATCCAGGCGCCCGGCACGAACCATCAAATGCCCAAGTGTGTTGAGCACCACCGCAGCATCCTCAAAGGCTCCAGCCGCCAGCAGATGCTCAACAGCAGATTCCATATCGCTATAGTGTTGAAAACACCCTGCCGCCCGGTAATGATAGCGTTGAGATGATAGTGGTTCGAGGCGCCGCAAGAGAAACTCGCGAAAAAGATGGTGGTAGCGATATTGCCCATCGCCCAAATCGAGAATGAATAAGCTGTTTTCCAACAATAGGCGCAACAGCTGTGCGCTATCTTGAGCTCCGCGAAGGCAATCACAAATCGGGGCATTCATCTCACGAAGCACAGCTGTGACTTCCAGAAACGATTGCAGTTCAACAGGCTGTTGCTCCAGAATTTCCTGTGCCAGGTAGGCAACCAGGTGCTGGTCGGGGCCAGAGAGTCGTTCCAAGGCTCGAGGAATCTCAGCCACAGCGCCAGTGCGCACACCCTGCCACAATAACTGCAATGCAATCGCCCACCCCTCAGTTTTGCTGAAAATAGCAGCGAGCACTTCCGGCGCAAGATTGTAATCGTATTTTTCGCGAAAGAGCACCCCGATTTCCTCGGACGTAAATGCCAGTTCCGCCTGACCGATCTCCAGAAGCTCGCCCTTAACGCGCCAGGAAAGCAATGAGGGCAGGTCCAGTGGATAACGGGTCGAGAGAATGACATGCAGGCGTGCGGGCGCGTAGGCAATCAAGCGGTCCAGTAATGTCAACAAGTCCTTTGCGGTGTGCAGGCGGTGTACATCGTCAAGAACCAGGATGACCGGGTATTGCCCCTCCTCCATCAAAGCATTGATCAGCAAATCCACGAATGCTACGCCAGATTCGGGCGCATACCCGGCAAAACCTTCCAGCGAAGCCAGCGGAGTATCCACAAGATTGGGAAGCGCCTCGTGAAAACTGTGGAACAAGTGAGGGAGAAAGACCGATGGGTCTGCGTCTTCGCGCTCAAGATGGTACCAGGCTAGAGCCATGCTGGTCTGCACCAGCGATGCCAGGGCAGTGCTTTTACCATAACCCGTCCCAGCCTGCACAATAGTCAGGCGATAATCAAGGGCCTCGTGCAGCTTATCCAACACACGCGGACGTTCCAAAGTACGCCGGTGCAACTGAGGTGCTATGAGTTTAGTCCGAACAATCCGTTCTTGCGACACGCCAAGGCCTCTTCATTAACCATCAATCACGATTGTAGTTGAATTATCAGGATGGGCAAACCGAGTGCCAAGGGTGCGTTTCAGTTTTGGGGCAAAAGCAAGACGGCTATCATGCAAACGCCTTCCCTTTGATTGATTTTTGTGATGGGGCTTTGCCC
>JAFGFB010000303.1 GCA_016931315.1 Anaerolineae bacterium
CAGAAAAAAGACGCAGAGGGTTAACGCCTGATGCGGGTCGTTTGCAAGATGGCGGTCTTATTTTCTCCAATAATCTGTCGTATACCCAATGATTGGGGATGCGTCTCTTCGGAATGTCAAGTGTCTATCCGCAGGTGTTTCCGCAAGCTGACTTTTGAACTTCCCAATAATTTGTCCTATACCTTGGGAAAGGGGTGCGTTTCAGTTTTGGAGCAAAAGCAAGACGACTATCATGCAAACGCCTTCCCTTTGATTGATTTTTCACTGCGTCCCGTAGGAACGCCTGAGATTTTCGCCCCCATTTTGAAACGCGCCCTGAGAAAGCGGGGCATTGTGCTTTAGTCAAGATTGTGCTAAACTTTTAACCATAGTGCATGTATAAAGTTCGGCACACTGATTAAGCGATCAAAAATCCGCCGAAAACGAGCCAGAGAATGGCAGAACAAGAAATCAGAGTACTGCTGTATCTCCAAACACCAGAGCTGCTCGCAAAAGTACCCCTAGCGCTGCAGAAGACATTTCCCCAGCTCACCCTACATCGCATTACCCAACATCCGACCCTCCAACCCATCCTTATCCGGGAAAATTTCCAGGCGATTGTTCTAGAGGTTGACGCGCAGGGCAATCCCGACCCCACGAGTTTGCCCACCATCCTTCTCTATGCACCAGAATGCCCGGTCTTTCTGGTTGCTAACACCGACCCTACCACGCATACGGGGAAAATTCCAGTACCAGAGGGGGCGCTGGTCTTTGGCCCGTTAGCGCCCAAGGAATTGCCAAAACAGATAAAGAGCTGGCTTACACAGAAAGCGACACAAGCGACTCCACACGCTAGCGCCCATTGCAAACGCCTCGCGGAGGCTCTTGCTGAGAGCCGTCGCAATCTGAGGGCAACGATGCGGAATCTACCGGGCATGGCATATCGCTGCCGGAACGACCCACAATGGACAATGGAGTTTATTAGCGAAGGTTGCCGCGAGCTCACCGGTTATCCGCCAGAAGCGCTACTCTATAACGAGCTTATTTCCTACGCAGACCTCATTTACCCTGAAGACCGCCAACAAGTCTGGCAAAATGTGCAACTGGCTCTGAATGAGAAACGTCATTTTCATCTGATCTACCGAATTATCCACGCTTCAGGCGAAGTGCGTTGGGTCTGGGAACAAGGATGTGGCATCCATGTGACCGGGGATGAGTTACTGGCGATAGAAGGATTGATGCTAGACTTTACTGCACAGCAACAAGCCGAGCAGCAAATCCGCCTGCAAGCCATGGCGCTGGTAGCCTCCGATTTAGGGATTTCCATTAGCGATCAACAAAACATCGTGACCTGGATCAATCCAGCCTTCACCCGGCTCACAGGTTATACAGCGCAGGATATCATTGGCAACTCCATCAAGATATTGCGCTCCGGCAAACACCCTGAAAGCCTCTATCGAGAGCTCAACGCCAGCGTGCGTGCTGGACACGTATGGCATGGAGAACTTATCAACCAGCGCAAAGATGGCAGTCTCTACCACGAAGAACAAACCATCACCCCAGTTTCCAATGCCAAAGGTGAGATCAGCCATTTCATCGCGGTGCGGCAGGACATCACTGAACGCAAAAAAGCCTTGCAAGCGCTCCAAGAGAGCGAAGAACGCTACCGCATTCTATTCGATCAAGCCCACGACTCTTTCCTGGTCGTAGATGAGCAAGACCGTATTGTGGAAGCAAACCAACGCACCTGTGATATGCTCGGCTACACCAGGGATGAGCTGCGGACGCTCACAATTAGCGACATCCAGGCGCCCGAATGCCGTGGGGTCAGAGGAGCGGTGATTCGGGGAGAAATAGCGCGCCACGGCGAACAGCCTTTCGAAACCATTGACCTGCGCAAAGATGGCGCCCGTGTACCGGTGGAAGTAACCAACACGCGGGTCACCTACCAGGGACGTTCATTGACCCTCTCAGTCGTACGTGACATCTCGGAACGGAAACGCGGGGAGGAGCTGCTGCTACAAGAAAAAGAGCGACTAGAGCTCCTTCACCGCCTCAGTATGCATCTTTCCACCAGCCTGGATATGCAGAGTGTGGCACAGATGGCGCTACAAGATCTATGCGCAATCTTCAAAGCAAAAGAGGGGTTGATCTTCGTGCCCGATGCCCCGATACCCAAGAACCTCGATATCATCGCCGGGACTCAGTGGGACCTTGAAACTTTGCGCCAAAAAAATCTACAAATGCAGATGAAGATTGGATTAGGGCTTGCGGGTTGGGTAGCACAGCACCGACAAGCCGCATTGGTCGCTGATGTCACGCAAGACCCCCGCTGGTATACTTTCCCCGGGCTGGATGAGTGGGTCAGAGGGGCAATGAGCGTGCCGCTGATGGGTGGGGAGACACTCGTCGGTGTGTTAAGTCTTTACAGTTCGCAACCAGATTTCTTCAACGAGGACCATCTATATCTGGCAGAATCTGCAGCTGCGCCAATTGCTGTTGCCATCAATAACGCCCGGTTGTTCAAAGCCCTAAGCAATTACTCGGAGCAGCTGGAACAACGCGTGACAGAACGCACAAGCGAGTTACAGGCCCAATATGCACGCCTGGACGCCGTATTGCAGAGCATCTCAGATGGCGTCATCGTCACCGATGCACAAGGGGCAATCCTCCAGCTCAATCCAGTAGCACAACACTGGCTCAACCAGCTGCTCACGCCAGAAGATGCCGAGCGCTTGAAGCAAGCTGTGACTGAGCTAGCTCGGAGCGCCCCGCAACAACCAGAGATTGTGTTGGAACTGCAAGATGTGGATTTGGAATTACGAGCTGCGCCCATCCTGGAATTCATGACCCTCCCTAGAACTGAAGGGCAACCACAGGCAAGTGTCGTCGTTGCTGTGCATGATATCAGCCATCTCAAAATGCTGGATCGGATGAAATCGCGCTTTGTTTCCAACGTCTCGCATGAGCTGCGAACGCCGGTTACGACCATTGGCGCATACATCCAGCTATTGCGTCGCGGCGCGCCGGAGAAAATACCCGAATACCTGGACGCCCTGGAAACTGAGGTCAAACGCCAAACCCGGTTAATTGATGATATTCTGCAGTTCTCGCGCATTGATGCGGGGCGATTGGAACTGCACTATCAACCGGTCAACCTCAACACACTCACAGAACTGACGGTGGAGGGGTTTCAGGCATTGGCTACCGAGAAAAAGGTCATCATGCACTACACACCGGATTCGCAACCGTTGGTAGCCAGGATAGACCAGACCAGAATTCAACAGGTGCTCAACAATCTGATCAACAATGCGCTCCAATACACGCCATCCGGAGGGCAAGTGTGGATCACCGTTAGCCAGGCTGATGCCAAAGATCGCCATGCGGCAGTCATTCAAGTCCAGGATACAGGCGTGGGAATTTCTGAAGAAGATTTGCCGCACATATTTGAACGCTTTTACCGTGGACGCATACCCCAGGAGCTTCAAATTCCGGGGACGGGTTTGGGGCTTGCAATCGTCCGGGAAATCATCCAACAGCACGGGGGCTGGGTTACCGTCGAAAGCACCGCGGGCAACGGCAGTCTGTTCACAATCTACCTGCCCTTTGACCCGGGCGGCGACACAATCGGATTGGCTGTCAATCCGCACAGCAAGCCCTACAAGGGGCGCAGAGAGCCTTTCTGAACGGCTACGAATGCCCTATGGGATTTCGGTGGTAGGTCGCTGACCGAAATCGCGCTATGCGCCTCACGCACCATCTGAAGCGGGGGCAAGGCATTCGGTCCGGGGTTGACGAAGCAACCATATCGCACAGCGGGCTCTACAAGGGGCGCAGAAGCCCGCCGAACGGCTACGAATGCCCTTACGCTATAATGGTCATAAGTGCATTCTGGGTGTACACTTATGCCATAATAAAGTTGCAATTCAGCCTGTCAAACTTGGTTTACCGGGGAGGAGAAAGCATGTATAAGGGCTACATACTGGTTGTGGAAGATCATCAACTGCTATTGGAAGCCATCCAGGATCTGTTGCAGGTCGCCGGTTACGAAGTCGCCACAGGTTCTAATGGCTTTGCGGCACTTGAAAGCATCAAGAAACGTGCGCCCGACCTTATTCTCTCCGACATCACTATGCCGCAAATGGATGGTTATGATCTCTACCAAAAAGTGCGGGAGAATCCCAGTTGGGTGCGTATCCCCTTCATTTTTCTCACAGCACGAGGCGAACGAACCGATGTCTTGCGGGGTAAAGCGCTAGGGGTTGAGGACTATATCGTCAAGCCCTTCGACACTGAAGCCCTGCTGGTTGCCATCGAATCGCGTTTGGGACGCGCACAAGCAATCCAACAAGCCGCCAATACAGAGTTTGAGCAGCTTAAACAACAAATCCTCAATGTACTGAGCCACGAGCTGCGAACTCCTCTCACCTATATTTCTGGCTATACCGACCTGGCCCTTGAAGATGCCGGTTCGCTTTCGCCCGAGGAACTGCAGGAGTTCTTACTAGGCATTAAACGCGGTTCCGATCGGCTCACGAAGCTGGTCAAAGACATGCTGCTCGTCGTGCAGATAGATACAGGACGTTCAGCAGAAGAGTTCCGCTCCTTCGCAAATGACTTCCCACATCTGGAAATCTACTTGCGCCACATCGTCGAGAGTTTCCGGCCAACCGCCCAAGCTGCGGGGGTGACCCTGGATTACATCTGCCCGGAACCACTCCCCACAACCCGCATCCACGAAGAGTTCTTAAGCAACGCCCTGGGACGCGTCATCGAAAACGCCATCAAGTTCTCATATGGACCCAACAAAGCGGTGACCGTTGAGGCCCGGGCGGTCTCGAATTGGATTGAAATTTCTGTGACCGACCAGGGCGTTGGGCTTAGTCCCGAGGCCATCAAAAACATTTTCAAACGCTTTCAACAGTTTGATCGGGATGTTATGGAACAACAGGGGGCAGGGCTGGGCATGTTCATCGCCTACAGTCTCCTACAGTTGCATGGTGGAGAGATTACCGTAGCCAGTCAGTTAGGGCAAGGGAGCACCTTCACCTTAAGGATCCCCGTAGGTGAAAAATAGCCGGTAAAACGCGGGCCAATTGATAGCGGCAAGCCGATTTTTCCAGACTGATCGTAGTATAATCAATGACAGTTTAGCAAACCACATTGAAATGTATGCCTTAATGGCTTGTGACAGGAAGCGCACTGCATGCCTATTTTGAATCAAGATACCTTCGAATTCGTCAGCCGAAACGCAGATCAAACGCGGCGCCTGGGGGCACGCCTGGGGACACTATTGGAAGGTGGCGATATTATTGCCCTGGAGGGCAATCTGGGCGCCGGCAAGACTGTTCTAGCCCAGGGTATCGGCAGGGGCTGGGGAGCGCAAGACCCTTTGATCAGCCCGACCTTTGTGCTGATGCGCCGCCATACCCGCCCGCACGATCAGCAAAAGCTCTATCACATTGACTTCTACCGCCTGCAACCCGCCGAAATTGCACACTTGGGGCTGGAAGAAATTCTAGGAGCGCCCGGCACAATTGCGGTGGTAGAGTGGGCTGATCGCGCCCCTGACATCATAAGCGGCGAAGGTCACCTGCGAATTACCCTGCACTGCCTGGATGAATACCGGCGTACGCTTACCTTTCATGCCGTGGGCGACAGGCACAATGCCCTGTTAGAAAACTTTCGCAAGGAGATTATTGGACGCTAATGTTATTGGCGATTGACTCTGCAACCTTCCGCGCAAGTATCGCGGTACACGATGGCGGCACGCTGAGAGGTGAGTGCACCTGGGAAGCTGCCAACGCGCATACGGTAACGCTCGCCACGCATGTTGCCGAGCTATTGAGACAGACCGGAATTGGCGTCGCCGACCTAAAAAGCATCGCCGTCTGCATAGGTCCAGGCTCCTACACGGGCGTACGAATTGGCATAGCAATGGCTCAAGGGCTGGCGCTTAGCCAGCAGCTCCCCATAGTGGGAGTTCCCACCCTGGACATCCTGGCAGAAGGTCAGCCGCCAGACGATGGACCACTCTACGCGATTTTCGCCGCGGGACGGCGGCGAATAGGGTACGCACAGTATCAGTTCCAGGAGAGTGGCTGGCAGGCTGTCACCGAGGTAGCCCTGGCAAGTTGGGAAGAATTCCTGGCGCAAATTGAAACCCCAGCGCGCGTGGTGGGTGAAATTGATGCTCTCGGACGTAAGGCCCTGGAAACCCTGGGAACGGCGCTAACCGTGCCGCCAGCCGCCTGGCAGCTACGCCGGGCCGGATTCCTGGCTGAGATTGCGTGGCGCCAGTTACGAAAGCGCCCGCGTCCAGGACAGGCACAAGCCCCCAAACCGCTCACGCCACTCTACGCAAGCGGAGGCGCCGCGCCTTGCTGACGAAGCCGAAGGAACATGGCGAGCGGGGCAGGGAACCCGACTCGAAGAGGCAGGTTCACATGCCTCGCCAAGCAGAAGCCAGCCAAGATGAGTGATTTGTCCAAATCTCTAGAGCAACAAGGCAAAGATGCCGGCACCTACCGCATTCGACGGATGGAACCGCATGATATCCACACGGTCATGATGCTGGATCGTTTAGTATTTTCTGACCCCTGGCCCGAAAGCGCCTACACTCAAGAGATTTACTTCAACCCTCTCGCCGCCTACTTCGTCCTGGAATTCACGCACGCCATGCCCCATTGGCGCTGGCCCTGGAAACCCCGAAATGCCACGCTCATCGGTTTTGCCGGCATGAGGGTTGAGCAGGCTCGCGGGCATATCAGTACACTAGCCATCCACCAGGATTGGCGCGGAATGGGTTTTGGGGAATTGCTGCTGATCACGGCATTAGAACAAACGATGGCAATGAAAGCGAGCGCCGTGATGTTGGAAGTGCGTCCGACCAACACGCCAGCCCGGAAGCTGTATAGCAAGTATGCCTTCATTTCCATAGGGCGGCACACACGTTACTACCAAGATGGCGAAGATGCGCTCTTGCTAGAAGTGCCACGGCTCGACGCAGCCTATGCACAAAAACTAGCAGAATGCAGGCAACGCGTTGAGCAACGCATTGAGCAACTGGTCGAGAAGCGCATCCAGGAACGCCTGAGCGCCCAAGACCTTTTATCTCGACAGTAATATGGATGTAATAGAGGCTTGGCTATAAGGAGGATTTGCGCATGAACACAGCCAGAACCGCTATGCTGGATGCCCTCTACGCTGAGATACACCACTGCACCTGTTGCCCGCTCCACAGCGGGCGCACCCATGCCGTGCCGGGTGCAGGTCCCCTCGATGCGGAGATTATGTTTATTGGGGAAGCTCCCGGATTCCATGAAGACCAACAGGGCATCCCTTTTGTGGGCGCCGCCGGGCAATATCTAAGCGAATTGCTGGCAGGCATTGGCATTGATCGAAAGCGCGTCTATATCACCAATGTCATCAAGTGTCGCCCCCCAGGAAACCGCGACCCGCTGGATGAGGAAGTAGCTGCATGCAAACCCTATCTAGACCGGCAAATGGAGCTTATTCGCCCGAAGGTCGTGGTGACGCTCGGACGACACTCCATGGCACGCGCCTTTCCCAACGAGAAAATCTCGCTCGTCCACGGGCAAGCACGGAGCGTTGGGTACAACGGCGTTGATACAGTGGTCTACTTCCCCATGTACCATCCAGCAGCGGCGCTCCATCGCCCCTCACTCAAAGCCGATGTAGAAGCCGATTTCCTCCGGTTGCGCGAACTTCTCGACGGGAAGTGGGAGGCAGAAGTCTATCAAGCGCCGCCCGAGGCGGAACAGCTCTCACTCTTCTAAACAGCTCGCGCTGTTCCACACAAAGTAAAAAGCGTGCAGAACGCCTTTGACGCACGGTTTTCGAGGAGATAATTTTCGATGTTACAATCCATTCTCAATGAAACGCAAGCCCAGCTGCTCGACAAAGAGCGACAAGCGCTGAGCGCTCTACAAACGCTATTGCTGCAGTTTGGCGTGACACCAGAGAACCGGGCAGCCCTCGAGCGTTCTATCCACCAACTCGACGATCTTTTCCTGCTCGTTGTCGCCGGTGAATTCAACGCGGGCAAGAGCGCCGTGATCAACGCCCTGCTCGGGCACACCATCCTGGAAGAAGGCGTAACCCCCACTACAGTGAGAATACAACGGCTCAGCTACGGCCCAGAGATTGGGCGCACCACCCGTGAGGTTGCTATTGATGACCTCACTGCCCCAATGGAGTTGCTGCGTCAAATCAGCATCGTGGATACACCGGGCACCAACGCCATCAACCGCGAACACGAAGCCATAACCGAGGAATTCGTGCCGCGGTCGGATATGGTACTCTTCATCACCTCGGCGGATCGTCCCTTCACCGAGAGCGAACGGCGTTTTCTGCAACAGATTCGCAGTTGGGGCAAAAAAGTAGTGTTGGTCATCAACAAAATTGATATTCTCGAAACTCTCGATGAAGTTGCCCGGGTTGAAGCCTTTGTCATAGAGAATGCCCAGCGATTGCTCGACTTCCGTCCGCCCGTGTTTCCGGTCTCGGCGCGGCGCGCGCTGCGCGCGAAACTGAACCAAGATACGACGCAGGGTGCAGCGCAAAGTGCGACGCTACTCGCCTCCAGTCGCTTTGAAGCGCTGGAGCGCTACATCTATGAAACCCTCGACCAAACCGAGCGCATTCGCTTGAAGTTGCACAACCCCGTCGGCGTAGGTCTGCGGTTGATAGCAGAGACAACCGACGCAGTCGAAGCGCGCCAGGCGCTCCTGACCGAGGATGTCGCGACGCTGGAAAACCTGGAACGCCAGACCAAGCTTTACCGCGAAGACGCGAAGCGTGATTTCCATTATCGGTTGGCAGAAATAGATAATGTGCTGCACGCCTTTGAAAATCGAGGGGTAGCCTTCTTTGATGAAACTTTGCGCCTGGGGCGAGTTCTGGACCTGCTCAATCGGGAGAAAATTGAGGCTGAATTTGCGCACAATGTCGTCGGCAATGTGCCACGGCTAATTGCGCAACAGGTCAACGATATGATTGACTGGCTCGTCGCTAACAACCTGCGGCAATGGCAGGCAGTGATGGAACACCTCAGCACCCGGCGGGCAGTCCACGCCGAACACCTCGTTGGGCAGGTCAACAGCACCTTTGAATACGACCGGGATCGCCTGCTTGAAACGGTGGGCCGCGCGGCAAAACACGCGATCGAAACCTATGATCGTTCTGCGGAGGCAGAGCAAATGTCGGGCGCGCTGCAGCTCGCCGTTGCCGAGACCGCTTTGATCGAGATTGGGGCTGTCGGCCTGGGCGCAATCCTCACCGCACTTTTCACCACCAGCGCACTGGATTTCACCGGCGTCATCGCTGCCGGCACGGTCGCCGCCCTGGGCCTGTTTGTGATCCCGGCACACCGCCGCAAAGCCAAAGAGGATTTGCGCAAGAAAATCGCCCAGCTGCGACAACGGTTGATGGGAACCTTGACCGAGCAATTCGAACACGAGTTGGAAAACGGCCTGCACAACATCGAGACCGCTATCTCACCCTATACCCGTTTTGTCCGCGCCGAAACGAGCCATTTGGACGAAATTCAGAGTTCCCTGCAAGAGCTACACAACACCTTCGCCCATCTGGATTCTGAAATTGAACGTGTCTGACGGGGTAAAATGCCTATGAATCAAAGGTTCTTCAAGAGTTGGATGCTCGGACTTCACCCAGAACGCTATCATGGGGCGGGGAAACACGCCCCCTTTTTCGAGGGGTGGTATTTCAAGATCATTGACGCTGCGGAACAACAGCGTTACGCGATTATTCCAGGCATCTCCCTGGCAGAGAAAGGCATCGGACCGCACGCCTTCGTCCAGCTCTTTGATGGCGACCGCGGAGAAGCGAGTTACAGCGTCTATCCCTTGAGCGACTTGTGGGCTGCTGACGACGCTTTTAGCCTACGCATCGGTCGTAACCATTTCACCCGCGAATCCATAACCCTGGACATCCCCGAAGGCCCTCTGACCGCACAGGGAGAGTTGCACTTCAGTGGGAGAGTCGGTTGGCCCATCACCCTGGCATCCCCTGGGATTATGGGTTGGTATGCCTGGGTGCCTTTCATGGAATGCTATCACGGCGTGCTCAGCCTTGACCACGCCATCGAAGGCACGCTCGTGATTAACGACATGCCCCACGATTTCACCGGAGGGCGAGGTTACATCGAGAAAGATTGGGGAAAAGCCTTCCCCTCAGCCTGGGTCTGGCAGCAGAGCAACCACTTCGATGAAGCCTGCGTCTCGCTCACCGCCTCTATCGCCATGATCCCCTGGCTACGCCAGAGTTTCCGGGGCTTTATCGTGGGGCTATGGCGAGGCGGCACGCTCTATCGCTTTGCGACCTACACGGGCGCAATCACCGAGCAGCTTGAGATTACAGCCAATCATGTCCATTGGATTGTGAGCGACCGGCTTTACCGGCTAGAAATGCGCGCCCACCGGACGCAGGCAACCGATTTGCGCGGCCCCACAGTCAAAGATATGGAGAAGCGCGTTCCAGAAACGTTGACGGGAATGATCGAGGTGCGGTTGACCGCGCGCATAAACGGGGCGATCATATTTGAGGGCTTGGGGCGCAACGCGGGAATGGAGGCAGTTGGCGCTTTGGATGTGCTGATGGCATAAACCGATAAGAAGGGGCAATAATACCATGCAGATTGCACATGTCGAGATCATTCCCCATGAGCTGCACTTGCGTGTTCCGTATCACACCCTCTATCAACGCGAGCACGAAGTTCAGCAAGTCACCGTGATTTTCGTGCACCTGGAAACCCAGCGAGGCGAAAATGCCTGGGGTTGCGCCGCCTTTGATCCATTGCTCACCGGAGAGACCTACGAGACGGTTTTGAACGCCTGTCAGGCTTGCGCTATCCGAACCCGCGATCTCAATCCGCTCAATCTCGAATACGCATTAGCGGAGCTGGAACGCCTGTGTGTGGGGACGCCCGCGGCGCTCTGTGCTTTCGATATGGCTTTTCACGATCTCTTGGGGCTAGCTGCGGGTCTGCCGCTACATCGCCTACTGGGGGGCTTCCGCGACCGTATCCAGACCTCGGTGACCATCAATCTCTGCGATGTCAACGAGACTGTGGAACACGCCAGGAATCGCGCGCAACAGGGGTTTCAAATCCTAAAAATCAAGGGCGGGCGTGACCCCGAAGAGGATGTTGCCCGCGTCCGCGCCGTACATCGCGCCTTGCCCCATTTCACCCTGCGGCTGGATGCGGACCAGGGTTACACCATTTCCCAAGCGCTCGAGGTGGCGCAAGCCCTCACCGGGCAATTAGAGATGCTGGAAGACCCCATACCGGAAAACCTGGGGATAACCAGCCTTGCAGAGGTCACCCGCCACAGCCCAATTCCCATTCTGGCAGATCAGAGCGTACGAGGAGCGGCAGCAACTCTGGGAATTGCGGCACAACACGCCGCCGATGGTGTAAGCGTCAAGCTCAGCACGTGTGGCGGTTTTCGCTGCGCGCGGCAGGTCGAAGCCATCGCACGAGCGGCACAGCTCATCACCATGGTCAGTTGCCTCAACGAGCCGGCCTTGCTTACCGCCGCGGGGCTGGCTTTTGCGCTCAGCAGCCCTGGCGTGCGCTATGGCGATTTGGATGGGCACTTTGATCTCGCAGACGACCCATCACGCCCACGGTTTATCCTGGAGAATGGGTGGTTTGTGGCCTCTGAAACTCCAGGGTTGGGATGCACCGTAGACTTGTGATGCAGAGTCCAGCTTGTTGACGGTGGTTGAAAGTGGCGCTGAACAGTGCGTCCCAAAGCCACTTCTGAGTGCTAAAAAGTTTTTGCGGAGCAACTGTTCCGGGCTCTCGCGTTTGCCAAAACGAAGAGCGGCTAAAGCCGCGATTTTAGAGAGTGTTTTTTGGCTGCCGTGCTACGTGCGGCAGCCAAAAACACCCCTTCTAGCGGGCTTCAGCCCGAAATTCGCGTCTGGAGATGTAAATCTAAACGTTTATTTTGCCAGTTCCTATTCCAGATAAAGAGGAGAATATCACTTGAACGTCAAATCAGCTGCTGAACTGCAATACCGCAAAATGGTCAATGCCTGGTGTATGTATGACTGGGGCAGTTCCGCGTTTTCTACCACTGCCGAAGCCGCCGTGCTACCGGTCTATTTCAGCGCCATTGCCGCCAGTAGCCTGGCGCCCAACCAGGCGACCGCCTACTGGGGTTATACGAACTCCATTGCCCTATTGGTAGCGGCAATTATCGCGCCTATCTTGGGCAGCATCGCCGATTATACAGGCGCCAAGAAAAAACTCCTGGCAATCTTTGCCGGCATCGGCATTCTGGCTACAGCGCTGATGTTCACGCTAAATACTGGCCACTGGGTTTTTGCGCTGGTGTTGTTCTTCTTTGGCTCAATTGGTTTGGGCGCCTCGTATATCTTCTATGATGCGTTGCTGGGACATGTCGCCAAAGAAGAGGATTCGGATTTTGTCTCCTCCAAAGGCTATGCCATGGGCTATCTGGGCGGCGGCATTCTGCTCGCCATCAACATCGCGATGATCTGGTTCCTGGAAACCAACAATCTAGGCTACCGGCTCTCGCTGCTCTCAGTGGCGCTCTGGTGGGGGCTCTTCACGATTCCTCTGATGCGACATGTGCCAGAACCACCCGCCAACAAAATCGGCGTTGAAGCGGGTCTCAATCCCCTGAAAGCCAGTTTCACGCGACTGGCGATGACTTTCGCGGAAATCCGTAAATATCGCGAGCTCTTCAAATTCCTCATCGCCTTCTGGCTCTACAATGATGGCATCGGCACCATCATCAAGATGGCGACGATCTACGGCGCCGAAATTGGCATCGGGACGTTGGACCTGGTAGGTGCATTGCTCCTGACGCAATTTGTCGGCATTCCCTTCTCACTGCTCTTTGGCAAGTTCAGCAAGCAGGTGGGAACCAAGCGCGCAGTGATGATTGGGTTGGGATGGTATGCGCTGCTCACAATCGCGGGGTATTTCATGAGCGAAGCCTGGCATTTCTGGGCGCTGGCGTTCTCCGTGGGGATGGTACAGGGCGGCACGCAAGCGCTAAGCCGCAGCCTCTACAGCCAGATGGCGCCCAAGGCGCGCAGCGCTGAGTTCTTCGGCTTCTACGATGTTTCGAGTAAGTTTGCCGGAATCATCGGGCCTTTCCTTTTCGCTGTGGTCTCCCAGATTGCCGGGCAAAGCCGGCTGAGCATCGTTGCGCTCATCATCTTCTTCTTGGGCGGCATCTTCCTGCTCACCCGGGTAGATGAAGTGGAAGGCATTCGCGTGGCGAATGTGGAGAACGCGCGTGTAGCGAGGTTGGAAGCAGAAACGTCAGCGTCTTGAGATTTCACTAGCGAACAACTCTCTGCGTCTTCTTTATGCTTGTGATTTCGTGGACAGGGCTGCGCCCCGTCCACGAAATCACAAAACAATTTACCTCTACGCCTCTTTGGCGCACCCCAGTGTCTAAACGCATTGTCTCACCAAGACAACCTTTGAACTTCCCGATAATTTATCCTGGACCCATTATTTCCTCCCACCTTGCAGGGTGCGTTTCACCTTTGGGGTAAAAATAAGACGACTATCATGTAAATACCTTTCCTTTGAATGATTTTGTGCGGTAGGGCTGCGCCCCACCGCACAAAATCACTTTTTCCCTACGCCCCGTAGGGGTGTTTGAGATTGTCACCCCCGGAATGAAATTCACCCACCTTGCAAGTGCCCTAAAAGCGGGTAGAATGCCTCATTGTTATGGAAGAACAAAACATTATTCCAGGAGAGGCTGAACGGGTTACGCGCGCAGCCGCGCTGATTTCCGTTGGCAACGTCACAAGCCGGATACTGGGACTGGCCCGCGACGTAGTCAAATCCTACTACTTTGGTGCAGGAGGCGCGGTCAGCGCATTTGATGTCGGAGCGCAGGTCCCCACCATGCTCTTCGACCTGCTCGCGGGCGGAATGCTCAGTTCCTCCCTGGTGCCAATCTTCTCAGATTATGCCCGCCCCAAAAAACGCTCCGAGCTCTGGCGCCTGCTGAGCCTGCTCCTCTCGCTGCTAGTGGTCTGCCTGGGTGGACTGGTCATCATCATCGAAATCGCCGCCCCATGGGTGGCGCGGTTGCTCAGTGGCGGACTCCCACCCGAATACCTGCAACTAGCCACACAAATGATTCGCATCACGACACCTGCCATCATCTTCTTGAATCTGGCAGGGCTGCTCACTGGCGCGCTCTATGCCCTGCAACGTTTTGACCGTCCCGCGTTTCTGGGAACCGTCGCCAATGCGGTTACGGTCATCACGGTCATTCTGCTGGGGCGCAGCCGTCTGGGCCCGCTCAGCCTGGCCCTGGGATTACTGGTTTCCAGCATCGCGCAGGTGATTTTCCAAAGACCCGCCTTACGCGATGCGCCCCTGCACTGGCTGAACCCGCTGCATGGACACCCTGCACTTCCGATTATTGGGCGCCTTTACCTGCCCATCGGCTTGGGTCTCATCGTAGATCAGGCTGCGGTGGCGTTGAG
Source organism: Anaerolineae bacterium (assembly GCA_016931315.1). Lineage (GTDB taxonomy): Bacteria > Chloroflexota > Anaerolineae > B4-G1 > SLSP01 > JAAZNO01. The sequence continues at coordinate 14,515 of JAFGFB010000303.1, forward strand.
TTTTAACCTCGCCTCGCACATCAACGTCAGCGGTATCGCGTGGATGAAATACGCCGCCACTATCATCCAGTTCCCCTTAGGCATGGTCGTCACTGCCGTTTCAGTCGCGATCCTGCCCACCCTGTCGCGCCTCGCGGCTGACGCAGATGACCGGCGCTTCGGGGCAACCCTGGCGCAGGGAATACGGTTGGTTTTCGTGCTGGTTTTGCCAGCAGCAGCATTGCTGTTCGTCCTGGCAGAGCCAACCGTAGCCGTGCTGTTCCAACGCGGCAACTTCATGCCCAAAGACACTGTGGCGGTGGCAAACGCCCTGCGCTACAATCTCTTAGGGCTAATCTTCGCCGCATTGGATCAACCACTCATCTTCGCCTTCTACGCCCGTAAGAGTACCTGGACGCCGGCGCTCGTGGGCGTTGGCACAACGCTCTTTTTTACTGCGCTGGTGTTCTCCCTATCCAGTTTGGGGTGGCTTACCCTGGAGAATCTCATTCTGGCAAACTCGCTCAAGTTGATGGCCCATGCGCTGCTGATGTTTTTCCTCTTTAACCGCTCAGCCGGTACACTGGTGGCAGATGCAGTCAAACGCACAACCATAATTGCCGCGCTCGCCTCTCTTGCCATTATTCCGCCGGCGCTGGTACTTGTGCAGATCGTGCGCCGCATCGGCCCAGGAGGATTCATGGGCGTGCTCAGCCAGCTGATTTTTTCCGGCGGGCTTAACATGATCATCTATTTGTGGCTCCTGCGCAAGGTCAGAGTCGAAGAACTCTACCTGCTGGAGCAGGCGCTGGCGCGTTTTGTGGGACGTCGTGGCGAAACCCCGGTTACTCCCGATACGCCAGCCGATACGCAGGAAACAGAAACAGAGGCAGACGTATGAACGCCAATACCAGATTCAGCCCCAAAATAACCCGCCTATTGGGATTCTGGCTTTTGATCAGTTTGCTCAGCGGATGTGCTGCGCTCACAACCGAAAGTCCCTCCGCCATCCCCGGCGCTGCAGCTCAGGGCAGGTTGGTCATCCTGTGGCACTCCTTTACCGATACACGTCAGGACGCACTGCTACAGTTGGGCGATAGATTTAACGCCGAACATCCCAACAACCTTACGCTGATTATCGAATACCATAAGGACCTGCCGGCGCTGTTGCCAACGCTCTCCCCCGAACAGCGCCCAGACCTGGTGATTGCCACACCACAAGACACACAAATCTACGCGGCGCACGGTTTATCAGCCCTGGCTCCAGAGACTATCCCGACTGATCTGCTCCCGATGGGTAGAGAGCTCTTTAGCATGGAAGGCGCCTTGCAGGCGCTCCCGCTGGGCCTGGCAACCTACGTCCTCTATACCAATGATGACTGGCTGCGCGACATCGGTTATGCGCCCAGCACCGCCATTCTTGAAGACCTGCGACTGAGCACCTGCCGCGCCACCGATTTTACCAGTGGACAGGTTGGCCTAGGCCTTCCAAGCCAACCGGGAGTGTTCCTGGCTTTGCTTGCCGCGGGAGAATCCGTCATCGTCGGCGATGATGGTTACATTCACTTCGACGACCCTGCTGGCACACGGTTGGGGGCTATCGTCAAAGAGGGCGTGCGCGCGGCCTGTATTCGCACCTTTGCCATCCCCGCGGATGGTGTTGAGCAGTTCAGCGATAGCACCATGGCGATGCTGGTTGAGTCCAGCCTCAACCGGCAGGATATCGCCGCCGCGGTCGCTGCCGACAGCAATTTCACACTAAAACTGGCAAGCTTGCCAGGACCTACCGGACCTGGAGCCACTCTCTGGTATGGTATTGGGATTCTTCCCTTACAACCTTCAGGCCAACGTTACGAGGCGGCGCAGACCGTGCTAAATTGGCTATTGCAGCCCGAAACACAGATCGAATGGGCGGCGCAGACACAGTACCTGCCTGTAAGCATAAGGGGACTTGATGCCCAACGCGCTATGCTCTCTGCACAAGATAGCACTCTCGAAAGCGACTTATTGCAATTCACGCGCCAGGCTGCAGAAAATGGCAGCTGGGTCATATGGCCCCCACAAACACAAGGTAAGGACTGTCGCACCGCTTTGGTGCATGCGCTAACCGCCCTCAACAGCGAACTGCCGGCTCATGAAGTGCTGCAGAACGCTGCCGCAACTTGCAACGCGGAGATAGTTCCATGAGCAACATACCGGAAACCTATACAGCCTGGCTAACCATTGCCACGGATATCGCTTATGAAGCAGGTGCACTGCTCAAAACACACTGGCGCAGCGGCGATGCCGTGCATAGCAAAGGCTATCGCAATATCGTCACAGCCGCCGATTTAGCCGCCGAAGCGCTCATCCTCACACGGTTGCGTAGCGCGTTCCCCAATCACACGATTACCTCCGAGGAGGCAGGCGCCGACATTGAAGACACACCGGCGCGTTGGTATGTTGATCCGCTTGATGGCACGACGAACTTTGCACACAACAATCCCAACTTTTGTGTCTCCATCGCGGCAGCGCGAGAGGGGGTTCCGATTGTTGGTGTTATCTACGACCCTCTACGGGATTTTCTGTTTGCAGCGATACGTGATGGTGGGGCCACGCTGAACGATGCGCCCATTCATTGTTCTGGCATCACAGCACTCCCTGAAGCGACTTTTGCCGCGGACTGGCCCCGAGAACCTCAGCTACGCCTGGAATTGTGGGCGCGCGCCAGCAGACTCATGGTCGAAGCGCGAACTTTGCGGGTCCTGGGTGCGGCAGCGCTTAACATGGCTTATGTTGCCGCCGGTTGGTTTGATCTCTATCTGGCGCGCACGCTTTCGCCATGGGATATGGCCGCCGGTGTGCTCATCGCGCAAGAAGCAGGAGCGGTCGCCAGCACGCTCAGCGGCGCCCCGTGGACTCTGGAGCGCTCCGACCTCGTGCTCGCCGCCACACCAGAGCTACACCAAGCCTGGCTACAATTAGAGGACTGAATGGTGAAAACACTCCCTGCATCAAGTGGCTGGCTATGGCGAATGTTGAGCATTTTGCTGCTCCTGGCAATGCTCATGGCCTCCCCCCGACCGGCAAACTCGCAGAGCACAGCCGCACATGATTTTGCCGCGATCCTCAACCAGGAGCGACAGGCGGGGGGCATAGCGCCGCTGAGCTGGTCAACCTTGCTAGCGCAAGCCGCGCAACGGCATGCGGACGATCTCGCAGCTCACAATCTCATAGACACAACAGGCTCAGATGGCTCTACCTACCGGCAACGCATTCGAGAGACTGGCTATCGCGCCTGGGATGATGGGCTCCTGGTTTATGAAACTATCTGGGTAGGCCTGGGCAACGCTGAAAATGCAATGAGCTGGTTCCGCAACACATCCCAGGAATGGGAGAATTTCATGGACCCGCGTTTCCGTGAGGTAGGGGTGGGTTATGCCGAAAGCAAAAACATCCATTACTTCGTCATCAGCTTTGGTTCGCGCCCCGGTGTGCTACCGGTGTTCATCAACGAGGGCGCAGAATCCACGGATCTGCCGCAAATTGTAATCCGCCTGACCAACGAAGAAGCCGTACCGCTAGGTGAGGGACGCTGGATCGGGGAAGCGATCGAGGTTCGACTTGGCGAAACTCCCAATCTAGAAGATACGCCCTGGCAACCATGGGAAGCTCTAATGCCCTGGGCGCTTTCCACAGACGTCCCCGGCGATTATGAGGTCTATGTCGAATTCCGAGATGGCGCCGGTCGCACAACGATCAGCCAGGACACCATCCGGCTGACGGCGCCAGGAGAGAGCGAGGCGCTGCCCACGGTACCGCGAGTAGAGCCAACACTGCCTGCGGTGGACCCCAACAACGATAGCAACATTGGCGGAGAGGGCGTACAACAAACGCCGGGCGCAGAAGCGCCTACCAGTGAAACTCCGCCCATCACTATCACAACGCCGGGCGTAGCAACGCCGGGTACAGAAGCGCCGGCTGCCACGGAGGCGCCATCTGTCCCAACCGGCATAGCGACGCCGCAGCTGCCAACGCCCGGCGTTGCTACGCCCGATATCGCGGCGACACCCACCGTGGACAGAGCCACCCCCGCACCTCAGGTACTGGTCAGTGAGCGCCAACCGACTGATTGGACCCTCATCAGTGTCATTCTGCTCCAGGGCGCCGCCTTGCTGCTAGGTGGCGCGGCTTTCTTGCGCCGAAAATAGGCAGAATTCTGCCAGCCCCGGGTGGAATCAAAACACCAAGACTACTCAAAGAAACTACACACAAGGTTTTCACACCCAGGTTATTACAACCCCTTGACGCAATGTGAGTAAGAAACCATGAAGCAAACACTGAAAATATCGCCAAAAACGCTCAAAACATTAAGATTGATCCAGGATTACGGCATGATTACCATCGGCGCCGTGATTGTCGCCGCCAACGTACCGCTGTTCTTGGTGCCAAACGATGTCATTTCTACCGGCATCACCGGGATCGGCATGCTGGCACACTATTTGTGGCGCTGGCCTATCGGACTGGTGACCCTGCTGATCAACATACCGCTAATCCTTGCCGGTATTCGCTGGGGGGGTGGTTGGCGCTTCTTCACCCGCACAATTTATGCCGTGCTGGTACTCACTGTGAGCATTGATCTTCTGGGAAAATTTTTACCTCCCATTCAAACTGAACCGCTGCTTTACACCCTTTTCGGTGGTTTGCTAGACGGTATTGGCATCGGACTGGTTCTACGCGGGAGTGGTACAACGGGCGGCACAGATATCATCGCCCAACTTCTCAGCCGCTATCGCAGCATTCCCTTTGGCACCGTCTTCATCATCATCAACAGCGCCATTCTCCTGGCAGCAACGCTAGTGGTAGGTATTGTGCCAGTGCTCTACGCGCTCATCGTCAACTATGTCTCCGGAAAGGTAGTAGACACGGTTCAAGAAGGGGTAGGCTACGCCCGTGCCGCGATGATCATATCCCCTCAACGCAATCAGGAAATCAGCCAGGCCATATTTGAGCAGCTGGGGCGAGGTGTGACGATTCTCGAAGCCCGCGGGGGTTATACGCAGAACCCTCAACCGGCCCTCTATGTCGTTGTAACCCGTTCGCAAGTAACCCTGCTCAAACGACTGATTTCAGAAATTGATCCGCAAGCCTTTGTGGTGGTCTCTGAAGCCCACGAGGTGTTGGGCGAGGGTTTCAACCCTGTGGCGGCAGCTTGATCCGGCGCGAAAGGGACATTCGGGTTGCTGTGCAACCTTCACAAACAAGACCAGGGGCCTGAACGTGCCCCTGGTCTTGTTTAGCGAGGTTAAAGCAGGCTCAAGCGCGCCGTGCTCGCTCCCAAGCAGAAAGTACAGCGCGACGCGTCAGCACTTGCGTCATCTCCAGACGATACTCTGCCGTTGCCAGAAAATCTGCTACCGGATGGAGCTCCATCAGCACGGGAGCGAGCGCCGACTCAATCCGCGAAGCTGTAAGCAGCTGTCCCTTGAGTAAATGTTCCGTTTTGAGCAAGCGCATCGGGTGGGCATCTGCGCCACCGACAGCAATGCGTACTTCTACCGGCAAACCCTCATCCACAGCCACATACGCCGCAACGCAGACAATGGGCTTATCCTTGGGAGAGCGTCCCACCACCTCGAAAGCTGCGGCGCTGCGCGTTGGTGGGCGCTTGACCAACAATCCAGTCAACAACACCCGCGTGCGAATAAGCCGATCGCGATAAGCCACAAAGCTGGTGAAAGGAGCTGTATGCACTACGGGGTCAGCATAGCGCACATCAGCATCCAGCACCAGGAGAGCTGTGGTCAACGGGTCAGCGGGTCCAGCAACAATCAATGTGCCGCCCACCGTACCCTGCTCGCGCAGCGTGCGCGATTGAGTATAAGCCGCGGTCGTTGCCAACAAGTCACCCACCAGTGCCCCCGAAACCGGGTTGCTGGCAACCGGGTTACTGCCCAACCCGGCATCAATGAGCTGCTGCAAGGTCACTAACGCGCCTATTTGCACCCCTTCAATATCACTCTCAATCTTTCCCAGGCCCAAACCCTGCAAATCCACCACCGCTTCGAGCTGCGGTTCGCCTTGCGCGACGACCCAGGCCCCTCCGCCCAGATAGCACGCATGTGGATTGGTTTGCGCCATAGTCACAGCTTCTTCAATCGTGGTAGGATGAAAAACCCGCTGTACATTGCGTAACATAGACACCTCCTCAAGTCGCCGGTACGGCTTCCTCAGCCACACCAGGCGCTACCCCCGCCATCAACAAACCCAGGCACTCCGGCGTAGCTTCCGCGCGGTTCAGGATTCCCATAATACGTCCCTCATACATCACTGCAATCCGGTCTGAAAGCGCCAGAACCTCATCGAGGTCTTCCGAAATTAGCAGAATCGCGGCGCCTTCCTTGCGCTCTGCCTGCAACGCGCGAGCGCGCTCCTCCAACAAGCGTTGGTGGACGTACTCCATTGCACCGATATCCAAACCGCGCGTAGGCTGAGCCGCGATGATCACACGGGGGTCTCGCGAGAGCTCCCGCGCCAGGATAATCTTCTGGATGTTGCCACCCGAGAGATTCTTAGCCAGAGTTTCCTGCGATGGTGTTTTGATACGGAAGGCGCGGATGCGCTCTGCAGCGACTTCCGCAATGGCTTTGAAGTCGAAGAAACCAGCCCGTGCATAGGGAGGGCGATGATGATCACGAAGAATCAGGTTTTCCGCAACGGTGAAGTCCTTGATCATGCCATCGCGCATTCGTTCTTCGGGAATGTAGGCTGAACCTAACGGAATCAATTCAGCTGTCGAGGTCGTCGTGATATCCTTGCCATCAAGCAAGACCTGACCCTTGGTTGCCGGGCGCAAACCGTTGATGACCTGCGCGAGTTCGCGCTGTCCGTTGCCGGAAACACCCGCCAGGCCCAGAATCTCACCGGAATGCACAGACAGACTCACGCCTTGCAGAGCCGCAACCCCCATGTCATTTAGCGCCCAAAGATCGTGCACCTCCAGGCGCGCCCTGCCCGGAGTGAGAACAGGTTTCTCCGGCTGCAGGCTCACCTCACGCCCCACCATCATCCGCGCCAGATCAGCCTTAGTCATCTCCCCACGAGGCTGCGAGCCTACCACCATGCCATCGCGTAGCACGGTCACCCGGTCGCTGATAGCCAGCACCTCGTGCAATTTGTGCGAGATGAAGATAACGGCATGGCCGTCACGCACCATCTGCTTGAGGATCACGAAAAACTCATCCACCTCCTGGGGTGTGAGCACTGCGGTTGGCTCATCCAGGATCAGCAAGGCCGCACCGCGGTAGAGCGCCTTGATGATTTCTACCCGCTGCTGCTGCCCCACAGAGAGCTGCCAGACACGCGCTTGCGGGTCCACATGCAAGCCGTAAATCTTGCCCAGTTCCACCACACGCTCCGAGACGCGATCCAAATCGGTAAGCGGTCCGCGCGAAGAAGGTAATCCCAAAGCCACATTTTCCGCCACCGTGAGGGAGGGGACCAGCATGAAGTGCTGGTGAATCATGCCAATCCCCAACCTAATGGCATCTACAGGCGAGTTGATCTGAACGGGCCGACCGTTGATGCGAATTTCACCCTCATCAGGGCGGTACAAGCCATAGAGCACCTTCATCAATGTGCTTTTGCCCGCACCGTTTTCGCCCAGGAGCGCGTGAACTTCTCCAGCGCCAACGTCAAAGCTCACACATTCATTGGCGCGCACCCCGGGAAAGCACTTGGTGATGCCCAGCATCTCCAAACGCTCGATCCGAGGCTTTCCGGACGGCAACACGGCTGGCGCGTCAGAGTTCATCATTGCTATCTCAGGGCGCGACGCTGATAGCGCCAGTTACAATGGCATCCACCGTTGCGTCAGCCAAATCCTTGACTTCGTCCGGCAGGCTATAAGCCGTGTTATACTCAATATACAAGCCCTTATTCGCCAGGGTAATCTGGAATGCCTGACCGCCCAGGGTACCCTTACCAATCAGGTCTATAATCTCGGTGATGACGCCCGACCAATCATAAATCTGATTTGCGACCACCACATCCGGCGCTAGTGAAGTCTGACTAGCCTGCGTCCCGAACCAAAGCGCATTGTTTTCCTTTGCCACGCCGATGGCGCCGACCACCATCTGAGCGGTGCCCGCCATCACATCCGCGCCAGCCTTGACGTGTGTCTGTGCTGCCTCGGAAGCCAGAGCCACATCACTAAAGGAACCAATCCAGTTGACGTTGACCTGCGCGTTAGGATTCTGCGACTTCGCGCCCGCAACAAAGCCATCCACATAGAGCTTGGCATCGCCGGTCTCGATGGGACCGACCACGCCGATGACATTGCTCTTGGTCAATGCGCCAGCCATCACACCGTTGACATAACCACCTTGCTCGGAGCGCGCCTCATAGGCGAAAACGTTGGTGATGCCCTTGTCCACAAACGTATCTACCGTAGTCCCGTGGGCAAAGCTGGTCTTGGGGAAATCGGGCGCAATCTCCTGCAAGACGCCGCCATACTGCGAGCCATGGCCAATAACCAGGTCATAGCCCTGGCTGGCGTAGTCACGAATTGCGGCGCCAGCATCATCCACCACGAACATGTTCTCGGAAATAACGAATTCGAGTTTCTCGGGACCTCCCATCGCTTGCTGCACCTTGAGCAAGGACTCATAGATACTCTGGCTGAACGCCAGGTCATTCTTAGCGCTCGGCGTGACCACGGCAATACGAAACGGCTGATCGCCACTGCTGCCGCCGCCGCCACCACAGGCACTGGTCAAAATAGCCACCAACAACACCACACTTGCAATACGAGTCAGCTTACGCATCAGAACTCTCCTTTTGATCTAAGATTGGGCACTCAGGCCACAGCGTTGGGTACAACGAGTAACAAACAATCAAAACACAGTGCGTTGGGTACAACGAGGCAAGAACATCCAGGCGTTGGGTACAACGGCAGGACGGCGCCTCAATCCGCCCACACTCAGCCCTCGCGTATGAAGGGCTTGGTCAATGCCGTGGGGGGGCGTACACGCTGCACCGCCACGACCAACGCCACAATGGTCAACACGTACGGCATCATCACGGCGAACTCGGATGGAATGGGCAGTCCCAGCACCTGCACCCAAAGCTGCAACGCATTGACCATACTGAATAACAGGGCCCCTGCCAACACACCCCAAGGGCGCCAACCACCGAAATAGACCAGGGCGACCGCAATGAAGCCCAGACCACTGGTCAAGTTCTGTTGAAAAACGTTAAGAAGCGCGATGGAAAGCGAAGCCCCAGCCAAACCTGACAGCATACCGCCAAGAGTCACGGTAATATAGCGCACCAGACTCACATTAACACCCAAAGAGTCCGCCGCCTCCGGATTCTCACCCACGGCACGAACCTTCAACCCAAACGTTGTTTTATCCATCACAAACGCTGCGATAGGCACCAGGAGATAAGCGCCATAGACCAGCAAGTTCTGATTAAAGAAAACCTCTCCCAGTACGGGAATCTTGCTAAGCAACGGAATCGCCAATGGGCGAAATCCACTCACGGTCTGCACACTGCCCAACAGCGTCTGAAACAGCAAATCACTCAACCCCAAGCCGAAGAGAAAGAAGCCAATGCCACTGATACCCTGTTTGGCGCGCAAGGTAATACTGATGAAAGCCATTGCCAGTCCCATCAATGCCCCCACCAGCAACGCTGCCAGCACCCCCAACCAGAGATTCCCGGTCTTTCGCGCCACATAGAACGCCGCAAACGCGCCAACGAGCATTTGCCCTTCAACCCCCAGGTTGAGCACACCGCTGCGCTGGCCAAAAGTCTCGCCAATACCGGCATAGAGATAGGGTGTAGCCAACCGGATCCCGGAGGTGAGAATCCCCAACAAAACCTGTGCAGTAAATAGTTCACTGATCATGCTTTCCCCTCCAGGCTTGCCGCTGTTGGCGGTATGGCGGTCAACGACGGTTCATCATGCTCAGAAGGTCGTTCAACCACACGTCGCCGGGCGCGCTGTTGGCGCCATAGCTCGGTGCCAACCACGAACACGACTACCAAACCATTCAAGGTAACGATGAGCGCGGCTGGCACCTGTACGGCGCGTTGCAGTCGGTTAGCGCCCACCAACAGACCGCCGAAGAAGAAAGAAGCTGGAATGGTCCCCAGGGGGTGCAATTGCCCAAAGAGCGCCGCGACAATGCCGTGAAAACCAGCGCTACCGGTGAAACCCGTCGCAGAGCCATCGGTGAACATGCGGAAGTTCACGCCAAAAATCTGCACGGCGCCAGCCAGACCCGCCATCGCACCGCTCAGCGCCAGAGAAAGCGCAATGTGTCGCGGCACATTGATGCCAGCATAACGCGCAGCCTCCCGATTCAGTCCCACCGCCCGGATACGATAGCCGAGAGTTGTACGCCACAGGAGAATGTAGACCAATACCGCCATGACAATAGCAAGAAACGTCCCCAGGTGCAGGCGGGTGGGCGCCAAGCGTGGCAAGTCGAAGGCGGCAGAGATTCGCGCCGTTTGAGGAATGCGCGAAGCCCGCTCCAACTGCACCGGGTCAATCAGGGGACCAATGAGCAGGAAGTTCATTCCCTGCACAGCAATCTGGTTCATCATGACCGTGCTCAGGATTTCATTGACGTTGAAGTGCGCCTTGAGCAAGCCCGGAATGCCGCCCCAAACGGCGCCCCCCAGAAAACCGGCTAACAGAGCCAGGGGTACCACCACCAGAGCGGGTCCATCAGGGAAGGTAAGGCCCACCATCGTCGCACAGAGCGCCCCGACCACCAGCTGCCCTTCGCCACCAATATTGGTCACGCCACCACGAAAGGCGATACATATGCCTACACCCACAAAGAGCAACGGGGTCGCACGTACCAAAGTATCAGCAATCGAGTTCAAGCTACCAAAAGCACCATCCAGCAATGCCCCATAGGCGACCAGTGGATTAGCGCCCAACGCCAGCAACATTAGCGCACCCACCAGCAAGGCTGCCAATGTTGCCAACACAGGTAGCAAGGCATCAATCACCGGTGAATTCCAGAACTCAATCAGCCGTTGTTTCATAAAGTCATTCCTGTTCCACGCGCCAGAAAGCCCGTTCTGTCCCCCACTGCTCGAGGGTCGCTGCAGAAGGGCAGACGACAACGGCCTTCGCTTCAGCCGTCACCGTACCATCGACAAGCCGCAGCTCGCCGGCAACCTCCGCCGCGCGGCTACGTCGCTCGACCACCCAACCCACCGCCGTCAGCGGCGTCTCAGTCGGCGTGGGCAAGCGATAACGCAGCTCCAGTTTCGCCGTGACCCAGAACACGGTCTCGTCCTGTCCCAGATTGATAGCGCGCCCGGTCACCTCATCGAGAATGGCAGCCAATACACCGCCATGCGCAATGCCCGGATAACCTTGATAAGCATCAGGAATCACCACCGCTGAAGTCACCTGGGATTCAGCCTCATCACTGTAAAAAAGCAAGTGCAGCCCATGGGGGTTATCACGACCACACACAAAACACATACGCGATGTCGGTTGGGGTTTCAAATTCGAAGGTTTTTCACTCAACGCTATAATCCCTCCTGAACACGGAGTAAATGCACCCGCGTTATTTCTCTTCCCGCATGTAAGCCTTGCCCAGCGCCGCCGGGGCGCCAATGCGCTTGCTCAATGCCTCCCACCAGGTCATCACGACCAAAACCAGAATCGTGGTCAAATAAGGCAGCATGTTGAGAAAAGCTGCGGGAATCGCCGTGCCAGCAGCCTGGAGCCGGAACTGCACAGCATTGATACCGCCGAATAGCACTGCCCCCAACACCGCCCGTCCGGGATTCCACATGGCGAAGATGACCAGCGCAATAACGATCCAGCCGCGTCCTCCGGTCAAATTTTCGGTCCATCCCGGCGTGTAAGCCAGCGAGAGGTGCGCCCCGCCCAGACCGGTCAACATGCCCCCCAGGATAGTGTAAAGGTAGCGCGTGCGCACCACATCAATGCCCATCGCATCAGCCGTTTGGGGACTTTCCCCCACAGCACGCAAACTCAGTCCAGCGCGGGTTTTGTAAAGGTAGAACCACGCCAGCGGCATCAACAGATACACAATATAGGTAAGGATATCCTGGTTGAAGAAAGCACCGATCAATGGCAAAGAGTTCAGAAAAGGAATGGGGATCGGAGTGAACTTCGGTCCGACCATGCCCACCAGGAAGTAGTTGTTTGAGGCTGGACCCAGACGCTGCCCTAGAAAACTCGCCAGACCGGAGCCGAACAAGGTAATGCTCAGCCCACTGACCACCTGATTGGCGCGCATGGTGACGCAGAGAAACGCGTGCAAGGCCGCCAACAAGCCCCCCACAATCACCGCGACAAGCAGCGCCAGCCACAAACTGCCGGTATAAAAGGCGGTGGCAAAAGCCGTCACGGCGCCCATCAGCATCATACCTTCCAGCCCCAGATTGAGGATGCCGGAACGCTCGGTGTAAATCTCTCCCACCGTCGCGTAAATCAACGAGGTGCCAGCGCGCAAAGTGATGGTGAGAATTGAGGAAATTAAGGCAAAGACACTCATGACTGCACCTCCGCGCCCGGAACAGGTGTCGCCGGTGGTGTCTCAGTTGCAGGTTCGCGGCGAATGAGGCGTAGACGATACTCGGTGAACAAACTACCTGCCAACATCGGGAAGAGAATCATGCCCTGCAACACCAGTCCCATCGAAGCCGGCAATCGCATCATCATCTGCACCTGATCCCCGCCTACCAGCAGCGCTCCCATCAACACCGCCACAAACAACACCGCAAAGGAATTGAGTTGTGCCATCCAGGCAACAATGATAGCCGTATACCCATAACCAATCGAAAGTCCTTGTTGCAGGCGGCGGGAGATGCCTGTCACCTCACATGCGCCGGCTAGCCCACTCAACGCACCAGAGAGCAGCAAAGCCAATAGCACATTCCGCGCAATATTGATGCCCAGGTAATGCGCTGCGGTTTTGTTTTCCCCGATGATCTTCAATTCGAAACCCCAGCGGGTACGATTGAGGATAAACCACAACAACGCCGCTGCAATGACAGCAAAAATCAACCCCCAATGGGCGCGTCCCCACAAGCGCGGCAGCCATGCTGCGGCGGGGAACTGCGCCGTGCCGGGGAAACCATAGCCCTGTGGATCGCGCCAGGGTCCATAATACAGATGCGAGGCCAGCAAAATCGCCACATAATTCAACATCAACGAAGTCAGCGTCTCATCCACACCCAAATACGCCTTCAGCCCTGCCGGAACGCCAGCCCAGAAAGCTCCTGCCAGCATGCCCACCAAAATCGCCACAGGCAGCAAGAGCGCATCGGGAATCACGCCATTCAGAAACAGCGCAGCCCATGCCGCAGCGACGCCTCCCAGAACCAGCTGCCCCTCGGCGCCGATATTCCAGAATTGCATGCGAAAAGCAATCGAGACGCCTAACCCCGTCAACATCAACGGAATAGCTTTAACCAACGTTTCCGAGAGGCTATAAACCGACCCAAAAGTCCCCCGGGCCATGGCCGCATAAGTCGTCAAAGGATTAGCCCCTGAGATCAACAACAAAATAGCGCCCAACAACAACGAAACCAGGAAAGAAATCACTGGAACCAAGATGAGGGCCTGGCGTGAGATAGATTGCCGTTTTTCAAAGACGATGCGCATCAGAACCTCCTATGCCGGGCTGGAGCCTGGCGTTGGGTCATGGGTTCCCAAGGCGGGAAGATCTGCCAGCGGCACGCCAGCCATCATCAGCCCCAGCATTTCAACGGTGGTCTCCGCAGAGGGTACAATTCCCATGATTTGACCGGCGAACAACACCGTAATACGGTCAGCAATGGTGAGTAGTTCCTCCAGATCTTCCGAAATCAACAACACCGCCAAACCCTGCTCGCGCTGCGATAACAGCATTTTGCGCACCGCCTCAGTTGCGCCCACATCCAACCCGCGCGCCGGATAAACGGCGACCATCAGCCCATCACAGGCATCAATCTCGCGAGCCAGAATGGCCTTCTGAATGTTACCACCGGAGAGAAACTTGATGCGAGTATTGGGCGTGGGAGTGGAAATACGAAAGGCCTCGATCATGCGTTTGGCAAACTCCAGAATATTGCGAGGTCGCAACACCCCCCGCTCGCTAAGCGGCGAACCACGATAGCCCTTCATAGCCAGGTTATCGGCGACCGCCATATTTCCCACCGCCCCCATGCCAATGCGGTCAGCCGGAATATGGCTCACGCCCGCGCGAATTAGCTCCAGGGGTGAGGCATGGGTCAAGTCCTTGCCACGAATCAGAATTCGACCTTGCGCAGTCCGGCGCAGTCCGGTGACCACTTCTGCCAGCTGGGATTGGCCATTACCCGCCACGCCAGCGATGCCCAGGATTTCCCCACCGTGAATATCGAAGGCGACTTCGCGCAGCGCCGGTAATCCCCGGTCATCGAGCGCAGAAACGCTATGGAGCTCCAGGACTTTCTCGCCCAAGACGCAGTCTTTCCGATCCAGACGAAACAAAACCTCGCGCCCCACCATCAGCCGCGCCAGCTCCTGCGGCGAAGTCTCCCCCGTTTTGCGCACAGCCGTCAGCCGCCCCTGTTGCAGCACCCGCACCCAATCGGAAAAGGTCATCACCTCCTCCATCTTATGGGTGATGAAGATCGCAGACTTGCCCTCGGCGGTCATAATCCTCAACACGCCCTGCAATTCCTGCGCTTCCTGGGGCGTCAACACGGCAGTAGGTTCATCCAGGATAAGGACCTCTGCACCACGATAGACAAGTTTGAGAATTTCCACCCGCTGTTGCTCACCCACGCTCAGCTGCCAGATGTAGGCATCTGGATCCACCTGCAAGCGGTAGCGCTGTGAGAGCTCGCGAATGCGCCGGCTTACCTCACGAAGGTCAGGCACAAACGGCAAATCACTCAAGCCCAGAATGATATTCTCGGCAACGGTCATGGTTTTGACGAGCATGAAGTTCTGATGCACCATGCCGATGCCTAAAGCCGCCGCATCGCGGGGGGAGTGAATCTCTACCCGCTGCCCGCGCATGCGAATTTCACCCTCATCCGGGCGATAAAGCCCGACCAAAATATTCATCAACGTGCTCTTGCCCGCGCCATTTTCGCCCAAGAGGGCCAACACTTCACCAGGGTAAAGCTCAAGGTCTACATGGTCATTGGCGAGCACGCCGGGGAACCGTTTGGTGATTCCCAACATTTCAAGGATTGGCTTTGGTTGATCGTTCATTGAAACCTGCGCCGTAAACACCTCTAAAAGCAAATTGCCACAAAGATTGCGCACAGTTCTTGCGGGGAAGAATGCGCCCAACAGTTTGTAGCAAGATTAAAATGCAATCTCTCGGTGGTGGGAAAGCCCGCACCACCGAGAGATCAACTCCAATTACTCCGAGATAGTGCCGACCACGCCCTCAACGAACCAATCGAGAGCAAGCATATCAGCATCCGTCATACACTGCCCGGCTGCAACTCGCTCCTGACCGTCCTGATCCTTGATGGGTCCACAGAACACGTCGTTCCCATCGTAGATTTTCTGACGCGCAGCTTCCACCTCATCGCGCACTTCCTGCGGCACTTTGGGGCTATACTCAGCCAGGCCCGTCACACCGTCTTCCATGGGGCCCCAGTATTGATGGGTCGCCCACGTGCCATCCATCGCAGCGCCCACGGTCTGAATATAGTACGGGCCCCAGTTCCACATGGGGCTGGTGAGCACGGTATCGCCGACAAAGGCGCGCATGTCAGAATCGTAGCCGATGCTCAACATGCCGCGTTCCTGAGCGGCCTTCTGAGGCTCGGTGGTGTCCTGGTGTTGGGTGATGATATCAGCGCCCTCATCCAACAGCGCTACAGCGGCCTCACGCTCAATCACCGGATCGAACCAGGTGTTCGTCCACACCACATAGACCTGAGCCTCAGGATTGACTGAGCGCACTCCCAGTGTGAAGGCATCAATACCACGCACCACTTCGGGGATAGCAAAAGCAGCCACATAACCGATGATATTGTTCTTCGTCATGCGACCCGCCACGATACCGGCGAGGTAGCGCGCCTGGTACATGCGCCCGAAGTAGGTAGCCAGGTTATCCGCAGTCTTGTAGCCAGAGCAGTGTTCGAATTTAACGTCGGGGAATTCCTGCGCCACCTCCACCATGGGGTCCATGTAACCAAAGGATGTGGCAAAAACCATATCGTAGCCCTGTTGGGCAAATTCGCGGATCACGCGTGCCGCGTCGGGGCCTTCGGGAACGTTTTCAATGTACTTGGTCTCGATGCGATCACCAAACTCAGCCTCCAGGGCTTTACGACCGCGGTCATGCTCGTAAGTCCACCCCAGGTCACCAGGAGGGCCAATGTAGATAAAGGCAACTTTATAAGGGTCTTCGGGCGTGCCACCGGTAGTGGTCTTCTTAGCACAACCAGAAAGGAGCATCGCGGCGATCAAAACCAGGGACAGTGTCATCCAGACATAGCGTTTCATAGATACAATCCTCCTCCAAAGAAAATTCGGTGTACAGATCTGATACCCTACACAAACGCGAATCATTCGGTGGTCGAGCCTGTCTTGCACCTCCTTTCGACCGTGGGTGATGATCACGGAGCACTTGTCTGATGTCAGTCAACTACGCTGAATCATTATACAGACAAAACCGTTTTCATGTCAAGTGATTCATGACGTACAATCACTCGGCATCAATCCAATGGCGCCTCAAGTTCCGCAGCCAGTTCGGGCAAAATTTCATCGCTCTCCAGCGATTCATTGTGAACCTCAATCCGCTCACGCGTCACCTGGAAATGATCAAAGTCGCGCCCCACAATCACCTCGGGGAAAATCGGACGCACCTCATCCAGAATCTGTTGCACCCGGTAGCGCTGCGACAAATGGTTGAGCACCAACAATCGCGCTCCGGCTTCACGCGCCAACCAGGCAGCCTGGCTGGCTGTAAGATGTCCAAAACGCCGCGCCATGTCTGCATCCCATTGTAGATACGTGGCTTCACAGACCAGCAAATCCACACCCTGCACGGCATCCACCAGATCGTCCACGCGCGCCGCATCGCCGGTCACTGCCACCGAGACTCCAGGACGATCAGCGCCCAGTACATCCTCTGGCTGTATCACGCGCCCGTCAACCAGTGTTACCGCCTCGCCACTTACCAGACGACGCCGCTCCGGTCCTGCAGGCACGCCCAGCGCCTCAGCACGCTCTGGAAGGAAAGGACGGCGCGACCGTTCACGGAAGAGATACCCAAAACAGCCGGGGCCACGATGCGTCACCGGAAAGGCACTGATTTCTAACACATCACGGTTCAGGAGCACCCCCGGGCGCACTTCGAGCATTTCAACGGGCACAGGCGGACGCGCCCCACGCAAAACCACCCGGAACAGCAAATCATTGACCCGTTCCAGCGTCCACCGCCCTCCCCACACCTCAATATGGTCCACAGCTTCCCATCGGGCGAAGGTGGAAATCAATCCTCCCAAACCAAGAATGTGATCGAGATGTCCATGTGTCAGCAGAACGCGCTCCAGTCGCCGAAAGCCCAGACCGCTGCGGAGAATTTGCCGTTGTGTGCCCTCACCGCAATCAACGAGAAAACGCTCGCCGTTGTAGAGAACCATCTGAGAGGGAAGTCCACGCTGAATAGAGGGGGCCGATGCCGCAGTCCCGAGCAACACAAGTTCAATCATACCTGCACTCCAAGGCAAACTGTTTCGGCAAATACGGCATCTGACACATCAGTTCTGACATCATAATCTAATTATACTCAGCGCCAACAGATTGACAAATACCCACTTACCCTTATAGTTAGCATTGCAAACTATCAGCGAGATAAAACGATGCACGTACTACATGATTACCTGGAAAATATACGCCGCTTTTCACCGGATGCGCGACGTTTTCTGTGGGTTTCGGCGCTGCAAGGCACCGGACACGGGGTGTTTCAACTTTTCTTCAATTTCTACATCCTAAGCCTGGGACATCAGGAAGGCTTTCTAGGGCTTCTCATCAGCCTGCCCTCCATGACAGCGTTATTCTTCGTGCTCTATGCGGGATACATCACTGACAAAATTGGGCGCCGCTCAGCCTTCTTCCTGGGAGGAATCCTTAGCGGAATAGCACAGATAATCATGCTGTTGTTGCCCACACCGGCAGTGCTGATCCTTTCCGGTATTCTGAGGGGCATCGGCATGAGCCTCTTCGGGGCAGCCACAGCGCCTTTTCTGATGGAAAACAGCAGCCCTTCTGAACGTACGCACCTGTTCAGCTTCAACTCAGGTATCAGTACGATGTCCTCCTTCATCGGCAACTTCGCCGGTGGCGCCCTGCCAGCAGCCTTTGCCTGGTTGCTGCATGTGGATGCGCAATCCAGCAGAGCTTACGGTTGGTCCTTAGCAATGACCACGCTGCTGAGCTTGTTAGCGCTGCTGCCCATCCTTAAATTACGTCCCGACAAACCGAATGCGCAACGGAAAATCGTATCGCCATTTGCCGCATTGCAAGAACATCGAGGCGCCATGGTCAAATTGCTGCTGCCCTCGCTCATCATTTCCATGGGCGCAGGGTTATTGATTCCCTTCCTCAACCTCTTTTTCCGCAGTCGTTATCAACTCGGGGATGGCACCATTGGCATGCTTTTTGGCTTTGGGTCGCTGGGGATGGGTTTGGCAATTCTCATCGCCCCGATATTGGCTGAACGTTGGGGCAAAGCCATGACCGTTGTCGTCACTCAGGGGCTTTCCATCCCTTTCATGATCGTTATGGGCTTCGTCTACAATCTGCCGCTCGCAATTATCTCCTTCTTCATGCGCATGGCGCTGATGAATCTCTCTGGACCCGTTTACCAGACAATGGTCATGGAAGAATCCGATGAATCCACCCGGACCACAGCTGCAAGCCTGTACAACATGATTTGGAACATGGGACGGGCTATCAGTCCCAGCATCAGCGGACCTATCCAGCAAGTATATGGCTTCGATCCAGTTTTCGGGCTGACCATCGGCAGTTATGCCATTTCAGTGTATATGGTTTATCGCTGGTTTGTCTGGCGCCGCCCCCGAGCCACCCCCGCAACGTGAGTTTAAGGGGCAGTAACTGTCACCGCTAGATGTTCAGAGTTCCGCCATGAGACACGAATTGCGGACTGAAACCGGCTAGAAGAGGTGTTTTGTGCTGATACACCAGGCACAGCAGCACAAAACACCCCCTCAAAAATCGTGGCTTGCGCCGCTTTACATTACAGCAAATGACACAAAGCCGAACGTATACCCCGTTTGGGTGCGTTTCAGCTTTGGGGCAAAAGCAAGACAACTATCATGTAAACGCCTTTCCTTTGATTGATTTTTGTGATGGGTCAAATCTCCATCACAAAAATCAATTGGGTGTGTTTCAAATGAGTTGAAAACCAGGTAGACTCAGGTACAGTAAGGTTACCACACCACCGAACCGGAGGGA
>JAFGFB010000304.1 GCA_016931315.1 Anaerolineae bacterium
ACCCCGGTACGAATGCCTTGCTCGCGCTTCAGGTGTTGCATGAGGCGCGCAGCGTGGTTTCGGTCAGCGACCTGCTACGAAATCCCACAACTCAAACTCTTTTCCTTGCCAGGCAAGGTGATTTTGATACAATAGAAAAGGCGTTCTGGCCTACCTGCTTTAGGAATCGGGCGTAGCGCGCAGTAGCCAGGGGCTGTTATAGTCTGTGGCTAATGGATAGCCGTAGTGATAGGAGGCAGATTCATGAAACGTATTGCCGTATTGACCAGCGGTGGGGATGGCCCTGGTTTGAATCCTTGTATTCGCGCCGTTGTGCGATGTGGCTTGAAAGCTGGCGTGGAAGTGTTTGGCGTGCAATGGGGTTACGCAGGCTTGATTGACAATGACATGGGTTCGCTAGATAGCCGCGCGGTGAGTGGCATCTTAGGAAAAGGGGGGACTATCTTGGGAACTGCCCGCTGTCCCGAATTTCTTGAGTTGCAGGTGCGCCGGCAAGCGATTCGGCACATGAATCAGCGCGGCATCAATGGACTCATCGTCATCGGTGGCAATGGCTCTTTAGCCGGTGCGCTTGCTTTGCATGAGATGGGTTTCCCTACCATTGGTGTGCCAGGCTCGATTGATAATGACATCAATGGAACAGACCTCGCCGTAGGCGTGGATACAACGTTAAACACGATTCTGGACGCGATTGATCGTATTAAGGACACTGCTTCCTCACACCAGCGCGCGTTCCTGGTTGAAGTGATGGGACGTGACTGTGGCTACCTGGCATTGCAGAGCGGCCTTGCTGGGGGTGCGGAACTGATTCTGGTGCCGGAGCGCGAGGGTCCGACGCTGGAAAGCATTGCGGAGGAGGTGCTGGATGCCTATATGCGCGGCAAGTCACATTGCATCATTGTGATTGCTGAGGGTTGGAAGCCCGGCACCAAAGCCGTACAGGAATATCTGCTCAGCCGGCGGGAGGAATTGGGCTTTGACGTGCGTGTGACGGTGTTGGGGCACGTGCAGCGGGGGGGACGTCCCTCGGTCTTTGACCGTACTCTGGGAACGCGTATGGGGGCCATGGCGGTTGAGGCTCTGCTGAGCGGAGAGAGTGGTAAAATGGTCGCTTTGCGCGGCAATGGGTTGGAGCTCTTTCCTCTAGCTGAGGCCGTGAAGCAACTCAAGCCGCTAGACTCGATGTTACTTGAACTCGCGGAGATTATGGACTAGCGTCTCCGTCAAGGGGTAAGCAAGAAAGGCTTCTGTGGCGCCGCTTTGGCGTTGTAGGAGCCTTTCTTGTCTGAGTGATTTCTGCCAGGATGCACTTTTGACGTTGAAGGACAGGGCGCAATAGTTATTTGCTCGTCGTAGAGTCAGCGCTCACGCCCCAGTAGGCGCTCGGCAAGGGCCTGGAGGGCGGTGAGGGCCGTACCTGCGCCCCCCGACCGTGCGAGTGCGTTGAGCGCCTGGCGCTGATATTCACGGGCGCGCGCTTCGGTATAGCTGCGACTGCCCGCTGCCTCTAATGCGGCGCAGAGCTCGGTGATGGTGGCGTCATCTGGGGACGTGTGTTGCAGCGTTTCCAGACGCGCTCGCAGCTGCGGGTTGTGAGCGCTGCCATGGATAATGGGCAGGGTTTTCTTCCCCTGGCGCAAATCGGCGCCAACTGGCTTACCCGTGCGCACTGGATCGCCCCACAAGCCCAAAAGGTCATCCTGCATTTGAAAGCTTAATCCTAGATTGAATCCAAACTCGTGAGCTGCTGTCGCGCTTTCCTCAGGCGCATTTGCGAGCAGGGCTCCCAGCTCACATGTGAGCCCTAGTAGCGCTGCGGTTTTCCCCGCAATCATTCGAAGATAGGTGCCTTCTTCAACCGTTGGTTGCCGCTCGAAATCTATATCCAGACATTGCCCCTCTGTTAACCGCACTGTCGCACGGTTGAAGCGTGATAACGCCGCCAGTACCAGCGCGGGGGATGCGATCGTGTGTTGTAAATTGAGCAAGGCATGGTAGGCCAGAGCAAATAAGGCGTCGCCTGCATTGATGGCTTGCGCCTCACCCCATAGGTTCCAGAGCGTGGCACGCCCACGTCGGGTAGCGTCTCGATCTTCGATATCATCGTGAATCAGCGAGAAATTGTGCAGAAATTCCACCGCCGTTGCAGCGGGAAGGGCGCGTTCCCATTCGCCACCATACGCTTCGCAACATAGCAACAGGAAAATCGGGCGGAGCCGCTTCCCGGCATCTGCCTCACGGGGCTGGAAGTTCGCATCCACCCAACCCAGGTGATAGTGTAACAGATTGTAGAGCAATGCCGGTCCTTCCGGTGGGACGCTGACGCTACGGCGTAATTCTGCTTCTAGTGCAGGTAGATAACGCTTGAAAGGATCCATAGAAATCACCTCGAGGCCTGGATTAGGAAGTTGACCAGTGAAGGACGTTGTTTGACATTGTCCTCTGGATTCATCCTTCGATTGTTATAAAGACTTAGCTGCCACTTCTCCGCGTCCTTGCACCTTCGTTAATGGGGTGTGCTGCAATTCGGCAATATTGCTGGCGCCTGCGGCGAACATGGCAATGCGCAGTTGGGCTTCAAAAATGGCCAGTCGCTCCGCTACAGCTGCCGCAGAAACCATAGCGGCAGGGAGGATTGCGCCTGCCATGGAGGCGACATTGGCGCCGAGAGCCAGCACTTTGGCGATATCCACCCCTGTATGTAGACCGCCGCTGGCGATGAGCGGCAAGGCGGATGCGGCGCGGCGCGTTTGTTGCAGCGCCTCTACGGTGGGGATACCCCAATCGCGGAACGCGGCGGCGATTTCTCTCTGGCCCGGGGTGGTACTGCGATGCAATTCGACCTGGCTCCACGAGGTTCCCCCCGCTCCGGCAATATCCAATGCCGAGACGCCGGCATCCACAAGTTGACGCGCTACTTGCTCCGAGAGACCGTGTCCAACCTCTTTGACGATCACTGGGACGCTTAGCCCTTTGCAAATGCTCTCGATACGCTGCAGCAAGCCTGCGAAACGTGTGTTGCCACCAGCCTGGAGCGCTTCCTGTAAGGGATTCAGGTGAAGTATCAATGCATCTGCACCGCTTAAGTCCAGAGCGCGACGGCATTCATCAAGCCCATAGCCGTAATTGAGTTGAACCGCACCCAGATTCACTAGCAGCAAGCAATCCGGGGCCACCTCTCGCACCTGGAAAGTTGAGGCGAGTTGTGGTAATTCCAGTGCGGCGCGAATAGAGCCAAGCGCCACGCCCACTCCCGATTTTTGTGCGGCTTCTGCAAGGAACCGGTTAATACGTCCTGCTGTAGATGAACCGCCTGTCATTGAGCCGATAAGTAGTGGAAAGCTGAGCCGCTTACCCAAAAAAGTGATATCGGTGCGTATGGTATCCAGATCAATCTCTGGGAGAGCCTGGTGCTCAAAACGATATTGCTCTAAACCTGTAGTGAGCTGGGAGAAAGAAACATCTTCTTCCAGATTGATGCGAATATGATCATCTTTGCGGTTACCAATATCATTATTGAACATGGGATTTTGCCCTACTCATCTTCTAAATTATTAGATTTCCGTCTATCTTACCAAAAGACCGGGCCAAAGTCAATGATTACAGTTTGGTGATTACCCACAAATCGAGAAAGGCTGGAAAAAGTTTCATCTCCGTGGTAATCTTAAGTTAGCACAACCAAAACTCAACCAG
>JAFGFB010000305.1 GCA_016931315.1 Anaerolineae bacterium
AAGCGCAGCGGGAGTTTTGGCACCGGGGCCTTCTCGCTCTACCCCACCAAGAACATCACTTCTGCCGAAGGCGGCATGATCACCACCGACGACCCGATCATTGACGAGAAATGCCGCGTCATCCGCCAGCATGGCATGCGCCGCCGCTACTATCATGACGAATTGGGGTTCAATTTCCGAATGACAGATGTCCACGCGGCAATTGGATTGGCACAGCTCGGGAAATTGGAGCATTACAACGCGACGCGAATCGCGAATGCGGCCTATCTAAGCGCTCACCTTAACGGCGTCATCACGCCGGTGACACCCGAAGGGCAGCGGCATGTGTTCCACCAATACACCATTCGTGTGGAAGGCGGGCGCCGCGATGCGCTTGCCGAACACCTCAAGGCGCAGGGGGTGGGCAGCATGGTCTACTATCCGGTGCCCATTCACCAGCAGACCTTCTACATCAGCGAGTTGGGCTATGGCGAGGTGCGCTTGCCGGAAACCGAGCGCGCCGCAGCAGAGGTGCTCTCGCTGCCGGTGCATCCCGCGCTGAGTCAGGCGGACCTGGAAACCATCGTCGCCGCAGTGAATAGCTTTACAGGGGCGTAGAGGGATGGCAGCGACGCTGAAAGCCGCCGTGATTGGCGTAGGCTCGATGGGCCAACACCATGCCCGCGTGTACAGTGAACTCAAGCAGACTACGCTGGTAGGCGTGGCGGATGCGCTGCCGGAGACGGCGCAGCGCATCGGCGGGAAGTATGGCGTTCCGGCGTACAACGATTACCGGGAGTTGCTGGAAGGCGAGCGCCCCGATATCGTCACCGTCGCAGCGCCCACACAGGAGCATCATGCTGTGGCGACCGCCGCCCTGGAAGCGGGATGTCACGTGCTGGTCGAGAAGCCTATCGCGGCAACGCTCGAGGAAGGCGAGGCGCTTATCGCGCGCGCGGCAGCGCTGAACCGCAAACTGATGGTGGGGCATATTGTACGCTTTAGCCCTAGCATTCAAGCCCTCAAGCAGCATCTGGATGCCGGCGAATTGGGGCGCGTCTTTCAGATTATCTGCCGGCGCGTGGGTCCCTTCCCGGCGCGGATTCGGGACGTGGGGGTGGTGATTGACCTGGCGCCGCATGACCTGGACGTGATGCGCTTCATCACCGGAGATGAAATCGTGCGGGTATTCGCCGAAACGGAACAACAAATCCATACAGCGCATGAGGATTCGGTATTGGGCATGGTGCGCTTCCGCAGCGGCATCGCCGGCATGTTGGAAATCAACTGGTTGACGCCCCAGAAAGTGCGCGAAGTGGTGGTGCTCGGCGAGCGCGGCATGTTCCGCGCCGACGACTTGACGCAAGACCTCTACTTCTACGAGAATGCCGATGCAGTGAGCGCCGACTGGGGCCATTTAAGCCTGCTCAAGGGCGTGAGCGAGGGGCGCATGGTGCGTTATCCCATTGCCCGCTACGAACCCCTCAAAGCGGAGCTGGAGGCGTTCGCCACAGCCGTGGCAGAGGACAAACCCGCTCCGGTCAGTGGCGCCGATGGCCTGGCGGCGCTGCGATTGGCATTGGCGTTGGTACAATCAGGGGAAAGCCAGCAGATCGTGCGGGTGAGCGGGTGAACGAGAAAGCGAAAAGGCGAGAAAGCGAATGAACGAAAAGGCAGATGGAAGCGCTGAGGAGAAGAGAGACCTTCTCGACGCACTACAACGCAGAATAGCCGACAAGACAGCGAAATTGGGCGTCATCGGATTAGGATATGTGGGCTTGCCGGTGGCGTGTCTCTTTGCTCAGACGGGCTTCAAAGTGGTCGGCGTGGATATCCAGGCTGAGCGCGTAGCGAAAATCAACGCCGGCATCTCTCCCATCGAAGGTGATGAGCCGGGGCTGGCAGAGCTTTTGGCACAGGTTATCAGCACAGGCATGTTGCACGCGACCGACACGTATGCGCCGCTAGCAGAGTGCGATGTCATTACCATCAACGTAGAAACTCCGGTAGATGAGCAGCATATTCCACGGTATGCGGCTTTACAGAGCGCATTACGCGCACTTGGACCCGTACTCCAAGAGGGCGCATTGGTCATCATCGAATCCACCATTGCGCCCGGAACGATGGCAAAACTCGTCAAGCCAATCTTGGAAGAAAGCTCAGGCAAACGCGTGAACGCGGGCTTTTATCTGGGACACTGCCCCGAGCGGGTAATGCCGGGCAAGTTGCTGGCAAACCTGCGCGGCGTGAGCCGTGTCTGCGGCGGGGAAACGCCGGAGACGGCACAAGTTATGATGGCGCTATACCAACAGGTCGTCGAGGCAGAACTCGACCCGGCAGACTGTGTCACGGCGGAACTGGTCAAGACCGCGGAAAACGCTTATCGCGATGTAAATATTGCTTTCGCCAACGAAGTCGCGCTCGTTTGCGAGGCGGTCGGCGGCGATGTGTGGAGAGTGCGCGAGTTGGTGAACAAATCACCGGGACGCAACATGCTGTTGCCAGGCGCCGGTGTGGGTGGGCACTGTATTCCCAAGGACCCGTGGTTGCTGGTGTATGAGGCACAACAACGAGGGGCACCCATCCGCCTGATTCCGGCGGCGCGCGCGGTAAATGAATCCATGCCACTGCATATGATCGAATTGCTGGAGGATGCTCTGGCGAAAGTGGGTAAGACCGTGGCGGGAGCGCGGGTGCTGGTGCTGGGCTACGCGTATCTGGAGAACTCGGATGACACGCGCAATTCGCCGAGCGCGGTGCTGGTAGAGCGCTTACGAGAGCTGGGTGCAGCAGTTGTGATCCACGATCCGTATGTGGCGGAGTATCAAGGGGATGTCTATGAGATGGCGCAGGGATGTGATGCGGCGGTGGTGATGGTGGGGCATGGAATGTACCGGGAACTAGAGTGGGAGGCCCTCAGGATTCGGCTCGATAGCCCTGTCCTTATCGAAGGACGATATCTTCTCGGTCCATCAGCGAAACAGGCCCGCGGTTTCATAGGACAGGGAATTGGCATAACCACGTAAACAAGGAAGGTTGGCTGGATGTGAAATCACAGAAATTGAACAGGATAATCAACCTTGCTAGCATCGTTGGGAATCACCACCACCGCCTACGTTATCATAGCATCGCAACAATCATCCACATGTGACAAAACATCCTGCCACACAAACCCACAGCTCGTCGGCGAGAGATTGATCGAGAGACCCCAACACCCCCGATAGATATCTACCCGGATAACCTAATCACACCCTATTTGACGATCAACTGGCGCTGGGCGAATTGAACACAGAGGAGATACGTTCGCGTCAAACGGCCTTCACCAATCGTTGGCGCATAGTGTTTTATATGGATCAGGTGGTTCTTGAGCAATAGACCGAGCATTGCCCAACGGAGTGTCAACTCCATTAGCTGGAATATCTCCACTAGCGCCGTGCTAACGGTGCTGGGATTTGGACGGTCGGTTCTGTTAGCCCGGTTACTACCAATCGAAGTATTCGGTATCTACGCCTTTGCCGGTTCGATCCTATCAATCACGTCACCGCTTGCTACCTGGGCCACAGGCAATGCGTTTCTACATCGCTCTTCCGAGACTCAAGATGAGGGCTATGCAGCAGCTGTTCTCCTAACACTCAAATTGATTCTGATGCCAATTTGGGCGTTCCTGGTCATAACTGGAGCATTAATATTCACCAGCGGACAGAATCGTCTTGCGCTGGTAGTATTGACCATTGTTAGCGGGCTGAGTCAACTTACAGAGGTTCCCCGACTCATCCTTACCCGACGGATTGTCCACCGACGGTTAGCCATCATGCAATTGCTCGATGCAGTTATCTCTACCTTTGTGACGCTATTCCTGGCCTGGCAAGGCGTGACACTGTGGGCTTTGCTGGCGAGCAACTTCGTGACTTTAGTGTTGAACGTAAGCGCGCTATATATTTGGCGACCTGTGTGGAAACCATACCTGGCTTGGTCAACTCCCGTTATGCACTACTACCTGAGCTTCGGTAGCAAATCTCTGGTGGCCACGCTAATTGCAAAGGCGCTAGACCAGCTAGATGATTTTTGGACGGGGGTTTTCCTGAGCAATACCTCGCTCAGCTTCTACTCAAAAGCGTATAATTTTGCCACCTACCCGCGAAAAATCGTAGCGAATCCAATCAATAGCGTCGCCGCTGGGATATATGCAGAGCTAAAAGGAGACCGTTTACGACTATCTCAGGCATTCTTTCGAGTTAACGCATTTCTTGTAAGAAGCGGATTTCTTTTGGCTGGTTTACTTGCTTTGATTGCTCCTGAATTTATCCGCATATTATTAGGAGAGCGATGGATGCCGATGCTGAACGTTTTCCGGCTCATGCTCATTTTTACTCTATTTGATCCCATAAAAGCGACGGTGGGTGATTTATTCATTGCAGTGGGAAAACCAGAAATGGTTGTTCGGGCGCGCATGATCCAATTAGGCATCATGGTAGCGGGACTATTCGCTTTCGGGCTTTGGCTGGATATCGCTGGCGTAGCCTTAGCAGTGGACGTGATGTTAGTTGTGGGTATTGCGCTTTTATTGTGGCAAGCACGAGATTACGTAGATTTTTCAATCAGTGGATTATTGGGTCCGCCATTCCTGGCTCTAGCTATCGCAGTAGCTGCAGCGACCATCACCAGCAATTTACCGGCAGTACATGGATCAGATTGGCTAACAGGGATCATAAAATTGTCTGTCTTCACAATCTGTTATAGCCTGATTATTTTCATACTCGAACGCAAAAAACTGATGGAGATTACTTCTTACATGCTAAGCACTTTCTCCAGAAAGCAAAGAAAAGAACGCAAGTAGGGGAAATACCAACATGCCTTTGCGCTATCGGAAGGATCGTCAGATAAATACAAAAACCCATTCCAGGCGAAAGACAGATACATAAGCCGATTCGTAATCAGACCGACAAACCAACCAGATCATGTTTCATCCAATCCATGACCTCAAAAAAGAGAGGCATTTCATAGCAGGGCGATCACCTGAAGCGCCCAAATGAAGCGTAGAAAATAGCGAACAGAGGAAAAATAAGTGGCGACCTTTCATGCGCCGGAAAACAAAGATGACAGAAACCTAAAGGAGCAGGATTAATGCCCGGGATATTTGGACTCTACGAAAGAGATTCAACAGAAGAAGATCTCGCTCAACTCAGCGAAAAAATTCGCCGCGGTCTCAATACGGATCGCAATGAAAACCTTTTCGTCGAGTCCACCGTCATCCATCCACCATTCCTTTTGGGTTATCATAGCATTAACCGATTCAGAGATCAGAAAGGCATTGCCCAAGAAGATCATATGACCGTGATATTCGAAGGCGTCTTGTTTGAGCCAGCATCACTATCAGGAATAAATCCTGCCCAGATTCTTGCTCTGTATCTTCAAGGGAAAGAAGAGTTTGCAAAGAAAATACGGGGTCATTTCACACTCGCTGTTTGTGATCATAAAACTGGCGATTTGTTGCTATACACTGATCAGGCAGCTTCACGCCCTATCTATTATGTTGTTGAACAGGGTAATTTCTATTTTGCTGGGGATTATTTTGCCTTATTAGCAGCGCTTCCAGACACACCCGACACCAACCCGCAAGCGGTCACCGATATGCTAACATTTGGTTATATGATCGGCGATAAATCCCGACACGAAGGAATACGCTGCGCACCGCCTGGCAGTTGCCTCATCTGGAACTCCCGAACAGCTAGCCTAAGAATTGAAACTTACTTCACGATTGATAATACACCTTTCGAAAACCAAAGTTACCCCGAAGCACGAGAGGAACTCCAGCGCCTTTTCGTTCAAGCTGTCGAACGAACCCTGTCAAAGAGCAAGCCCATTTTCACCCTAAGTGGCGGCCTGGATTCACGAGCCATTTTGGGCACTGCACTTAAACTGGGAATTACTAACCCAGAAAGTTTAACTTTTGGAGAATTAGACTCATTAGATGTAGAATTAGCGCTGAAAGTGGCCCATGCGGCTAAGGGACAAGCAATCTCAGTCGGATTGGACAACGGGAGCTATCTTTTAGATACCTATGCATTAGCCAGTCGATATAATGGAGGAATGGTCTACTACAGCGGCTCGGCGCACATGTTGCATGCTTTGCTGAAATTAAATGCTACGCGGTGGAATATCATGCATACAGGCATGTCGGGAGATATGCTAATGGGCAGTTTTATTCACAGAAATGATATTCACTACCCACTCTCAGATATCGGTATTCTTCGAAACCGCATTATCAAAGACCTCGGATTTACTCGTTGGCTAGAACATCTCGTCCGCGATGAGGGTCTAGCAACACAATTGATACATCAATCTGTAGAAAACAGTCTGAAAACAATCGCTTTGCCGTCTGATCCATCAATGGCGCAGGGCCTAGAATTATGGAATCTATACAACCGACAACATAGAGGGATGTTTAATGGATTTCGAGTAATAGAAAACTTCGCAGAATACACATCCCCATTCTTTGATGTTGATTTATATCAATACGTTCCGAGAATCCGGCAGGAATACCGACTTGGAGAAGCCATCTACACTGATATGTTATCACGACTACTCCCCGCAACGCTATGGCGTGTTCCTTGGGCGAAAACGCACCGTCCCCCCAGTCAATATAGACAAATCAACGAACTCAATTGCCAACTAGCCAGCTGGATGAAAAGGGGGATCAACAGATTACTTCCATCTTCATCGGCAAATCGAAGATTGTCAATGAACCCCTTTAGGGCCTGGCTACTCAACAACGAGCAACTACGTCAATTCGTCGCAGATCGTTTATTATCCTGGGATCCAGTCCCCTTTCCTCTCGAACAAAATCGCATACGTGGATTCGCCCAGAATATAGCAAACAGCAGAATTGATAGGTTTGCCCCCACCTTAATCTTCCGATTGCTGACGCTGAGAAGTTGGACTGCAGAGAAGTAGAATGTAACATGAAGACCAGTCCCGTTACTCTTATAACAGGTGCAGCCGGATTATGCGCCCATCATCTGATAAACCTTCTATCAGCCCTGGGGTACCATATCTTCGGGTTTGACCAGAAACCTATGTCCGATCCGAATATTGAGGCATTCACAGGCGACATTGTAGATATCTTGCAGGTCAAAGCCGTCCTTAACCAAACAAAGCCCAAATACATCTTTCATCTCGCCGCCCACACCGATCCAAGTCTCAGTTATGAAGAGCTCCACCACGTCAATGTGCTGGGCACCCTGCGACTCCTCAATGCAGCCCGCGAAGCCTGCCCTCAAAGTACCATTGTGATCACCAGCTCCAGCGCCGCCTATGGACGCGTCCCGCCAGAAGCACTGCCCATCACAGAAAATCACCCTTTTGCTCCTATAACACCTTACGCTGTCAGCAAAGTTACCCAAGAGATGGTCGCTTACGAACAATTCGCCCAGCACGACCTGCACATCGTCCGCACGCGCGCGTTCAACCTCATCGGTCCCGGTGAGACTACCCACTTCGTCACCTCTGCTTTTGCCCGTCAAATTGCCGAAATCGAGGCTGACCTGCGCGAGCCGACCCTCCGCGTTGGTAACCTGGATGCCGTGCGCGACTTCACAGACGTCCGTGATGCCGTGCTCGCCTACCATCTTCTTGCCAAACAAGGAAAAGCTGGCGAGGTCTACAACGTCTGTTCGGGGCAGGGCACAGCAATACGGGACCTCCTTGACATACTCCTCGACCTTAGCACCCGACGCGATATCGCTATCCAGGTTGATCCCGCGCGTCTCCAACCATCGGATGTGCCCATTCAGATTGGAGATGCCAGCAAACTACATGATCTAACGGGTTGGACGCCCGCAATTCCTCTTCGACAGACACTGGAAGATGTGCTAAACTATTGGAGAATCCAAACAACGAGGCACTGAAATGAACTGGGAAAATCGAACCGTGCTCGTCACTGGGGCGGGCGGTTTCATTGGCAGCCACTTGACCGAACGCCTGGCCCAAGAGGGCGCTAACGTGCGCGCCTTCGTCCGCTACAACTCACGTGGAGACAAGGGGTTACTCAACCTCCTCCCCCAAAAGCTTCATAATTGCCTTCACATCATTGCTGGCGACCTGAGAGATGTCGAAGCCGTGCGTCAAGCAGTAAGGGGCGTTGATACCATATTCCACCTGGGGGCGTTGATCGCCATCCCCTATTCCTATCTTCACCCACGCGAGGTAATCGAGACAAATGTGATGGGGACCCTCAACGTGCTGATGGCAGCCCGCGAATACGGTGTACGGCGCGTAGTCCACACCTCCACCAGCGAAGTCTACGGTACAGCACAGCATGTTCCCATTAACGAAGCGCACCCCTTGCAGGGGCAGTCCCCCTACTCCGCCAGCAAAATCGGTGCGGATAAAATTGTCCAAAGCTTCCACCTCTCCTTTGGCCTGCCGGTGACCACGCTGCGCCCCTTCAACACCTACGGACCGCGTCAGTCAGCCCGCGCAGTAATTCCCACCATCATTGTTCAAGCGTTAACCCAAGACAAGCTCCATCTGGGCTCTCTAACCCCAATGCGCGACTTTACCTTCGTCGCGGATACCGTCGCAGGTTTCATAAAAATGGCCCAGGCCGATGAAGCGATCGGACAAGAAGTCAACATTGGCGCAGGAGATTGCATTACGATTGGTGACCTGGCACAGAAAATCCTACACCTGGTAGGACGTAATCTCCCTATCGTCACCGAGGAAGAACGCCTTCGACCTGAGAAGAGTGAAGTAATGCGTCTGCACGCCAGTAACGCGAAAGCACGTGACCTGATCGGTTGGGAGCCACAAGTCACGTTGGACGAGGGACTCAACCACACCCTCACCTGGATTAAAGACCATCTCGACCGGTACCGACCGGACGTTTATGAGGTGTAATCGATGAAGGCTGTTATCCTGGCCGGAGGGAAAGGACGCCGCTTAGCCCCATATACCGCTATCCTGCCGAAGCCTCTGATGCCCATTGGCGACATCCCCATTCTAGAGGTCGTGGTGAGGCAACTCCAACACGCCGGCTTCGATGAAATCATCATGGCCGTCGGGTATCTGGCAGAATTGCTAATGGCTTATTTCGGCAACGGAGAAAAATGGAATGTGAGCATTCGCTACTCTCGTGAAGAGAAAC
This sequence comes from Anaerolineae bacterium, assembly GCA_016931315.1. GTDB lineage: Bacteria > Chloroflexota > Anaerolineae > B4-G1 > SLSP01 > JAAZNO01. Next base: position 9,125 of record JAFGFB010000305.1, read on the forward strand.
CGCTGGGCACGGCTGGGCCTCTCAGTCTGATAGAAGGATTAGACACACCTTTCCTGGTGATGAACGGCGATCTGCTAACGACATTGAACTACCGTAAGATGTGGACGTACCACCAGGCTAATAATGCTTTTGCAACCCTGGCGACATTTCAACGCGACATCAAAATTGATTTGGGCGTCATCGAAACAGATAACAAAAACTGGGTTCGCGGGTATATTGAAAAGCCGACTTATCATTACACAGTAAGCACTGGCATTTACATCTTCAACCCAGACGTGCTGAAGTATATTCCATCAGACACTCAAATGGACCTACCTGACCTGGTTTTGAAAATGCTACAAAAGAAGCGAACGGTGGCAGCCTATCCATTTGAGGGACGATGGTTGGATATCGGACGCCCCGATGATTACCAGGAAGCTGTCCAACAGTTCGAGCTTCATCGTGCCGAATTCATCCCCGGAGCCCGGTTGTGAAGCTGTGTTATCTAGCGAACCCGAATAGTATCCACACGCAACGCTGGCTACGCTATTTTCTGGAACAAGGCTATGACGTTCACCTTATCAGCACGTCTGGCGTTGAGCTCAGCCAATTAACGGGTATAAAACTCCACAAGATGGAGTCCCCCATCCACATCCAAAAGATCGGGGTGCTAGGCCTGGCGTACCGCCTACGGCAACTCCTCAAGCACATTCAACCCGACATTCTCCACGCCCACCAGGTCAGTACCTACGGGTGGCTCGGCGCATTGAGCGGATACCACCCCCTGATTATCACAGCCTGGGGATCAGACCTGCTGCGCAAACCACAACAATCGCTTATGTACCGGTTGCTCACAGGGTATGCACTCCGCAGGGCTGATTACGTCACATGTGTATCAGAGGACCTGGCTCAAAAGGCACGTGCCTTTCGGATGCCGGAAACCAAAATTGAAGTGGCCCCCTGGGGTGTGGACACAAGCATTTTTCATCCCGTTTCATCCGAAAGAAAAACTCAAGTGCGGGAAAAGTTGGGGCTCGTACCCGGTCCCCTAGTTCTAAGCCTGCGCCCAATTCGACCAATCTACAATCCGCTTGATATCGCAGAAGCAATCCCTCTCATCCTCAAACAGATCCCCGAGACCCAGTTTGTCATCCGTACCTATGCCTGCGATTCCAAGCTACTTGCCCGCTTCCAATCAATCATAGAGCGAAGCCAGGCAGAGAAAGCCGTCCATTATATCGGGGAGCTACCGGATGACAGAGCGATCGCAGAATTGTACCAATCTGCGGACATTGCAGTCTCCGTTCCTGACTCTGATGGCACACCGCTTTCCGTACTGGAAGCATTAGCCTGCGGTAATGCGCTTGTTGTAAGCAATCTACCTTCCCTGCATGAGTGGGTCCAGGACGAGAAGGAAGCCCTGCTTGTCGAGACGGGAGATGTGCCAACCCTCGCATCTGCCATAACGCGATTACTACGCGACCAATCCCTCCGCTGGCAACTGACGCAGAACGCGCTGGATATGATAGCAAGGCGCGCGGACGGTAGAGTATGGATGAAGCGGGCCGAGGGAATCTATCATGATCTTCCCCATAAACAACAACGGAATTCTTAGGTGAAAACAGTAACCATAGCAGGCGCACGGCCGCAATTTATAAGAGCTGCTCGAGTATCCCAAGAGTCTCCTCAACAGCAGGATGAGGAACGCAGAGACAACTGTTTGAGGAGCCAAAACAAATCACGCCATTCGCTCAAAAAGAACAGCCAGTGTGCATCACTAAACATCGCCCAACCCCTGTCTGGAGAAGTATCAAAATGACTGTTGTCATGCTCGTACTCAACCCCTTCACCCACGATGCCAGGGTCCACAAAGAGGCAAAGACACTCGCAGCGGCAGGGCATAAAGTGACAGTCATAGCGCTTTGGAGAAATGGTCTTCCCCTCACAGAAATCCGGGACGGGTACCACATCCAACGTCTACGTCTGCGGTCGCAGTTATGGCGAGGAAAAATCCTCGTGCCATTGATTAAGTACCTGGAATTCGTGCACGGTGTTGTGGGTATCACTCGCCAAAACCGTGTCACCGTTTTTCATGCACACGACGCAAACACGCTTCCGGCAGCATGGTTGGCAGCAAAACTCCATAAAGCCGCTCTGATTTACGATGCACACGAACTCGAAACAGGGCGAAACTTCGGCAACAGCACGCTCGCTGGCATCTATCGCCGCTTTTGGGCCTTACCGGAGCAACTACTAATTCGCAAAGCCGATGCTATCATCACCGTTTGTAACGGTATCGCCGATGAGCTAGTAACACGTTATGGAATCACACGTCCCACAGTGGTGGTCAACTGCCCAGAAAGATATCCGGCGCCCCCCTCAAATCGGTTACGCGAGGAACTCTCGATACCGCAACACCTACGCATCTTGCTCTATGTTGGTACAATAGCAAAAGGTCGCGGACTTGAGGTCTTGCTTACCGCAACGCAACGAATCCCCGAAGTGGCAACGGTTCTGTTGGGCGATGGACCATTGCTAGAGAAACTCCAACAGCAGGAAAAATCGGACGGCCTGCAGCGCGTTTACCTTCCGGGGAAAGTACCGCTTGAAGAGTTACCAAGTTATGTGGCCTCAGCCGACATAGGAATCACGACCATTCAGGCTACCTGTCGCAGCTATTATTACGCATTGCCAAACAAACTCTTCGAATATATTCATGCGGGGATCCCCGTCATTGGCAGCAATCTTCCCGAGATTGCTAACGTCATCCGCTCGTATGAAGTGGGCGAAGTTGTCGATCCGAACGACCTGGACGCTGTCACACGCAGTATCCGGCACTTTATCGAAGACTCGGCATGGTACGAGAAAGCCCAAGACAATACACAACGTGCAACTGAAGTCTACAATTGGGAGCGTGAGAGCGAAAAACTGCTCAGCCTCTATGAACGTCTGAAAGATAAAACACCATGACACGGCGCTCCACACCTAACGCATCCAGATCGCATCCCAGCATTGCCATCCTCACTTCCGTTCACACGCCTTTTGACGTACGCATCTTCCACCGGGAGGCGTGCAGCCTGGCCACGGCCGGCTACGATATCACCTTGCTAGCGCCCGCGGAATTCCACCGCGAAAAGCATGAAGGTGTCACCGTCATTGGCGTGCCGCACGCGCGCCGCCGCTGGCAACGCCCACTGATATGGGCGCGCCTGTTACGCGAGACGCTACGCCTGCATCCTGATGTGATTCACTTCCACGATCCCGAGTTGTTGCTCCTTGTCCCCTGGTTCCGCTTGTTCCGCGGCAGGGGGGTGAAAATCGTCTACGATGTGCACGAGTATTTTGTGGATGCCATTGCCGCCAAGCACTGGATTGCCAAACGCTGGCGCCGCGCAGTCGCCTGGATAGCGGGAGCACTTGAACGCCTGTTGGTGCGAGGCGTTGATGGACTGGTGCTGGCTGTGGAAGGGCAACGGGAGCTCTACGCCGCCTTCAAGGGCGCAGTCCAGGTTGTACGCAATTTGCCGTCTGCGGCGCTTTTCGAGGACGCCCACCCACATCCAGCGCTGGATGTGGTGGGTTTGCGCTTAATCTATGTTGGTCTACTGCTGCCACAACGCGGCATTCAAACGCTGCTCGAAGCCATACAGCAGCTGGATACAGAAGGCATTACTGATGTCTATCTATTCCTCATTGGACCGGAAATCTCGGCAGCCTACCTTGAGGAGCTACAAGCCTTCGCAAAGACACACAGACTGGAAGACCGCATTCACTGGTTGGGAGCAATCCCCCACGATCAGCTCAAACACTACCTCACCAACGCCGATGTCGGACTTATTCCGGGACAGCCAACTAAACAATATACCCGCCCGGCGCTCTCAACCAAACTCTTTGAGTATTTGCTGTGCGGGCTCCCGCTGATTAGCGTAGACTACAGCTACACCCGCTCGTTTATTAAAGAAAGCGACTGTGGGCTTATCGTAGAGAACACACCCCAATCCTTTGCCGCGGCGATCAAACAACTTCGCAGTGCAGCTGATGAAAGACGCGCAATGGGTGCGCGCGGACGCGCTATGGTGCTCGCGCATTACACCTGGGAACAGGAACAGACCGAACTGCTCAGTTTCTATGCCAGGCTTTTGGAGAAGAAGATATGACCACTATCCTCACCATTGTCGGAGCACGCCCGCAATTCATCAAAGCTGCGCCGGTGAGCAGGGCGCTGCAACATCATGCCCACGAGATTTTGGTTCACACCGGGCAGCACTACGATTATGGTATGTCAGCCGTGTTCTTTGAAGAGCTGCAGTTGCCGGAGCCCGACTATAATCTCGGCATCGGCTCCGGCTCGCATGGCAAGCAGACCGGGGAAATGCTCATCGCTATCGAGGAGGTGCTGCTCAAAGAGCGCCCAGATTGGGTCCTCGTTTACGGTGACACCAACTCGACGCTTGCCGGAGCACTTGCCGCCGTGAAACTGCACATTCCCGTGGCACACGTCGAAGCCGGACTGCGCAGCTTCAACCGCGCCATGCCGGAAGAGCACAACCGCATTCTCACGGATCATGCCG
>JAFGFB010000306.1 GCA_016931315.1 Anaerolineae bacterium
AAAATCGCGGCTTTAGCCGCTCTTGTTGTGGCAAGCAGGGGAACGCTGAACAGTTACCCTTTTTCGCATCGGGGGTATTTCACACCGGAGGCTATAGCGGAAAAAGCTGATTTTGTGCGACGGGGCGCGGCCTCGTCGCATAAAATCACTTAAATTGGAAACGCTGTTTCTTGAGTGGCGCGAATAATAACAAACACGCTCCGCTATGAAGCGGAGCGTGTTATTGACGGCATTTGTAATTTAGGCTTCGGCAAGTTCTCCGATTCTATTTGCTTCAACAATGCCCAACCGCACAGCGGTGCGTTCTTTGCCATCAATGATGACTTCGGAGAATGATGGGACACACACGATATTTAACCCATCAAGTTCCAGATAACCCCGGGCAATGGCGACGGCTTTGACCGCTTGATTTACTGCACCCGCGCCTATAGCTTGAACATGTGCCTGTCCATGCTCTCGAACGACTCCGGCAATTGCCCCGGCCACGGAAGTAGAGCGGGAATTTGCTGCCACTTTAATCACACTCATTGTCCCTCTCCCAATGTAATATGCCAAACCTGACACATTCATTATAGCGTGCATTACAAAGAAATCAAGTTTGAGTAACTTTGCGATGGTTCGAGATACTCGCAATTCGCTTGCGACCTGGCATGCCAACAGTATAATTCCTTTGGCTCGACTATCATAAAAGGCGCAATTCCGATCTCCTGCATGTGGCATAGGCAGGCTATCGCATTTGATTGGTTTCGCCAACTGAGTTTGGCCTAAAGGCTGGGGGTAAGAGGAGATTTTTGTGGTGGGGGCAAAGCCCCACCACAAAAATCTCCTTAAAAAGACCACTTTGGTGGCACAACAGGCCGTGCGACAGGACGAGGTTTTCCAAATGCGATAGCCCTGGTAGTATGGGAAAGGCGGCAAAGCAGTTATCGTGACCAAGCATATTTTGATTACCAATGATGACGGCGCATCGGCTCCGGGATTGGGTACACTGGCGCGAGCACTACAAGCCGTAGGTCAGGTAACCGTTATTGCCCCGGAGCGCAACTGGAGCGCCTCTGGGCATTCAAAGACGATGCATAGTCCCTTGCGCGCCGATCCTGGAAAACTGCCCAATGGCATCCCTGCCCTTATTACCAACGGGAGCCCGACCGACGCCATCGCCCTGGGGTTGATGGGATTGGCGGAGCCGCCGATACATCTGGTGGTCACGGGCATCAATATCGGAGCCAACCTTGGGCATGATGTGACTTACTCCGGGACGGTCACAGCTGCTATCGAGGCTACCATCGCGGGTGTTCCGGCTTTAGCGATTTCGCTGGATAGCCGGGATAAGCACGCTGACACCCGCGTCGCCGCGAGTTTCGCCGCGCAGTTGGCGCGCATTGTTCTCGCCAGGGGACTTCCGCCCAAGACGCTTTTGAACGTGAATGTACCTTTGAAGCCGCCAGCCTCATTGCGTGGTGTGCGCATTACGCGTATGGGCGCGCGTATTTACCACGATGAACTGATACGACAACTGGACCCGCATGGACAACCCTATTTCTGGATCGGGGGACACCCGCCCGACGGCTTACAGGAATTGGGGACAGATATCTGGGCTTTGAGTGAGGGCTATATTTCTATTACCCCCATCCAACTCGACTTCACTGCCTACAAGGCTCTGGAACAATTGCGGAATTGGGGTATTGAGGATGGCTTTAGCGATGGTTCCCAAGCGCTGTTAAGCCTTGATGGGGTTGAGGGCAATCTAATCTAGCAAGGACAAGGAAAGATGAAGCTTTCGATCATTATACCAGTATACAACGAGATTAACACGATTGCGACGATTGTCGCCAAAGTACGTGCTGTGCCTTTGGCAATCACGGCCTGGAGTGGGGCTGATCATGAAGAGGTCTTGACTCTTGATCGTGAGATTGTGATTGTAGATGATGGCTCTACCGATGGTACGCGGGACTATCTGGATACGCTGCGTTCCATCCCCGGTATCACTATTGTATTCCATGAAATCAACCAGGGCAAGGGGGCTGGCGTACAGACCGGCTTGCATCATGCCACGGGCGATGTGTTACTTATTCAAGATGCGGATTTGGAGTACGATCCTCGCGATTATCCTGCTTTGCTATTGCCCATTCTCGAGAAACGTACCCAGGTTGTTTATGGGTCGCGTTTCCGCGGGGGTCCAACCAAAGCGATGTTCTTCTGGCACATGTTGGGCAATCGCTTCCTCACCTTTATCACCAATTTGCTGTATAACACTATCCTCACGGATATGGAAACTTGTTACAAAGTCTTCACCCGTGAAGTCGCTGGCAAACTCGCGCTCAAGGCCAAGGGGTGGGGCTTTGACCCTGAAATCACGGCGCAAATTCTGTTGCGCAAGTACCGCATCTATGAAGTGCCCATCTCGTACAATGGGCGAGAATTTGAGGAAGGCAAGAAGATTTCGTGGAAAGATGGCTTGACCGTATTGTGGACTCTGATCCGCTATCGCTTGAGCGGTTATTGAGGGCGTTCCGGTGTATAATGAGAAGAGGAACTCTTAGGACCTTCCTGAGTGGTAACAGCTCTTGGAGAAGACGTATCCTGGCGTCTTAAATGCCCTTTTTGCGCTTCACTACATCTTTAGGAGGTATGCGATGTTAAAAGAACAGCTAGAACGTTCCATGCTTTTGGGAATTGGCCTTTTCGCTCTGACCCGTGAGAAGGCGCGAGCCGTGGCTGAGGAATTGGTCAAGCAAGGGCACGCTGCCAGGGATGAGATAGCTCAGGTTACGGATGACCTGGTGAAGCGCGGTGAGGAAGAACGTGGCGCGCTGCGGAAGATGGTACGGGAGGAGATTGACGTGGCACTTGCCGAGATGCATATAGCTAGCGATAGCCGCATCGAGGCGCTCCAGGCGGAACTGACCGCATTGAGAGCTAAACTGACGGATGTTGAAAAGTCAGAAGGCGTAACCTCAGACTGAATCGGATTGTTTTGCCATCCGAACCGACGTGCATTATTTTAGAATACCTGGCACGCTTACCAATGTATAGCAGGAAGGCGTTGTGATTGGCCTGCCGCTAACCCGACGCATCGGACAACTGCGCCGTTACAGGCACATTTTGAGTGTCTTTGTGCGGCATGGGTTCGGCTCCGTTGTCAGCATGTTGCCTGCCGAGCGTGGTTGGCTGCGGCGCATGCGCGCTCATCCTGCTTCTGAGTCGCATTCTTTGCCGGAGCATTTCCGGCAGGCTTTGGAAGAACTTGGGCCGACGTTTGTTAAGCTGGGGCAACTCCTCAGTACACGTCCTGATCTTCTGCCCCCGGATTACATCACTGAATTGATTCGCCTGCAGGACAATGTCCCGCCTTTGCCCTGGGAGGTTATTCGCCAGGTCATTGTTGATGAACTTGGCGCTCCGCCTGAGACAGTGTTCAGACAGGTTGATCCCGAGCCGATGGCTGCGGCTTCTTTAGCACAGGTTCACGCCGCCACGCTGCCCGATGGGCAACGCGTCGTCATCAAAGTACAGCGTCCTAACATTGTCCCCACGATTGAGGTAGACCTGACCATCCTCAAAGACCTGGCGCATTATGTTCAGCACCATACACCCTTGGGAAAGTATTATGACCTCGAATCGGTCGCGGAGGATTTTGCTGAAACATTACATCAGGAACTCAATTATCTGCGTGAGGGGCATAATGCAGACCGTTTCCGCCAGAACTTCGCGCATGAGAATGGTGTCTACATTCCCATGGTGCACTGGGAATATACTACCCGCCGCGTATTGACGCTGGAACGTATACTGGGCATCAAGATTGATAATATCGAAGCGCTCAAGGCTGCGGGCCATGATGGGCACCAATTGGCAACCTACGCTGCCCGGCTATCTGTCAAAGAAATCCTGGAAGATGGTTTTTTCCATGCCGACCCACACCCTGGTAATCTTCTGGTGATGGAGGACGGGGCTATTGGAGCGATGGATTTTGGCATGGTTGGCTACCTCAGTGATGAAGATCGGGTCAATTTGATCCGGCTCTATGCGGTAGCGATACAGCTGGATGCCAATGGCGCGGTGGATCAGCTGATTCATATCGGCGCTGCGCCCCAGGATGTGGATCGCCATCAGCTTGCGCGCGAGATCCAGATGTTGCTGCGGCGTTACGTTGGCATACCGCTCAACGATATTCAGGTAACTGAGGTCATTAACGAGGTTCGCCCGATCGTTTTCCGGCACCGGCTACGGTTGCCTGGAAGCTATTGGTTGTTGGCGAAGGTGATCTCGATGATGGAGAGCATCGGACGGCGCCTTGACCCTGATTTTGATATCTTTGCTTTTGCCCGACCTTCAGCGAAGCGGCTGTTAGCGCAAACTGTGTTGCCCAATCGGCGCAGTGTTGAGCAGCTGCTGCGCCAGGGTCTTGTATGGGGCGACCTGCTGGAAGAATTGCCTCGTACTGCCTCGCGTCTCCTGTCTCGTATAGATGCACGTGAGCCAATTCCACTGACGTTGGACCGGGAAAGCCTGGATCGTCTGGATCGTCTCGCGACGCGCCTGGCGCTCAGTTTGATTGTGGCCGGTATGACGGTGGGTATTGCCATCATGATGCCGACGGTCTCAGGCGGAAGCATTTTGCTACAAATCATCCTGGGAATGGCTTTTGCTATTGCCCTGGGCTTGGGATTCTGGGTGCTGATTTCGATCCTTCGCAAACGTTGATTGGCTTTTTGGCGCGCTTGTGGCACAATGGTACTATTATCTTGAGCGAATTTAGCGTGGATCTAGCATTCACCGGCAGTGAATCTCTTTGACACCAATACGCCCTCGATGCGGCAGGCGATTTTACTGCCAGGTATTTTCTAAGGAGCGGTGAAAGCATGAAAACTGATCTTGATCATTTGATGTCCCAACGCGATTTGGATGCCATCGTTGTCACGGGTCTTGTGCGTGGCAACCCCGCCCTGGTTTATCTTCTCAATGGCGCACCGATATCTCATGCGATTTGGATCAAGAAACGTGGTTCAGAACCGGTGTTGATTGTCGGCTCCATGGAGCGCGAAGAGGCGCGAGGCGCTGGCGTGCCTGTAATCCTTGAGGGCAAATACAATTATCACCAGCTTCTGCTTGAGCTCAAAGGGGATGCTTTGGCAGCTCGCATCGCCTTTTTCGGACGTATCTTTGATGATCTGGGCATACGGGGTCGCGTTGGTTTCTATGGGATGGAGGATCAGGGCAGCGCATATTGTCTGCTACAGGGGCTAAATGCGGCTCTGCCCGGCGTGACCGTCGTTGGCGAATACGGTCCGAATCTGTTAGGCGAGGCGCGCGCCACCAAATCCGCTGCGGAAGTTGCCCGCATCCGTGAGGCAGGGCGCCGCACGGCTGAAGTGATCCGCGAGACGGTGAGCTTTTTGCAGTCGCACGCGGTTGATGCTGCGGAGCTTCTGCGCCGAGCGGATGGGCAGGTGTTGACTGTTGGCGATGTTCATGCTTTTATTCGCCGGCAGGTGGTGCTGCATGAATTGGAGGACCCTGAGGGTTTCATCTTCTCTACCGGGCGTGATGCTGGCATTCCCCATAGCAAGGGTACGTTGACTGCCCCCATTCGACTGGGGGAAAGCATCGTTTTCGATATCTTCCCCCGTGAAGCTGGGGGAGGCTACTTCTTCGACATGACTCGAACTTTCTGTCTGGGCTACGCGCCTCCGGCGGTGCAACGACTGCATGATGATACGCGCTCTTGCATGGAAGCCGTCATAGCTCAGGTCACTGTGGGCGATGAGGTGCGGCGTTATCAAGACTTGACTTGTGCCTTTTATCGGCAGCGTGGGCACCCGACCGTCGAAGAGTCGCCGGCGACGCTTTCAGGTTATGTCCACACTCTAGGGCATGGCGTGGGGTTGGATGTTCATGAGGAGCCTTTCTTCCGCGAGAAGACATTGCTTCGTCCGGGCCATGTCTTCACCATTGAACCGGGCCTGTACTATCCTGATGAAGGCATGGGCTGCCGTATCGAGGACGTGCTGGCGGTAGATGAATCCGGTGGGGTGCACAACCTCACGGATTTCCCTTACGATTTGGTTGTACCGATGGGCTGAGAGCCTATAGTCATGGCACTGCGAATATTGGGTATCGAGACCTCATGTGATGAGACTGCGGCAGCGGTGGTAGAGGATGGGCGCATCATTCTCTCAAATGTTATCGCCTCGCAGATTGAGCTACACGCTCCCTATGGAGGTGTCTTTCCGGAGATGGCCGCGCGCGCGCACATTGAGGCGATATCTCCTGTAGTGGAGAGCGCGTTGCAGCAAGCGCATCTTGGCTGGCAAGACCTGGAAGCCATAGCAGTGACCTATGGTCCGGGTTTGCCAGGCTCGCTGCTGGTCGGGTTGAACTTCGCGAAAGGACTATCCCTGGGGCGTAATCTCCCCCTGGTGCCTGTCAACCACCTCGAAGGTCATCTCTACGCTCATTGGTTAAAAACTGAGACATTGCCCGGGTCTGGCGCCACCTCAGCGCCAGCCGCGGATGACGTCCCGCCTTTTCCATTGCTGGCGCTTATCGTCTCCGGCGGGCACACCGAATTGATTCTGATGCGCGAGCACGGACGCTATGAGCTTATCGGCAGCACCCTGGATGATGCGGCAGGTGAGGCTTTCGACAAAGTGGCCCGCATGCTTGACCTGGGATATCCTGGCGGTCCGGCTATCGAGAAAGCGGCACAGCAGGGCAATTCTCGGGCTTTCGATTTTCCGCGCGCCTGGTTGCCGGGAACTTTCGATTTCAGCTTTAGCGGCGTCAAGACCGAGGTGCTGCGCACCCTGGGACGCTATAACGGCCCGCGTCCGCTGCGCCTGATTGCTGATATGGCTGCATCTTTCCAGGCTGCGGTAGTTGAAGTTCTGGCGGTAAAAACAGCTCAGGCCGCGCGTGAGCTGGGGGCGGCTTGTGTGTTGCTCTCCGGCGGCGTTTCTGCCAATACTGCACTGCGCACTGCGATGCGGAGTCGTGTCACCGGTCCAGTGTTTTCTCTACCTCCTGTTCTCTGTACGGATAATGCCGCCATGAT
>JAFGFB010000307.1 GCA_016931315.1 Anaerolineae bacterium
CGCGCGAATTTCGGGCCAAAGCTCACTATGAAGGAGTGTTTTTGGCTGACACGCTACGTGTGTCAGCCAAAAACACTCTCTAAAATCACGGCTTTAGCCGCTCTTGGTCGTGGCAAGCGGGAGAACGCTGAACAGTTACGATAAAGCAATATAAGAGGGGGATAGGGAAAGGACCTTATCATTCTCCCTACGAGCAATGCGTGGCAGTTCAGAAGATAAAGCCGTTGTTTTTTCTAAAGCGGCAATAGTGGCTAGACTAACGAGCATGTAGGCGATGCAAGAACACAAAGAGGTAGCTTTTTTTGTGATTTTTGCGGGCAGCGCCCGCAAAAATCACGCTTGCGGAGAGAGGCGCAGGGTATGGTTTTCGGGCGACGCGGCACAGCCGCGTCGCCCAAAGATCAAGAGCAAGTTACGGCAATGCAATGAGCACGCGCCCGGTGAGGGGCGGCACGGTAAGGGTGAAACGCCCCTGCAAGACCGCCAGCTGCTCCTCACTCCAAACATCTTGAAGCTGCGCTTCAGCAGGCAGAAGGTCCCGGAAATTGAGCGTCAGGGATTCCGCTTTGTCGCCGGCATTCAGGGCGATAATCAGGGTCTCGGCAGTGCTCTGACGGGCGAAGGCGTAGCTGTGCCCTCGGGCGTGCAGAGTGATGTAATCCCCGGTGCGCAAGGCAGGGTGTTCGCGGCGCAGGGCAATCGCGCGCTTGAAGAAAGCCAGCAATTCATGGTCCCACAGAATCTCGTCCCAGAGGAAACTGCGCCGGCAATCCGGGTCGTGTCCGCCAAGTAAGCCAATCTCGTCGCCGTAATAGATGCTCGGCGCTCCGGGGTAAGTCATCTGGAACAGGGTTGCAAGTTGCAGGCGGGGCTTCGCCTCTCCCACCATGGTCAGGAAGCGCGGCTCATCGTGGCTGCTCAGCAAGTTGTACTGGACTTCTACCACCTCGGGGGCATACATGGTCAACATGCTATCCACGTGCCCGGCAAAATCCCGAGCGTCGCAGGCTTTGAGCTTGAAGCCCCCCGGATGTTCCTTCGTATTCAGGGCTTTACCGCCGAAAAAGTCCAGGCAGGCGCGGTTGAAGGGATAGTTCATCACCGCATCAAAGGTGTTGCCGTCGAGCCATGGCTGCGCCTCGTGCCAAATTTCCGCGAGGATGTAAGCCTCGGGGTTGATGGCGCGGACGCGGCGGCGGAATTCCTCCCAGAAGCCGGGCGTCTTGATCTCCAGCGGCACATCCAGACGCCAGCCATCAATGCCAGCGCGAATCCAGTGCTCGGCGACGGCAAAGAGAAATTCACGCACCTGGATGTGGTCGGTATTCAGCTGCGGCAGTTCGCGATTATCCCACCAGGCAGCGTAAGTGGGCTTCTTGCGCTCATCGAAGGCATTCACGGGGTACTCGCGGACATGGAACCACTCGGTATAAGGCGACGCGGCGCCGTTTTCCATGAGGTGGTTGAATTGGTAGAAGCCACGGCTCGCGTGGTTAAAGACGCCATCGAGGATGACACGGATGCCGCGCACATGCGCCGCATCCAACAACGTGCGCAGGGCAGCATCCCCGCCCAGGATGGGGTCCACACGGAAGTAATCATGGGTATGGTAGCGGTGATTGGCGGCGGATTGGAAGATGGGGTTTAAATAAATGGCGGTGACGCCCAAAGCCTCGAGGTAGTCGAGGTGTTCGACCACGCCCAGGAGGTCGCCGCCCTTGAAGCCGCGTGTGGTAGGGGGCGAATCCCAGGGTTCCAGGTTCACGGGCTTGGTCAGCCGTTCGCTGCGCGCAAAACGATCCGGGAAAATCTGATAAAAGATGGCATGTTTAACCCACTCGGGTGTCTGAATTGTCATTGAAACGCTCCTTGGCCCAAAATAAGATTAAAGATTACGATGCGCTCAGGCTGTTGCGGGGAGGGCAGATTGAGCCGCCCGCAACATGCGGCGCTGAATGATGCGACCGAACAGAGCCAGCACAAAAGCCGTCACAACGACGATGACGACCACGATTGTGCCAGCCAGTTGCCAGAACATCTCGGGGAAAAGCCGAATCAGGGTATCAGTATAGTAGAAACGCCAGGTATCCGGCTTGAAGAAGATGCCGTGGAGTCCCACGAAGAAGGTCTCCCAGGCGAGGGCCATCAAGCCCCCCAGGAGAACCAGAAGCACCAGGGTGAGCAAGCCGCCATCGGAAAGCGCGCCCCAGATTGCGGCGCGCTCGCCACGGCGACGCAGCGCCCAGGCTGCGCAGAGAGCCATCACAGCGGCAAGCAACGCCCCGGTCGTCAGGCGGTCATAAACGACTTTGACGTCGTCCATGTGTTGGAGTTCGCGTTCATTGAAGGCGACGCTGCCATCGGAGAGGCGCAAGGAGGAAAGGAGCGTGCGGTCGTGGGGCAGGTTGAGGAAGGTGATGCAGGCTTGCGCCAGGTTCAGGCGTTCCGCGGGAGCCATGCCGTAGGATTCGGGGGGGAAGCCGGCACGCGCATAAGCCCAACGGGGGAACCAGGGCAGGGTGGTCGCTCGCACAGCGCCCAGCACCAGGATGATGAGGGTCGAAAGGACGATTAACGCACGGAGAAATGCTCGCATAGCAAAGCCTCGCTCATGGTAGAACTGAAAATCAGGTCTAATGATACCGCATTTGGTGAGAATGGGTAGGGGAAAGGAGGGTATAGGACAGATTATGGGGAAGTTCAAAGATCAACTTGGGGAGACACCTGCGGATAGACACTTTGGCACGCCGAAGAGATGCAGAGGGTGGTTTTTTTCTAGAGCGGCAATAGTGGCTAGACTAACGAGCATGTGGGCGATGCAAGAACACAAAGAGGTAGCTTTTTTGTGTGATTTTTGCGGGCTGCGCCCGCAAAAATCACGCTCGCGGAGAGAGGCGCAGAGGGTTTTTTGAGTGATCTAGCCGATTTTGCCA
>JAFGFB010000308.1 GCA_016931315.1 Anaerolineae bacterium
CTTTTCATGGCAGAAATGCCTTCTTTACTTGTGCTTTGGGGGCGCGCGAAGCGCGCCCCCAAAGCACAAGTAAAGAAGGCATTTCTGCCATGAAAAGGGCACCTTTGCCCCCTTGAGCGAATATGCGGCACAATACAAGTTTCTCGCTTTTTGCGCAACTTCAGGTATAGTGCGATAGTGAATACAAAGCTGCGCCCTAAAACCTGGGGTTTCATAGCTATCGTGCTGGCTCTGTTTTTGACCGGCGCCTGCACGAAGCAAGCGCCAGCGGACTTGACGCCCGCCGCGATAGGCGCCGTGACCCCCACTCCCACAGCAACGCTCACCTACCTGAGCCTGCCCACCATCACACCTACACCAGCGCCAGAGGCTTTCATCACCGAAGTGGTTACAGCTGCACCCCCGGAAGCAGCTGTTGCTCCCCAAACTGTGCTTACCGAAACCCCACCGACGAGCGCCGTCTACATTGTGCAACCCGGCGATACACTCCTGGCGCTCGCCATGCGCCAGGAGTTACCGATGGCGGCGTTCCAGGTGGCAAACAAGATGGGCGCCAGCACCGAGCTTTATGCGGGGCAGACTCTCACCATCCCGGATGCTGAAGCCTGGCGTGGGGCATCACCGTTCTGGGTAGCCTACGAAGTGCTAAGCGGCGACACTCTCACGGGCATTGCCCATCGCTACGGGCTGGATTTCGTCGCGCTGGTCGCGGTCAACGAACTCACCGATGCAGATGTGCTTTCCATCGGACAGACACTGGTCCTGCCCCTGGATGTCCCGGTGGAAATCGCAGCGCGCAACGCTGACGCCGCCATCGCTGCTGCGCCGCCAGCGCCCACGCCGGCGCCCACAGATTCACCTGCCACCATAACCGCTGCCAGCACACCCACGCCCGAAGCCATCGCCGTGGCGCCAACACCAGTGACGCCAGCACCAACATCGCCAGCGCCCGGCATCACTGCGCCCGCCGAGATTGCCAATTGGCCCACAGAAGTCTTTGCCCTGATCAACGCTGAACGCGCCGCATCCGGTCTGGGTCCCTTTACCTGGAACGACACCCTGGCTCAAGCCGCTTATCTGCATGGATTAGATTGCCAACAACGTGGCTCCTGCAATCACACCGGTTCAGATGGCTCAACCGTCAAGATACGGGTGCTCCGCGCAGGCTATCCCGCTGTGGGCGCAGCGGAGTGCATCGTCTACAGCAAGACGCCGCAACAAGCCGTCTTCTGGTGGATGGATGAAGTACCGCCGGATGACTGGCACCGGCGCACCATTCTGAGCACCTGGGTCACAGAAATTGGAATTGCTGTCGTGCCGAATCACCTCGGGAGCTATTACTTCATCGCGGATTTTGGTCGCCCACAGTAAAGTCCTGATGATGACCAACGGAACTGCCACGGGAGAATACCCCAAATAAGGAGTTGTGCCGGCTATGATTCTTGAACCTAAAACGATTGCGCAAATTGTCGAAAGCATCACGCCGGCGTTCACCGGCGTGGTCGCTGTACATGAAGCGGGAAACAGCGTTTTCACGCAAGGCTATGGGTATGCCAACCGCGCCGAGCGCCTGCCCAATACACCAGAGACCCGCTTCGGTGTGGCCTCTGGAAGCAAGATTTTCACCGCGGTTGCAATCTGCCAGCTGGTGGAGCAGGGACGGCTGAGCTTCGATGCCCGGTTGTTGGACCTGGTAGACGCCGATTTCCCGCACTTCGATCCTGGCATTACCATCCACCATTTACTCACACACACCTCTGGCGCACCGGATTATTTCGATGAAGAGTTTATGGATGATTTCGCCGCAATGTGGGAGAAGACGCCCGTCTACACCCTAAAGGGACCACGAGACCTGCTGCCGCTTTTCCAACAGCAGCCGATGAAGTTCGCCCCGGGGATGCGTTTCTCGTACAACAACGGCGGCTACGTGCTGCTGGGAGTGATTATCGAGGCCGTGACCGGGCAGCGCTATGTGGATTATGTCACAGAAAATGTACTCATGCCTGCCGGAATGGCAAGCAGCGGCTATTTCCCGATGCATGCGTTGCCGGAGCACACCGCCTATGGCTATATCGAGGACGAGAATGGCTCCTGGACCACCAATATCTTCGCGGTGCCAGCCTTTGGGCAGCCGGATGGCGGCGCCTTTATCACTGCGACGGATATGGCGCGCTTCTGGGAGGCACTCCATGCCTATCATCTGCTGCCCGCGGAGATGGTGGCAAAGATGCTCACGCTACAGATCGCCGAGGATGATAGCAACGGCTATGGCTACGGGGTTTGGTTAAAGCATCAAGCAGGGGCTGTGAATGCTTATTACGTGATGGGCGAGGATCCAGGCGTCAGCTTTCTCTCCCGCGTTTATCCCGCTACAAAGCGACTGCTCACCGTCATCGGCAACACGGATAACGCCGCCTGGCCCGTCACCGATGCAGTGAATGCTTATCTCACGAGCGCATAAAAGATAACGAATCCCGAATAGACGAGACGGCCCTGAAATTTCAACTCGCAAAAAACAATCAGCGAGCCAGACTGGCTCGCCGATTGTTTTCGGTGTGATAGAAGCCTGCGCGTTACTTGCCAAGGTTGGTGAACGCCGCCATACCCGCGTACACAGCCTCTTCGCCCAGCTCTTCCTCAATGCGGAGCAGCTGGTTGTACTTGGCTACACGATCCATCCGGCACGGTGCACCTGTCTTAATCTGGCCCGTGTTGAGCGCCACAGCCAGGTCAGCAATGGTGCTGTCGTCGGTCTCACCCGAACGATGTGAAACGACCGCAGTCCAACGATGTCGCTGCGCCATCTGGATCGCCGCAATGGTTTCCGTCAACGACCCAATCTGGTTGAGCTTGATGAGCACCGAGTTGGCTGCCTGCTCGCGGATGCCACGCGCGATATACTCAGTGTTCGTCACCAGCAGGTCATCACCCATGATTTGGATTTTATCACCCAGTCGCGCCATCATCAGCTTAAAGCCATCCCAGTCATCCTCCGCCAAGCCATCCTCGATGCTGATAATGGGATATTTCTCCACCCAAGCAGCGAAGAAATCCACCATCTGCTCACTGGTAAGGGCGCGCCCTTCCTTGGCGAGATTGTACTTGCCGTCCTCGTAGATTTCGGAAGCCGCAGGATCCATCGCAATCCAGATATCCTTGCCTGGCACGTAGCCCGCCTTCTGAATAGCCTCCTGAATGACCTCAATGGCCTCTTCGTTCGTCTTGAGGCTTGGGGCAAAACCACCCTCATCACCAATACCCACACCATAGCCCCGCTTCTTGAGCACGGACTTGAGGCTGTGATAGGTCTCCGCGCCCCAGCGCAAAGCCTCAGCAAAGGTCGGCGCACCCACAGGCATAGCCATGAATTCCTGGAAATCGGGGCCATCCATGGCGTGCTTGCCGCCGTTAAGAATGTTCATCATGGGCACTGGCAGCATGTGCGCGTAAGTGCCACCGATGTAACGGTAGAGGGGCATTTCCAGGTAGTTGGCAGCGGTTTTGGCGACCGCGAGCGAGATGCCCAGAATGGCATTTGCGCCCAGTTTCGACTTGGTCGGAGTGCCATCGAGCGCAATCATGTAGTTGTCAATGCCCTTCTGGTCGGTGACATCCCAACCGATGATCTCAGGGGCAATGACCTCGTTGACGTTATCCACAGCCTTGAGCACACCCTTACCGCCATAGCGACCCTTATCCTCATCGCGCAGCTCCAAAGCCTCGCGCGAACCGGTCGAAGCGCCAGAGGGAACAGCGGCGCGCCCCCACGCACCGTCCTCGAGAATGACTTCAACCTCGAGGGTCGGATTGCCCCGCGAGTCGAGAATCTCCCGCCCGGTAATATCGAGAATGTACATAGTGTAGCCTCCTTAGTGGTAATTGAATTTCAGCATAAAGCGCATCTGGCGCTTTGTCTTGTTGCAATGCTTGAATAATGATACATCAAAGCACCCATAGAGCAAACCGCAGCTATTGGGGGGTGTGTTCCAAAACAGAGGTGAAAATCTCAGGCGTCCCTAAAGGACGTAGGAGAAAATTGATTTTTGGCGGTGGGCAAAGCCCACCGCCAAAAATCAATCAAAGGAAAGGTATTTGCATGCCAGTCGTCTTGCTTTTGCCC
>JAFGFB010000309.1 GCA_016931315.1 Anaerolineae bacterium
AAGCCGGTTCCCGGCAGTGGCGTTGCTGTCTCGGCTCGCCAGAAGGGGGCAAAAATGCCGTTCTGTTCCTCAGCCGCGATTCCTGGTCCTGTATCCTGAACCTCAAAGTGCAAGAAGTTGTTTCTGGCTCTGCCCTGGTTTGTTGCGCTAGCTACCCGCATCACGACGCGCCCGGAGGGGGTGAACTTAATGGCATTATCGAGTAAGTTGATCAGAATTTGGCGTAGTTTTCTGTGATCCAGGTGTAAGAAACGTGGTACCTCCCGGCTCCACTCAAAGATCATGCTGAGGTGCTGTTTCTTTGCGCGTTGTTGGAACATTTCTTCCAGTTCGAAAAGCATTTGGTGCAGGTCGAAATCCTCTTCTTGTAATGGAGTGCGCCCTGCCTCGATTTTAGAAAGTTCCAAGACATTGTTGATCAGTGCGAGCAAGTGTTCACCACTAGTTTCGATGATGGTCAAGTTCTCGCGTTGTTCGTCGTTCAAATCGGGTTGCTGGGTCATCAGTTGTGTGAAGCCCAGAATCACGTTGAGCGGTGTGCGTAGCTCATGGCTGATGTTAGCCAGGAAAAAGCTCTTGGCACGGTTCGCCGCTTGCGCATTGGTGAGAGCTTCTTGCGCCAGTTGCGTGGTTTGCATCAGCTGTTCAGCCCGTTGTTCAAGGGCTGCATGGAGCCGCGCTTGCCGGATAGCAACTGCCAGTAGTGATGCCACTTCCAGGGCTGCATCTACATCTTCGGTTTTGAAGGCGTAGGGTGTAACTGCTTCCAGCAGCAGTGCTCCAATCAGTTCCAGGTGCACCAGCATTGGAATGACGACAAAGGCGCGCGTGCCATCCTGGAACAGAAGCTCCTGCATTGGTGAACGCTGGCTTGACGCGGCCAAATCCTCGATTCCAGCAGGGCGTCCTTGCCTCAGAATTTCCTGGTTGATGACTGCTACCCGCTGTTGCATTGCGGTACTGAATTCTTGCTCGGCTTCTACCCCCAGCACTGAGACATTACCCTGGCTATCTAGCTCCATGCCCGTGGCGCGTTGGCAACCGGTTAGACGCCGTAGCCTCCCTAGCGCCGCCAGCGCAATCGCCGAAGGTGAGCCTGCTGCCAGAATGGATTGATCAATTTCATGCAGGATACGCAAGCGTTCTGCATAACGCGCGATTTCCATCTCAGCCAGTTTGCTGGGGGTGATGTTCCGCACAGACGAGAGCACCCGTCTTTCGTCAATGGGGAAAATTCGCGCTTCGAACCACATTTGTGGCGGCACATCAAGGCTATATTCGATGGTGACGAGTTGGTACTGTTTCAGGCTGGTGTGAATGGCTTTGAGAGATTGCTCTGCCAGATCAGGCGGCAACACCTCTTGAACCGTCTTTCCTAGCAGCTCTTCCACCGGTCGTTCTAGCAACTCCGCCGGACCTCTAACTTCCAGGTAGCGCCCATCTACATCTAACACGATTACCAGGTCGGTCATCACGCTGAGTATTGCCTGAAACTGGCTTTGAAGTTCCTGCAAGGCATCCAAGTTCATATCTTCTATCATCGTATTGCTTTGCCCTAAAACCATTGTGAATTAAGTCTCCAGGCAACTGTTCCGCACCGACCTTCTCCAGTTCTTAAAGCCTGGTCTGTTATGCCCCGCTTTTGCGGCGCTGGACTTTTGGGGGCAGGAATGTCGGTGGGGGTGGTGTAAGCAATTCGTCCATCCACCCGTAATATTTCTCCAGTTCAGGGTCGTCGGGCACATAGAATTCTAACAGACTGAGCCAACGCTCGAGGAGTATAAGATCCTTTTCTGCCATTGCCAGGTTGATGGTTATGCCGCAAAGGGAGCGGAATTCTAGCAGGTGCAATTGGGGAGCAGAGAACAGGGGAGTGATGAGCTCGCGTGCTCTTTTGTTGTTGCTCTTGGCAAGAGCTGAGTGCGCCAGATTGATCCGGGCATAGGCATAGTCTGGAAATCGCTGTTGTACTTCCTCGAGCATGGCTTCGGCTTCTTGTGAGCGGCCTTGATATACTACCATCACGGCGCGATTCCCCTGCAAATCGGCTGCCTCTGGTTCCAAAGTGCTGGCTTGAGCAAATAGCGCTTCGGCGTGTTTCCAATCTTGCTCTTTCTGGGCTTCCAGGGCTTCATCGAGTAAGGCCACTACCTGAGGTGTGTGACAAGTGCTTGGCTCTGTGATGACTCTGATGCGAGTTGGGGTGATAGTGTGCCACTCGCCATCCAACCACATAGGGACCTCGTCATCGCTGATTAACTGGGCTTCCACGGCAGCTTGCAGCGCGCGCAATCGCGTGATATCGGTGCCCTGCTTTCCCAAGGCAAACGCCTTGACCGCATCGAGTAGGGTGGGGTCCTGAGCCATACCGGCGAGAATGAGGATGAAATTCCGCGTTTCGAAGTCCCCTATCGCCAGCACATTGGCCGCGATACTGTTGAACTCCGGATGTTGTTGGAGCATTTGGTGCGTTTTACGCTGTACCCGTTTCAGGTCTTCGCTTGAATTTCCCAACGAGGACTGGAGCGTTTTTATCAAGGCTTGGAGCATTGATTCGTGAAACCAGAAGGATTTATCGAATGCCCACGCCCCGTTGCGTTGGCTGCGCGGGAAGTCCAGGTCCATCAAATTCTGGTGCGCCAGGTCATAGCCCGGCTGGAGTTGTAACGCTTCCTGCCATAGTAGACGTGCTTCGGTCACATCCCCCAGGGTGGCAGCGGCAACTGCGGCAAAATGTGCCAATGTGGCTTCCGCGGCTGGCAGCATGGCTCCTTTTGTTTTGGTTTCATGGTAGAGGCGGTAGGTTTCCAGAGCGCCTTCGTGATCTTCCAACAAGAGCGCCGCCTCGGCTTTTCTGAGCCAACCTTCCCAGGCGGGCCTGGTGCTGTTCTTGAGTGGCTCGGCATAGGTGCGGGCTTCTTCGTGACGACCGCTCAAACAGAGATACTGGATTTGGTTTGCGAGTGCGTGAATATTATCCGGTTCAAGTTCCAGTACCCGTTGCGCCGTTCGCATTGCGAGCGTCAGCTTGCCTTGCAGTCTGTAGATGAGGCTCAGGTTGTTGAGCAAGGGGATATAGTCGGGAACTTGGCGCAACACGCTTCTACATAACCGCTCTGCCTGGGAATAGTTTCCTTCGGAGAGTAACACCTGCACCATTTCGTGATTTAGCGCTAGATTGAAGACGTCTTCGGCAGAAATATTCTCCGATTCTGGCTGGACTATGTTCTCAATCAGGCTGAGAATTTCGCGCACCTTATCCGCCTGTGGATGTTTCGGCGCCAGGCGGAGAAATTCCTGGAATGTGCGTTGCGCTAGTGCCCGGTAGTCCTGTTGTAGATATGCGTGAGCCAGACCTAGTGTGCTCTCTGGGTCTTTGGGCTGCAATTCCAGCATGCGCCGACAAGCATATTGGAGCTTTACGGCGTTGTTGGTTTCCTGCGCGAGGGCTGCCATCTCTGCAAAGATCTCGAAGCGATTGGAATAGCGGAAATGTAGCTGGTTGAGCAGCATATCCGCTTCCCGGTACTGTTGGTTTTCTCTCAGACGTGTCACCTCGTCCAGGTCTTGGAGCATCAGTGAAGGCGGGATGCGGGTACTTGCGCGTGGAGCAGGTTGCTTGGAACGTTGCTTCCGTTTTGCCATGGCGTTTTCCTTTGTGCGAATCAGCTTTGATTCAATGATCCTATCCGAAATTATCCCCGACAAATTTGTCCGGAGCGGCTATCTCTCCAATGCTTGCAGGCGTTGTGCCAGGCGGGTATTCCGCCGGGCGATTTTGTCATTGCGCACGGCTATGGCAATGGCACGCATACCCCCAACCAGCACCACCAGAGAGCGAGCGCGGGTAACCCCTGTATAGAGCAAGTTGCGCTGCAACATCATGTAGTGTTGGGTGAGCAGCGGCAACACCACTGCCGGGAACTCTGAACCTTGAGCCTTGTGGATGCTGACTGCATAGGCGTGCACAATGGCGTCCAGCTCGCTGAATTCGTAGAGCGCCACCGTGTCATCGAAGGCGATGGCTACAGTCTGGTCTTCGAGGTCAATGGCGGTTATACGTCCCATATCCCCATTGAAAACCTGACGCTCGTAATCGTTATGAATTTGCATGACACGGTCGCCTGTGCGCAACACGCGCGATCCATGCGTGATCTGAGTTTTATCGGCTGCGGGAGGATTCAGCACCTCCTGTAGCCGCCGGTTGAGCGCAGAGACCCCCGCTGGACCTCGGTGCATGGGGCTTAACACTTGCACATCGCGCTCGGCATTTAACCCAAATTTTGCCGGAATGCGCCGGGTAACGATGTCCAGAACCAGCGCGGTCGCTTGTTCTGGGTCCTCCTGGTGGAACAGGAAGAAGTCGCGCGTTTCTGGCGGAAAGAGGGGCAGCTCTCCGTGATTGATGCGGTGGGCATTGACAATGATGAAGCTATCATCCGCCTGGCGGAAGATGGTCTCCAGACGGGTGACGGGGATGACCGTGCTTGCGATAAGGTCTTGCAATACATTGCCTGGTCCCACCGAGGGTAATTGATCACCATCACCCACTAAGAGCAGGTGACTCCCTGCCTCCACGGCTTGCAGCAGATGGTTGATGAGCAGAATATCTATCATCGAGGCTTCATCCACGATGATGAGGTCGGTGTCCAGCGGGTTTTCTGAATCGCGGAGGAAGCGGTTGCCCTGTGCTGGTTTGTATTCCAGCAGGCGGTGTAGCGTCTTTGCCTCAAGTCCTGTGAGCTCGCTCAGGCGTTTGGCTGCGCGTCCCGTGGGCGCTGCCAGCAGCACGGAGCACCCCTTAGATTGGAGCAGTTGGATGATGGCGCGGGTGATGGTTGTTTTTCCGGTACCTGGTCCGCCGGTGAGAATCGCGACCTTATTCGTGAGCGCCATCTGTACCGCCTGACGTTGCGTTTCGACCAGCTTGAAATCGTTGCGCCCGTCGAGCCAGGCGCAGGCACGTTCCCAATCCAATGCAGCAAAAGCCTCCAGTCGGTCCCGAGGGCTGCGTAAGAGCAAGCGCAGCTTTGCCGCAACGCTTGTCTCAGCCCGAAAGAAGGGTGGCAGGTAGATGGCTTCATCTTCGGCGATGAGTTCTTCCTGTTGAAGCAGACTTCCGAGCGCCGGCTCGCACCCGGCTATGGGGACTTCCAGTATCTGCGTCGCGGCATCGAGCAGTTGCGGGCGGGTGGCAAAACAATGCCCCTCATCACTGAATGTGCCGAGGACATAGCGCAACCCTGCCTCGATGCGTTGTGGAGCATCGTGCGCAACTCCCATTTGCCGGGCGACCTTGTCCGCCGTCTTGAAGCCGATGCCCCAGATATCCTTTGCAAGCCGATAGGGATTCTCCTGCACGATGGCGATGGCTTCATCGCCATACTGTTTGAAGATTTTTACCGCTAGCCCGGTACTCACGCCGTGGCTTTGGAGGAAGAGCATGATTTCCTTGATTTGTTTTTGTTCTTCCCAGGCGACAGCGACGCTGGCGGCTCGCTTCTCGCCGATGCCGGAGACCTCTCGCAACCTGTTGACGTTATGCTCGATTACCTCGAGGGTTTGCAGCCCAAAGGCGTCCACGATGCGCCCGGCGTTTACCGGTCCGATGCCGCGAATCAAGCCGCTGCCCAGGTACTTGCGTAGCCCCTCCAGGGTGGCGGGCAGCTGTACTACGTAATCCCGCACCTGGAATTGCTTCCCATAACGTGGATGTTCGGTCCACACACCGCGTAGCCGTAGGGATTCGCCCACGCTTACCCCAGTCAATGTGCCAACAACAGTGACTTCATAGGCTTTGCCTCTGGGGACAACTTTGGCGATGGTGTAGCCGTTTTCTTCGTTTTGGAAAGTCACGCGTTCCAAGGTCCCTTCCAGAGTTTGGAGGGGTGTGGTGGCAGCATTGGGTATTGGCGTGGCAAACATAGCCTTATTCTACTATGAGATCGGCTTTCAACAACTTGCTTTCTCCCTAAAATGCGTTCCCTGCGCTATAATTGAGGTGTTGCAGCACAAGGTCTCGCGGGTATTCATAGAAGGAGGGGGATATATGCACATTGCAGTCTTGGGCGCGGGC
Organism: Anaerolineae bacterium; assembly: GCA_016931315.1. Taxonomy (GTDB): domain Bacteria; phylum Chloroflexota; class Anaerolineae; order B4-G1; family SLSP01; genus JAAZNO01. Next base: position 6,077 of record JAFGFB010000309.1, read on the forward strand.
CGAGTAGGGCGGGCGATGGTCAGAGACCTGGCGCAAGAGACGGGGCTTACCATCACTGTCGCCGATATCAACCCGGAAGCATTGACGACATTGGAGACCATGCTACAGGTGCGAACATGCCTGGCTGATCTGCAAGCACCGGAGCGGGTAACTGCGCTGGTTGCTGATGCGGACCTGGTTATCTCTGCGGTGCCGGGCTTCATGGGTTTCGAGACGCTGCAAGCCGTCATCGCTGCCGGCAAAAACGTGGTGGATATTTCCTTCTTTGCGGAGAATCCCTTTAGGTTGGATAGATTGGCGCGCGAGCATGATGTCACTGCGGTTGTGGATTGCGGCGTTGCACCGGGCTTGTGTAATATCCTTGCCGGGCACGTAGCGGGCTTGCTTGAGCGCCTGGAGCGTTATATCTGTTATGTGGGCGGGCTTCCAAGGCTGCGTCAATGGCCCTACGAATATAAGGCAGTTTTTTCGCCGATTGATGTCCTTGAAGAATATACCCGCCCGGCGCGTTTTGTTGAATATGGGCGTGAGGTGGTGCGTCCGGCGCTTTCTGATCCAGAGCTATTGGATTTTCCCGGCATTGGGACGCTGGAAGCTTTCAATACCGATGGCTTGCGCACCCTGCAACATACACTCGGCGCGCCCTTTATGAAAGAGAAGACCTTGCGCTTTCCAGGTCATGCTGAGTTGATGCGCGTGCTTCGCGAGACGGGGTTTTTCGGCAAGACCCCAGTGGGGGTGGAGGGGGGCTCCGTGCGCCCGATTGCGCTCACATCCAGGTTGCTTTTCGAGCGCTGGCAACTTCAGGAAGGGGAACAGGATTTCACCGTTATGCAGGTGATCGTCGAAGGCGAACAAAAGGGTCGGCAATTTCGTTATACTTATGATCTATTGGATCATTATGATACAGAAACCGGAACGACCTCGATGGCGCGCACGACGGGCTATACCGCCACCATCGTTGCCCGACAGGTGTTGCGGGGGCAATTCGCGCAGCGAGGTATCTGTCCGCCGGAGATGCTTGGTCGAGATACCGCTTGTTATGCTGACTTGCTGGCGGAGTATGCCCGACGCAACATTGTGGTCCGCGAGACCGTGATGGACCTCGGGGTTTCCGATCCCCACGTTTGATTATCTGACTACAACAGGGGGCACGAAGTGGACACTGTTCTCGCTATCGAAACTACCAATCTCACCCGACGCTACAATGGCTTGATCGCTGTCAATCAATTGAATCTCACCGTACCGCGCGGCATCATCTTTGGCTTCCTTGGCCCAAATGGCGCAGGCAAATCTACGACAATCCGCATGTTGACCGGCTTGCTTCCTCCGACTGAGGGCACGGCACGGGTGGGGGGCTTTGATATCCGTACGCAATCCATGGAGGTCAAACGCTGCATCGGAGTGGCTCCGGAAGAGTTGGGGCTTTATGAGCGCTTGACTGTCGTGGAGCAGCTCGAACTCGTTGGGCGGCTCTATGGCTTATCGTCCGCGGAACTCGCCCGGCGTATCCCCTCCTTATTAGAGCTGATGGGGCTGGCGGATAGCGCCGATAAACTTATCCTCGATTATTCGCAGGGTATGCGCAAGAAAGCGGCGTTGGCGTGTGCGTTGATTCATACGCCTGAAATCCTTTTCTTGGATGAGCCTTTCCAGGGTATTGATCCTATCGCGACCAAAGCGCTCAAAGAGGTGCTCCGCGATATGGTTCAGCGGCGTGGTACGACCGTCTTCTTTTCCACCCACGTGATGGAACTAGCGGAACGCTTCTGTGAGGAGGTGGGCATTATCCATAAGGGACAACTGCTCACTGTGGGCGGCGTTGCTGAACTGCGCGCGCGAGCGGGTCTGTCAGAATCTGCCTCACTGGAGGATGTCTTTGTCCGCACTGTCGGCGGCGAGGCAGAGGATAATGCCTTGCTGGATTGGCTTACGGGGGCGGAGGGAACCCTTTAGCGATGGGTATTTTCGCTGAGATCAAGACGTTCTTCTGGTTGCAATGGCGGCTGACCCGTGCCATGTTTCGCAGTCGGCGCTTTGCGGATCGGATGCAGCTGGCGCGCCTGGTTTTGACTCTAGTGCAGCTGATTTTCACACTGCCCTTCTTCATTGCCATGGGGATAGGTGTGGCTGTGGGATTGGCGGTGCTTTCGCCCAGCGCGGCATTTGAGATGGCGATGGTGGGAAACACTTTTCTGCTGTTCCTGTGGCTGCTGTTGCCGGCTTCACAGAGTTCTCAGATAGTGGAGCGTTTTGAGATGTCACGCCTGTTCATCTACCCGGTGAGCTTCCGTGGCCTTATTGCCGGCAGCACGCTCATGTCGCTCCTGAGCATGACTGGATTGTGGACAGTGCCCTTGCTTCTGGGGGAGATTGTTGGATTGGCGTGGCACGCTCCTCTGGCGTTGCCGTTGATCCTGCTGGGTGTGTTGCCGCTGTTTGCATTGCTCACACTGAGTGGTCGCATCATGGAGGACCTGTTCGATTTAGTTTCTGGTGACCGGCGGTTGCGCGCTATTGCCATGACTCTGCTGACGCTGCCCTTTATCGCGTTGTGGTTAGGGCAATACGTTGTGCAGTTCTATGTAAATCGCATGGATGCGCCGCCCGATTTTCTGATGCCGTTGATTACCTCTCTGGAGGGGGTGCCTAACTTCAGCGCCGCCGTGGAGATTCTACGCCCTTCGCGTTGGTTGCTCTGGCTGCCGCCCGGTTGGGCAACTGCAGGCATGGGTATGGCGGTGAAGGGGGATTGGACTGGCGTGCTTTTCTTTCTACCACTCTCGCTTTTGACGGTGGGTGGTTTGCTCTGGTTGCATGCCGGCGTCACCCGCCGGTTGATGGATGGTGCAGCGTTGACCCTGGGCGCTGAGCGCGTGCGCAGCCGGCGGATCGGCATTGCATTGCCGGGTCCTGCTGCCTTCTGGGCGCTCTTTCACAAGGATTGGGTTCATCTGACTCGCAATCCCATTCCCCGCCGTCTGATTTTTTCTTCTGTGGTCGTGATTGTAGCGCTGAGTTTTTCTTCATTTGCCATGCCGGAATCGGAGATGGTTCCCGAAGCGCAGTCTATTATCACTCTGAGCACATGGGGTTTTATGCTTGTGCTCCTCAATTTAATGGCAAATTCCGGATTGCTGGGTAACTATTTCGGCGTCATTGACCGTGAGGGCTTTAGCACTCTGATGCTTTCGGGGGTTGACCGTCGTTACATGCTGCTCTCTGCCGCATCAGTGACTTCTATCTTTGCTTTCCTTCAGGCGCTGGTTGCCTCGCTGGCGGCGGCTGTTATCAGCGGTCAGTGGATACTTTTATTGTTGGGTGGAATAGGCGCGTTGGTGTTGCAACTAAGCAGTATCCCGGCTTATCTCCTGGCTTCCATCATCGGTCCCTACCGGATGCAGCTTAAATTCAACAACCAACGGCAGCGTGGAAATATGTGGTCAATGCTGGCGTGGGGTATCTCGCTACCGCCGGTAGCGTTGTTGCTCGCGCTGCCCTATGTGTTGTGGCCCCCGGGATTATGGATCACAGTTCCCCTGGCGCTGCTTTACAGCGTTGGGCTTTGCGCGCTGACCCTTAATCCCCTGGCGAAGTTGCTACAAAAGCGCGAGGATGTGATTTTGGAGGCTATCACGCGAGAATAGTGAACACAGGCGGTAAGCACTCGTCATCAAGGGCGCTTACCTGGAAGGCATTCGCCCGCAGCAACTCATTCGAACCGCGGGCCTCACAAGGGGCGCAGCAACCCGAATGCCCGTTCTCGCGCCCGCAGCTGCCCGCAGCCTGCCGCGATAGCGCTGCCGCGGCGTTGTCGCATCGTGTGCGGAATTCCTGCGGCATCGAGCACGGTGGTGAAAGCGGCGACGGCTTCTGGCGTGGCAGGGCGCCCCGGGTAGGTGGGGGTTGGATTGAGCAGGATGAGATTGATGTGCGCGGGAAGTCCTGCTACCTGCGCCACTAGCGCTTCAGCCTGAGCCGGGCTATCGTTCACCCCTGCAATCAGCGCCCATTCGAACATCACCCGACGTCCGGTCTTTGCCGTGTAGGCGCGCGTCGCCTCGAATAGCATGGCGAGGGGATAGCGCCGGTTGATGGGCATGAGCTGTTCCCGCAGCGCATCGGTGGCGGCGTGGAGCGAGATTGCCAGGTTTACACCTAACCCTTCTTCCGCAAAGCGCTTGATGCCGGGCGCGATGCCAGCAGTACTTACCGTGATGCGCCGTGGAGGAAATCCCAACCCCTGCGGGTCGAGCAGTTGCCGTAGTGCGGCAACCGTGTTCTCGTAGTTGAGGAAAGGTTCGCCCATCCCCATGAGCACCAGGTTGCTGAGGCTTTCACTCTGCGCGGCGAGCTCCCGTTGGAAGTGGAGCACCTGCGCGACAATCTCACCTGGTGTCAGTTGCCGTACGAAGCCCATTCCTCCTGTGGCGCAGAAGACGCAACCACAGGCACACCCCACCTGCGTCGAGATGCACGCGCTGCGCCGTTGGCGGTAACGCAACAGTACCACCTCGATACGTTGTCCATCGGCAAGCTCGAGTAAGTCCTTGCGTGTGGCGCCATCGGGCGCTTCGAGGCGGTCTACCACTTGCGGAATGTGCCAGCGTGTCTCGGCAGCGAATCGGGCGCGGAGCGCTTCCGGCAGCGGCAGCGTCTCGAAACTCGTCGCTCCCTGGCGATAGAGTGCGTGCCACAGCTCCAGCGTCAGCGTGCGTGGCGCACCCCAGCTTGCCAGCAACTCTCCCAGAGCCTCACGGCTCAGATCATAGAGATCAAGGGGTTGTGTATCGTATGTCATTGTTTTGCTTTTGGCTCCCGACTGAGATTATACCAGAATACTCTTGCTTTGTGGTAGTAAATACATCTCGAGGGTGCGTTTCAAAACGGGGTGAAAATCTCAGGCGTCCCTACAGGACGCAGGAGGAAATTGATTTTTGGCGGTGGGCAAAGCCCACCGCCAAAAATCAATCAAAGGAAAGGTATTTGCATGCCAGTCGTCTTGCTTTTGCCC
>JAFGFB010000310.1 GCA_016931315.1 Anaerolineae bacterium
CGCGCGGCAGCCAAAAACACTCTCTAAAATCGCGGCTTTAGCCGCTCTTGGTTGTGACAGGCGGGATAACGCTGAACAGTAACTTCGGGCATGAGTGCGTTTCAGAATGGGGGCAACAATGAGCATTAACTGCCTCAGGCATCCTCGCGGAGCACGGAAGAAAGATGATTTATGCGGTGGGTTGCAACCCACCGCACAAAATCGCTTAAAGGAAATGTATCAGCAGCTACCCATTTTCGCGGTTGGCTGTATAATCCCCCTTTGGGCTTGACCGCTCCGAATACCGAAAAAACGCAAAAGCGTGGGGGACTCTTTCATCCCCATCGGTAGGATGACAACTATCAGGAGGTCTACATGAAAACCCACGTTCTTCCACCCCAAAGAGCTATCCTTGCCCTAATCGGCATAGCGTTGCTCATGCTCAGCTGGGCTTCCCCGCCTCAATGGCAGGTTCAAGCCAGCCCGCTCGCCGGACCACTCACCGAGGAAGAAGATGGCATGCATCTCAAATTCCTGCCCGCCCAAATGCGCCAGCTCTGTAAAGGTGACTCGACCACATTCACGCTTTGGTCGTATTACTACGAGTCCCCACCCGATCCCAATCGCCCCCTGGTTCCCATCGAACCGCCAGCGGGACCGCCCGAATTGGCGCCGCTTGTCCGATATGTGGAAATCAGCGCTCTAAATGGACAGGTCAGCCCCAACAAGTTCTTGCTCACAAGCCCCAGTCAATATATGCGCTTCACCTACACCGCTGCTGGCGAAGGGCAAGACACCATCACCGCAGTCATTGATGATGGCTCAGCCAGCGTCGAAAAACGCATCAGTGTTCTACCCACCTGCGAGTATGACATCTCGTTCCTGGAGCTGTCCTCACAGACGATTGATACAGGCGGCTTCTATGTCGCTTTCAAGGGCGACGGAGAATTCTTCGTCAACCGCACCGCGGAATCTGTCGGTGAGTTAGCGGGCAGTGGGCAAGATGATTTGGCTTTTCTGATGTGGGCTTTCGCTCCCGGCGCCTTTAGTTGCACGATGGATAAAATCACCGCCAACAGCACCTTTGAGGTAGAAGGCATGCTCAATGCCGAGCCTTACAACTTTCTCCATGTCAACGTCCACTTTGCCCCGCTATCACTGCCCGGAACGATGGTATGGCGCTGCAATGGTGTAGGCTTGGGAGAAATCGAATTCAACATCCCTATCGAAGGCGCCAACCCTGACCCCGAAACGCTGGAAATGGTTGGTCTCACCTTCCCTCTGCAAGGAGGCGTGGAGGAATTCGAGGTTCCTAATGGCTTTGGGTACGTTGTGGTCACACGGAGGTAGAAATGACCTGTAAATCCTATCTTTTCCACTGCTTGAGCTTCACCCTTGTCGCCTTGCTCCTGGTCGCCTGTAGCAGCAGCGGACCTTCCGCCACCGCCGCACCCACCGTCATACTGCCCACCGAGGTATCAGCGTCGGATATGACGCCGGACGACGACATCGCAGAACCAACTGCCTCCACGCCCATCTCCGTAGGCGGTCCAGGCGCCTTAAACCTGACCCAACCGGGCGCCCATCTCGACTCACTCAGCCGCTATCAAGCAGAGCTGCAAACCCGGTTTAGCGGCACACAAAATGGACAGGCGTTAGAACGTAGCACGCACCTGACGCTGGCCTACGCCGGCCCTGGCGCACAAGTGACCCGCCTCGAAAGTCGCGTCACCGGCGAAGAGCCGATTTTTCTGCTGGCAGGTGAGGTAGCGGGGACACGTTTCATTCAATCTGCCAGCGACGCCCCATGCAGTTCACTGGTTGACTCCGAAGACACCGAAACCCCCACCTTTGGTGACCCGTGGAGCGAAATCCCTGCCATTTATGGCGCAGAACTGATGGGCGAAGAAACCGTCAACGGCTTCGAAACCGAGCACTACACCTTCGATCAACGCGCAATTCGCTGGGCGGCTGAAACCACGGCGGAAGGGGAACTGTGGATAGCCAAAGACGGCGGCTTTTTGGTGCGTTACCGGTTAAGCATGCAAGCGCCAGCAGGCGTGTTGAGCGCCGCTGAGGGTGAACAGACCTGGCAGTTTGACCTTAACCCGCTAAGCGAAGACGCCAACCTCCTTCCAGAGAGCTGTGCCCCCGTACTAACAGACTTTCCTATGCTCCCTGACGCTTCACAATCCCTACGCATGCCAGGGTTCCTGAGCTACCTTACCGGTAGTGACCTGAACGCCGCTGCCGAGTTTTACCGCCAAGAGCTGGCTACCGCCGGATGGCAGGAGCAGGATGCCTTCAACGTCACGCCTGAGCGCACGGTGCTGTTCTTCGTACGGCCCATCACGGAAGACGACGATACAGTGACCATGCAAGAAGTTGCAACCATCACGCTAGGCTCTTCTGCCCCAACTGGTTTTAAGATCGAAATCCAAACACTTCGTACCGCAGTCCCGCCGCCCACCGAGGAAGGCCAGTAAACATGAGTGAACTTGCATGCCTTCAAGCGTGAACCGTGGGCCAATGCAAGTTTTCGAACAGATTCTTAGCAAATTAGCAATAGGAGGGAACCATGTCAGAAACCATTTTGATCGCTTATGCTACGCGCTATGGCTCTACACAGGAAGTCGCCGAACAGATTGCTGCAGTTTTGCGCCAAAACGGGCTGAGTGTGGAGGTGCAAGCCATGCGTCAGGTGCAATCACTGGAAAACTACCGCGCCGTAATCCTGGGCGCGCCCCTCTACATCGGGCGTTGGCTCAAGGAAGCGCATAAATTCCTGGCGCGACACCAACAAGCCCTGGTTGCACTCCCGGTGGCGCTCTTCGTGCTGGGTCCAACAAAGACAGAGGAAGTGAATGACCCGGTAGTACGCGCCCAACTGGACCAAGAGCTGGGTAGGGTCCCCTGGCTCAAACCCGTGGCAACTGAATTGTTTGGCGGCAAATACGATCCGGCGAAGTTGCGATTTCCAGACACGCTGCTCAAAGCGTTCCCTGCCAGTCCACTGTATAATGCACCGGCAAGCGATACGCGGAATTGGGACGCCATCCGTGCTTGGGCTGCTTCTGTCGCCAGCCACCTCAAAGCTGACTGATTGCTCAATAGCAAAATAGTGCGGAGCAACAACGATTAGAATCCATTAAAGAAGTGCATTTTATTTGGTGATTACCCACAAATCGAGAAAGGCTGGAAAAAGTTTCATCTCCGTGGTAATCTTAAGTTAGCACAACCAAAACTCAACCA